>JAWLFB010000132.1:0-3476 GCA_041685825.1 Guyparkeria sp. | reverse complement strand
ACCGTGTCGGTGTGCCCGGTCACTGTGATGCTGCTGGCATCGCTCATCGCCGAGAAGGCAAGCCGGGTCATGATCTCGCGCGCTTCGGCGGTCAGGTCGGCATCGCCCGAGGGGAACGCCCCGCCCGCGCCGACGGTCACGACGACCTTGTCCTTGCGCTGTTCGATGGACACCAGCCCTTGCGACACCTGCCGTTGCAGCGCGACGCGCAGCTCGGCCTCGGCCAGCGCGGCGCTGCGTTCGGCCTGGCCCTCGCGGTTGCGCGTCTCGGCGGTGTCTTTTTGCTCCTGCACGGCGTCGGCGATCTGCGCCAGCGCATCGCCCAGCCCGTCCATCATCACGTCCGAGGTGGCGTCTTGCGTGCTGTCCCGGGCAGAGTCGAGCGCCTCTGCGGCCGCACCAAGCTGGTCGGCGAGGCTCTCTTCGGTCGGGGCCTGGAACGACAGGACAACCTCTCCGTCACGGGTTTCGGCGCGCACCTGCCCCTGTTCGAGGGCGTCCTGAATGGCCTCGGCCAGCGCTTCGGCGGCGTCCTGTTTCTCGCGGTCTGCCTCGGAGGCGTCCTGGCCCGTGTCGCCATCATCGCCCTGCCCCTTGTCCTCGGTTTCGGGGCGGGTGACCTCGGGGGCTTCGGTCTCCGTCGTGTCCTGCTTCAACTCTTCGGTGATCGCCGTCTCGGGAGAGGGGCTGAACTTGAGGTCCAGCACGGTCGTGCCCTTGGGCTGTTCGAAGACGGGGATTTCGCGCTGGACGCCGAAGGATTGCTTGAGCGATCCGGCGACCATCTTGAACTTGGGCTGGTTGAATTCGGCGAAGGACAGGATTAGCACGAAAAACGCCATCAGAAGCGTAGCGATGTCGGCGAAGGTCGCCATCCAGGCCGGTGCGCCGGCCGGTGGGCATTTGGGGCAATCGTCCTCTTCGGCCTCTTCGAACGGCACCGGGAGCGGAATGGGAGCACGCGCCATCGATCTGTCCTCAGGCCGCCATGAGTTTGCTTTGCAGCTTCGGCGGCAGGACGGCGACCATCTGTTCCTGCACGTTCCGTCCCGATTCCCCGCGGGCGATGTTGCGCAAGCCGGCCACGACCATGTCGCGATACTGCACCTCGACCGAAGAGTAGCCTTCGAGCTTGGCCAGGATCGGTCCGAAGATAACGTTTGCCAAAAAGGCGCCGTAGAGCGTTGTCAGAAGCGCCACCGCCATCGCCGGGCCGATCGCCTTGGGATCAGCCATGTTGCCCAGCATCTGCACGAGCCCGATCAGCGTGCCGATCATGCCCATCGCCGGGGCGATGTCGATCCAGCCGCGCACCGCGTCGTGGATCTCCCCATGGCGGGTCTTCATCGCCTTGATCTCCTGGTTGAGCTGCTTGACCAGCTTGGCCTCATCGGCCCCGTCCACGAGCATTTGCAGCCCCTTGGAAAAGAACGGGTCCGGCACGTCCTGGTTTTCCAGCGCCATCAGCCCGTTCTTGCGGGCAAGGTCCGACAGTTCGACCATCCGGGTGATCAGCCCCTCCCGGTCCGGCGACTTGGGCATGAAGACCTTTTTCATCGCACTAAAGCTGCGCAGGAAGATCGGCATCGTGCATTTATACATCACGGCAAAGAAGGTTCCGCCGACCACGATCAGCAAGGACGCCATATCCACGAAGGGTCCGAGACCCCCCGCCGCGATCATGGCCCCGATCACCATTCCGACCGCGCCCACCAAACCGATGATCGAAGCTAAATCCATATCCGGGTCCCTTTAACCTGGAACGACATTGAAGACGGGCGCACCCCGCCCCGGTATTCCGGCAAAAACCATACCAACGTCAGACAGGAAATTTGTGATTGTATTTTAGGTAGTTAGTGTGAAGCGTGCAGTTTTTTCTAAACAAATTCTGGGCAAGCCGTTTGCTTGTTCAAGCGCTGGCCAGCGTCGAAAAACACTCAGGAGACTGAAACCATGACCACCATCAACACCAATATCGGCGCGATCACGGCTCAAGCGAACATGACCCGCGTCAACGAGGACATGAATGCGGCGATGGGTCGTCTGTCCACCGGCCTTCGTATCAACGCGGCGAAAGACGACGCGGCAGGCATGGCCATCGCCGAGAAGATGACATCGCAGATTACCGGCCTGAACCAGGCGGTGCGCAACGCGACCGACGGCAAGAACCTGCTGGACACCACGGAAGGCGCACATGTCGAAGTTTCGAACATGCTGCAGCGTCTTCGCGAACTGTCGGTGCAGTCTTCGAACGACACCAATACGGCATCTGACCGGAACAACCTCGGCGCGGAAGCCAAGCAACTGGTGACCGAGATCAACCGCGTTGCCAAGGACACGACGTTCAACGGCATGAATGTTCTCGACGGCAGCTTCGAGGGCAAGCAGTTCCAGATCGGTGCGGACTCGGGCCAGGTCCTCAATATTGATGTCGACAGCGCGGCGGCGACCGACATCGGCGCGAACACTGTGCAAAGTGCGGTCAGCGTGACCGACGGCACCGACAGCGCCGTTGCCGCAGGCACCACGCTGACCCTCACAGGTTTCGCGGGTAGCGACACGATCACCACAACCGCGGGCCAGTCTGCCAGCGACCTTGCTGCAGAAGTAAACAAGATTTCTGCCGGGACCGGGATCGAAGCCATGGCCGAGACCAAGGCGCAGTTGTCCGGGTTTACCCAGGACGACAGTATCAGCTTCGATATTGGCACCACTTCCGGCGAGACTGTCAACATCGGTACGGTCAGCATCACCGACGCGACTGACGTGCGCGGTCTGCGTGACGCGATCAACGCGGTGTCTGGCCAGACCGGCATCACCGCGAAGATGGCCGAGAACGACAATAGCGCGATCGTCCTGAACGACGCGAATGGCGATGACATCATCCTCGAGAACGCCACAGCAAGCACGACCGACTTTACTGTCACGGCCCTGAAAGGCGATGGCACTGCAAACGGCACCCTTGCCGTGGGCCAGGCGACAACCAACGCGGCCGTGACCGGTGAAGTCGAGATGACCTCGACCAAGGCGTTCACGGTTTCTACGGATGACGCTGCCGCGACCGAACACTTTACCGCCGCTGCAAACGGATCCAAGCTTGAAAGCGTTGCGGCCATCGACCTCTCCACCGTGGAGGGGGCCGCAGATGCGCTCAAGGTGATCGATGTGGCGCTGCAGAAGATCAGCCAGTCGCGCTCCGACCTGGGTGCGGTGTCCAACCGCCTCGACAGCACGATCTCCAACCTGACCAACATCACCGTGAACGTCGAAGCGGCGCGCTCGGGTGTGATGGATGCCGACTTTGCCAAGGAATCGTCCGAGATGGCGCGGGCCAAGATTCTCCAGCAGGCGGGGACCGCGATGCTTGCACAGGCCAACCAGTCGTCGGAAAACGTGCTCAGCCTGCTGCGCTGATGTCGAAAACCCGACGCTATCTTAAGAACCCCGGCGCTATCGTCGGGGTTTTTTATTTTGTG
>JAWLFB010000131.1:0-3477 GCA_041685825.1 Guyparkeria sp. | reverse complement strand
CTCGGGGTGCTGGTCGCCGACCAGCTGACCAAGTGGGCGGCGCTGGCGGGGCTGGTCTACGCCCGTCCGGTCGAGGTGCTGCCGTTCTTCAACTTCACCCTGCTGTACAACACCGGGGCGGCCTTCTCGTTCCTCGCCGACCACGACGGTTGGCAGCGCTGGTTCTTCATCTTTCTGGCCGTGGTAATCACGGCCGCGCTGCTGGCTTGGCTGGCGTTCGTCGCAATCCGGGACGGGCGCGTCAAGGCGGGCATCACGCTGCTGATCGGCGGTGCCGTGGGCAACGTGGTCGACCGGGTCCTCTATGGCCACGTGGTCGATTTTCTCGATTTCCATGTCGCCGGCTGGCATTGGCCGGCCTTCAACATTGCCGATGCCGCCATTACCATCGGCGTAGCACTGATTATCTGGGCCGAATTGCGGCCCGCTGGCCGAGAGAGCGTATCTGATGAGTGATGCTGACACGTCCGACCTGCCAACCATCGGCAAGGACTCCGAGGTGATCGTCCACTACGAGATCCGTCTGCCTGACGATCGCGTGGTCGACAGCACCTTCGACGACGAGCCGTTCAGCGTCAAGCTGGGCACTGGTGCCTTCGAGCCGCGCCTCGAGGAGGCGCTGGTCGGCCTGCCGCTGGGCGAGTACACCCGCATCCTGCTTACGCCGCAGTACGCCTTCGGCATGCCGGACCCTAGCAACGTGCACACCATGCCGCGCGGCCGGTTCCCGGAAGAGATGAAGCTCGAGCAGCAACTGGTGATCGAGTTCGATCTGCCCAATGGCGAATCGGTGCCGGGGACCGTGACGGCACTGACGGAGGATGCCGTGACGGTGGACTTCAACCACCCGCTGGCCGGGCAGAACATCCAGTTGATCGTCCAGGTGCTGGCCGTGGACGGGCAGGCCGCACCCGCCGATTCACCCGCATTGCAGGGAGAGGCGCCATGAAGATCCAGCTCGCCAACCCGCGCGGCTTCTGCGCCGGGGTCGACCGGGCGGTGGAGATCGTCGACCGCGCACTCGATTCCTTCGGCGCGCCCATCTACGTGCGCCACGAGATCGTCCACAACCGCTACATCGTCGACAATCTGCGCGACAAGGGCGCGATCTTCATCGAGGACCTGGCCGACGTGCCGGACGGTTCCACCCTGATCTTTTCCGCCCACGGTGTTTCCAAGGCGATCCAGGACACGGCCGCCGAGCGCGGTCTGACCGTCTTCGATGCCACCTGCCCGCTGGTGACCAAGGTGCACATGGAAGTCGCCCGTCACGCCCGGGCAGGGCGCGACGTGGTGCTGATCGGTCATGAGGGACACCCCGAGGTTGAAGGCACAATGGGGCACTTCGACCCGGTCTTCGGTGGGCGGATCCATCTGGTAGAAAAGATCGCGGACGTGGAGCATTTGCAGGTCGATAACCCCAAGGGGCTGGCCTGGGCGACCCAGACCACGCTCTCGGTCGACGAGACCCGCGCCATTATCGGCGCGCTGCAGGAGCGCTTTCCCCAGATCGAGGGGCCGCGCAAGGATGACATCTGCTATGCCACGCAGAATCGCCAGGACGCCGTTCGCGAGCTGGCCGAGAGCTGCGATATGGTACTGGTGGTCGGCTCGAAGACCAGTTCCAACTCCAACCGCCTGCGTGAACTGGCCGAGCAGTCCGGCACGCCTGCCCACCTGATCGACGGTGCGGCCGACATTGATCCGGCCTGGTTCTGCGACTGCGAGCGAGTGGGTGTGACCGCCGGTGCCTCGGCCCCAGAGATCCTCGTCCAGCAGGTCATCGAGCGGCTCAAGCTCGAATGCAAGGCCACGTTGGAGGAGCGCGAGCCCGCCGTGGTCGAGAACATGGTTTTCCCCATCCCGGTCGAGCTGCGCCACTAGGGAGGCCGCGGCCCGGCGTTATCGCCGAGATCGGGGTGCTCGGTCGCTGTGCCGCTCAGTCCCTGGCTTGGAGGCGGCGACGAACCAGTCGGTGCGAGACCAGCCCACCGAAGGGAATCAGCGCCGCGACTGCCACTACCGCGCCGTGGTGAATGGGCAACAGTCGGCGGTAGAGCGTGATGGCGAGCACGGCCATCATCCAGAGGAACAGTATCCCGTGGATCGGGCCGACGGCACTGACCGCCTCGGGCATGTCGGCCATGTATTTGAGTGGCATGGCGATAAGCACGAGAGCGATCAATGAACCGCCTTCCAGTAGTGTCATGAAACTCAGATGTCGGAGTGCGGGATTTGACTGGCGCGCCATTGGATTGACCCTTTTGTTATTTCAGATAAGCACAGCTTATCGCAAAGCGTGCGTATTGCCCCCCTGTTTCCCGAACTCGTGTTTCGCTCGAGACGCGTGCGAAGCAGTCAGTTGCAGCAAGCCCGTTCCGGGCGCCCCTCCATCTGAGTGAGCCGTGCAAGGTCCTCGGTGAACGTCTCGCCGTTTGCGTTGCCGTCAAACGTGGCCTTGAGTACCGCCAGGACCCAGTCGGGTAGTTCACCGGCCACGCGGTAGAACACCCAGGTGCCGTCACGTCGCACCTGGGTAAGGCCCGCGTCGCGCAGGTGGGCGAGGTGCCGGGAGATCTTAGGCTGACTAAGTGCCAGTGCCTCGGTCAGTTCGCAGACACACAACTCCCCCTCGCGGAGCAGCAGCATCAGGCAGCGCAGGCGGGTGGTGTCGCCAAGGGCGCGGAAAAGAGCCTCGGGTGGCATGGCAGTCTCTCTGTTCTCAAGTGTCATTGAAAGGAATAATGATTAGATGGGCTCATTGTAGCGTTGGCCTAGAGCTGCGTCGCATTCAGCTCGGCAGGTCGGCGCCGATTGCCTACAATGAAGAGGGTAAAACCGCACAGGAGTTCCGTAATGAAGTGGGATCACATCGCAGGCAACTGGCGCTCGTTCATCGGGCACGCCGAGGAATACTGGGGCAAGATCACGGGCGACGAGTTCGCCGTGCTCGAGGGCAAGAAGGACGAACTGATCGGCAAGATCCAGGCCCGCTACGGTGTCAGCGAGCAGCAGGCCCGCGACCAGATCAAGGAATTCCAGAAGCGGATGAAGGAGGAGTTGGGCGCCGAGGGTGTTCCCAAGAAGTAGGCCGTTCTTCTCCGCCGGCACGCAGCCTGAAGCCACGCATGAAAAACGCCCCGCGATGCGGGGCGTTCGTGTTTCGGTCGACCGGGAGGGTTCCCGGCCAAATGGCGGCATTTACACGCTGTAATACATGTCGAACTCGACCGGGTGCGTGGTCATCCGCAGCAGTTGGACTTCCTCGCCCTTGAGCTCGATATAGGCGTCGATCAGGTCGTCGGAAAAGACGTCGCCACGGGTCAGGAACTCGCGGTCCTCGTCGAGCGCCTTGAGTGCCTCGTCCAGCGAGAAGGCCACCTCGGGGATGTTGCTTTCTTCTTCCGGCGGCAGGTCGTAGAGGTTTTTGCTGGCGGCCTCGCCCGGGTGGATCTTGTTCTGGATGCCATCGATGCC
>JAWLFB010000130.1:0-3493 GCA_041685825.1 Guyparkeria sp. | reverse complement strand
ACTTTTATTAGCTTGGGAAACCAGTTGAGTCTTTTCAGACCGGGTTCGGGATGTCGATAAACCGATGCTCGATGCCGAATTCCGCGGCGATGCGCTCACCCAGTAAACGCACCCCGCCGGTTTCGGTGGCGTGGTGCCCTGCGGCTATGTAGGTAACGTTGGCTTCTCGCGCCATGTGGGTGGTGCGTTCGGAGATCTCGCCGGAGATGAACGCATCCAGCTCGAGATCGATCGCCTCGCTCAGCATGTCCTGCGCCCCACCGGTGCACAGGCCGATACGCCGGATCGGCCGATCGGTCGGGCCGACGACGAGCGGTTCGCGATTCAGGCAATCGGCAATGCGAGCGGCGAGCTCGGTGCCCGTCGCCGGTTGCTCGAGCCTACCGGACACGGCCAGTTGCTGGTGGCCGAATCGCCCGGTCACGTTCATGCCCAGGGAGCGGGCGAGCCAGGCATTGTTACCGATCTCGTCGTGACCATCGAGTGGCAAGTGGTAACCGATCAGGTTGATTTCATGGGCCAACAAGGTCGCGATCCGGCGGCGCTTCATGCCGGTGATCGTCTCGGGTTCGTTCTTCCAGAAATAACCATGGTGAACCAGCACCACATCCGCCTGCGCCTCGACGGCAGCATCGAGCAGATCCTGACAAGCTGTCACCCCGGTGATCAGCCGACGAATCTCGCGCCGCCCCTCGACCTGAAGGCCATTCGGCGCGTAGTCGCGGTAGGTTTCGGGCTCAAGCAGGCCCTCGCAGTAAGCGAGCAACTCGCGGATATCGACCGTTTCGGGCATGGCGCTCCTCCTGTCGTGACCATGATACCGAGCGAAACCCTAGCATGTTCCGCTACGCAACGGCTTGGCGCCCCCTAAACCGCGTGTTCCAATGCCGAGACACCCCAAGGAGCTTTCCGGCCATGCCCAGCCGCCCCACGGCACCCCTGCTGTCGCGCCGTTTCCTGCCGTACTTCTTCACCCAGGCATTGGGGGCATACAACGACAACGCGTTCCGCTTCTCGGTTATGTTTCTTATCACCTACGAGATCGGAACCGCGCATGACGGCAATATCGATGTACTAATGAACCTGGCGGCCGGGCTGTTCATTCTGCCGGGTTTGCTGTTCTCGCCGATGGCGGGGCACTGGGCCGATCGTCTCGATCAGGCAAAGTTGGCCCGGGTGCTCAAATTGACCGAACTAGGGCTGATGATCATCGCCGCACTGGCATTCTGGTGGCAGAGCATCGCCCTGTTGATGGCCTTGGTGTTTCTGATGGGCGCGCAATCGGCCTGGTTCGGCCCGCTCAAGTACGCGATCGTGCCTCGCCACCTGCCTGCGGGCATGCTGATGCGGGCCAACGGCTGGGTCACGGCGAGCACCTTCACCGCCATCCTGCTGGGCACGCTAACGGGGGGGCTGCTTGCTGCCACTGGCGAGCGCGCCACCCTAATCGCGGGCCTGCTGGTGATCGGCGTGGCGGTAGCGGGCCTGATCGCCGCACGCTTCATTCCCCCAGCCCCGGCCCCGGGGCGGCTGCCGGACCATGCCGGACCACTGAAAAGCTGGGTCACGACCTGGCGGCTTCTTCAGACCCAGGGGGGCAGCCTTCGCCAGTCGATGTGGCTGATCAGCTGGTTCTGGTTCGTGGGCGCGGGGTATCTCACGCAGTTTCCGCGTTTTGCTGAGGACGTGCTGGGGCTGCCGGCCGACGGGGCGACCGGACTGCTAGCGCTGTTTGCCCTAAGCATCGGTGCCGGCGGCCTGCTGGTGGGCTATCTGGGCGGCCGTCGCCCACCGCGAGCGCTGGCACCGTTCGCCGCGCTGGGCATCGGCTTGGTCGCGATCGACTGGTATTTCGTCGCATCGGCGTCCTCTCCATCGCTATGGCGGATCGGACTGGACATCGCGCTTACCGGCGTGTTGGCGGGCATGCTTGTCGTTCCGTTGTACAGTCATCTGCAGCGGGCCTCGCGGCCCTCGCAACGCGCCCGCCTGATTGCGGCACTCAACGTGCAGAACGCGCTGGCAATGGTCGTCAGCAGCCTGCTGGCGATTTTACTGTTCGCAGCACTTGGCATCGACCTGCCGACCTTCTTCCTACTTTTCGGAGGCAGTGGATTGCTGGTTGCAGCCTCGGTCTGGTGGCGCTGGAAAGGGCTACTCCCGGTGGGAGGCAAAAGCCCCTGACATCGGCAGACCTCAATCATTCAGGCCAATCACCTGCCAATCACCTCCGGCGCGTTCCCGGCGCAGGCAGACTGCACGACCGCCAGCCAGCTCACCGGCACAGTAGTCGGCCGACTCCTCGACCGTCGCCCACCAGCCGGTCTCTACCCGCTCGATTTGCCCGTGATGATGTACGGGCGCATCAGGGTGTCGTGGTTTCTCGAGCCACCATAACGGCCGAAAGGCCTCGGACAATGCACCGGGTGATGGCCTGGACAACGGCGATGCCCCCGCCGGCTTGGGCAGCCTGCGGCGTGAGGGCGGGTCCTGGTGCGGTGGCAAGGAGTGAAAACGGGAACGACGCATGGGAATAAGATCCGGCGCCCCCTGCACCCGACTGACGGCCTGTCGGCCCAGCCGGGCCTGCAGGCGCTGGAAGAGGGCCCGCTCATCGCGTCCACGCTCGTCAGCATCGGCAAACAGGCTACCCTGCCCCGAGCGGGGCGTGACAAAATGCTCGGCTTCCACCCGCAGACGGGTCACCGGCGCCAATCCCCCAGCCGATTCCAGGCGCAGTCGTAATTGCTCCTGCCATAAGGGCTCGTCCCGCCCGGGCTCTGCGGTTGCCACCTCCAATCGGGTCGACGGCCTGTCTTCGTGGGCGAGCCACACCACGAAATCCGCCACCGCGAGTTGTCGACGACGCAGGAAGTCGCTCAGTCCCACCAGCGGCCCACGGGCCAGCAGCAACAGGCGATCGACCTGACTGGCCGGATCCCACAGGCTTACCTCCCGGGCATAACGGGCCGGTGGCACCAGATCGGCCAACGGCCAATCCCGTTCGGCGAACAGACGGTCCAGATCGGCCAGCAACAATGGGTCGGTGCGCATCCCGAGGCCATCACGCGGCAGGCGGCGCACCTCGCCCAGTCGCCGCAGCCCCAGTTCGGTAAAGCGATCGATCCATCTGCTCGGCCAGTCGACAAGCGCCAGGGGCAATTGGCTGACGGCCGCCAGTTGCTCCCGGGGGCGACAAAGCCAAGGGACCTCGTCATCCACCGCCGTGGCCAGCGCCCATGCGACGCGTGGATGGGGGGCTCCCGCGGCCTGCACCACCAGATGACATGATTTCAATGCCTCGAGCAGCCGGGAAACCAATACCTCGAGCCCGCCGAACAATGCCGTGCTTCCACCGATCTCCAGCAACAGTCCCGCACCTGTCTCCCCGCCAGGCTGAACCGGTGGCGGGCGGCTAACGCGCGAGGTGTACGCCAGCGCCCACTCGCCCCATTCGCCCAGCCAGTCCTCCACGGCACGTTGCTCGACCGTC
>JAWLFB010000045.1:0-14602 GCA_041685825.1 Guyparkeria sp. | reverse complement strand
ATTCACATCCGCTCCGAAACGCGCCGCCTCGCGATGATCCACCTCGATACGCATCTCAATGCCTGGCAGCGGGCGGTTGTCTTCGATATCGACGAACCCGCCCACCGCGGCCATGCCACGACGCAAGTGCTCGATCGCTCCGACAAGCGGCTCAACGCCGTCGCCC
Source organism: Guyparkeria sp. (assembly GCA_041685825.1). Taxonomy (GTDB): domain Bacteria; phylum Pseudomonadota; class Gammaproteobacteria; order Halothiobacillales; family Halothiobacillaceae; genus Guyparkeria. Next base: position 14,436 of record JAWLFB010000045.1, on the reverse strand, counting down.
CCGTCCGTGGCGGACGCCTCCAGAACCACAGGCTTGCCGGCGCTGGGGCCACCGGACTCGGTCAGAAACTGCAGTTTCACCCCGGGCAGATCGTCCAACTCCTCGCGCAAGTCGGCGAGCATCTCGTCGGCCGGACCGCGACGTTGCCAGTCGACGAGCTCGAGCTGGATCACGCCGATCACGTCTTCGGCATAATCCTGGGTCAGACGCGCCTGCGGCGAGGCAATGCTGCGAGCATAGACGCTCTCGAATGCGGGGTGGTCGTACAGGCGTGACTCGACCCCGCGGACGATCTCATCGATCTCCCAGACCGACAAGTCGCCGCGCGCCTGGATCTGGACTTGGGCGAAGCTCGGCTCCACGTCCGGGAAGAAATCCACCCCGCGACCCAGCTCGCCGTAGGCGACGTAGAGGGCGGCGGTGAACAGCGCCACCGCGGCCAATGTTTGGCCCGGGTAGGCCACCGCCCAACGCAACAGGCCAACGTACCGGGCCGTGCCGCCATCGAGTTCCTCGAAGCGTCCCGCCTCGGCCGCCTGAATGTAGCGAACCTGCTCAGGGCGACTGGCGCCCTGCCCGCCCGAGATGATCGCCGCGAGCACAGGGATGAACACCAGTGCCATGGCCAACGACATCAGCAGAGTGACGATCACTGTGGCCGGCAGGTAGAACATGAACTCACCTACCATCCCCGGCCAGAAGAGCATGGGAAAGAACACCGCCAGCGTGGTAGCCACCGAGGCAACGATCGGCCAGGCCATGCGCTGCGCCGCCGCCAGGTAGGCGGCCCGCCCGCGGCCTTCGGCGAGGTACCGATCGGCTTGCTCGACAACCACGATCGCCCCATCGACCAGCATGCCCACCACAAGGATCAAGGCAAACAGCACCACGATATTGAGCGTGAACCCCATCACGTACAGCACCAGCACCCCACCGAGGAAGGCACCGGGAATAGCCAGTCCCACCAGCCAGGACGAACGTCCGCCCAGAGCGAAGACGATGGTTAGCATCACCAGCAAGATGGCGGTGAGGACGTTGTTTTCCAGATCGCCGAGCAGGTCATCGATCTCCTCGGCGCTGTCCTGCAGGTAGCGCACCTGGATGCCGCCCGGCCAGCCGGCCTGCTCGGCCTCAATCACCTCGCGGGCTGCGGCGACGGTCTCGAGAATGTTGGCTCCGGCCCGCTTGCGTATCTCCAGCGACACCGCCGGCTCGCCGTCGATACGGGCAAACCCCTCCGGGTCCTTGAAGGTGCGACGCGCCTCGGCGACCTCCTCGAAGGTCACCACGGTGCCCTCGAATGCGATCACCGGCAGCTCGAGCACGTCGCTGACCGATTCGATCACCCCCGGCACCTTGATGTTCAGCCGCCCGGCCCCGGAGTCGAGCGCCCCTGCGGCCACCAACTGGTTGTTGCGCTCGATCGCGGTGACCAGGTCGTTGAACGGCAGGCGGTAGGTCTCCAGCGTGCGCGGGTCGACCAGAACCTCGAGCAGGTCCTCCCGGTCGCCACCGATCTCGACCTCGAGCACACCGGGCAGCGCCTCGATCCGGTCGCGCAACTCGCGGGCGCGCTGCACCAAGGTGCGCTCGGGCGCCGAACCCGACAGCGTCGCTATCAGCACCGGAAACATCGACAGGTCGACCTCGGTGACCACCGGCTCCTCGACGCCCGGCGGGAGATCGGGCCGGACCAGGTCCACCTCCTCGCGCACGTCGGCCAGCGCCCGGCGGTTGTCGTAGCCGGGATCGAAATCGAGCCGGACCAAGGCAAAGCCCTCTCCGGCGCTGGCCTGCATTTCATCGAGACCCTCGATCCCGGCCAGTTCTCGTTCCAGGGGGCGGACCAGCAGCCGTGCGCTGTCCTCGGGCGAGATACCGGGGTAGGCGACCGTAACGAAGAAGATCGGCACGTCGACGTCCGGCGCGGCCTCCTTGGCAATCTGGACGTACGCCGTCCCGCCGGCGGCCAGCAATGCCAGCAGGACCAAGAGGACGCTGCGCGAGCGGGAGAACAGCGCGGCGAGCAATCCGTTCACCGCTCACCCTCCCCCGTCGACACCATCTCAACGGTTGAGACCACCTCAATCGCATCACCGTCACGCACGAACCCCTGACCCAGCGAGATCAGCCGCACCGTATCCTGCAGGCCGGTCACCCAGACCTGCTCGGCATCGGCGCGAATCGGAGTAACCGGCACGAAACGGGCCTCGAGCTCACCCGCTTCTCCCTCCACGGCCACCTTGACGCCGATCTCGCCCGCCTCGTTTTGCGAGATCATAGCCGGAGAAACGGCATGCGCGCGCACCACCTCGACGGGGATCTCGACCGTGACGCTTGTGCCCGACGATAGGTTTCGATCGGGATTGGCCACCTCTACGCGGGCCCGGAAGGTCCGCGTCTCGTCTTCAGCTACGGTGGATACATAACGCACCGTGCCCTCCCGAACCTGGCCATTCAGGAAGGTCACCCGGGCGGCCTGTCCTTCCTCGACCTCGTGGATACGGTGCTGCGGAATGCGCACCACGGCGCGCAGGGGGTTGTTCTCAACGATCTCGGCGACAGGTTCGCCCGCCGCGACAACGTCACCCACCCGGACAATCTGTCGATTGAGCACACCGGCGATCGGGGTCGGGATTTCCGTGTGCTCAATATCAAGCTCGATGGCGGCCACCTGAGCCCGAGCGGCCTCCAGTTCGGCACGGGAACGCTCGGCAGCCAGGCGCGCCTGAAAGCCCTGGTCGGCCAGTCGCCTCGCCGCATCGTAATCACCCTGGGCACGCCGTTCGGCTGCCTTTGCCTCACTCAACCGCGCGGGACGGTCATCCAGCTTCAGTCGCGCGAGTAATTGGTCGGCCACGACCAGCGCGCCTTCCTCCACCGGGGTTTCGGCGACTTCCCCCCCTGTCTTGGCGCGCACCCGAACCAACTGGTCGGGTTCGGCCTGCCCTTGGAGTTGCAACACCCGCTCGACCGACTCGGCGTCACTGCCGGTCAGTCCGACCTTCACCATGCCACTTCGCTCGAGTGTATCCACCTTGCGAGCACCGTTGTCGCCCGTCAGCACCCAGCCAAACAGCAACAGGGCAAGCAGCAGGAGGATCAATCGACCCGCATTGCGGGATAACCAAGACGTCATCGGAAACATTTCCTGTCGGTGGCGATATTCCAGTGGCTACGCCAAGGCGCAGATACCCTCGTATTCATGGTAGCGATTTCGCCGATGAGGACTCAGCCCACCCCGCCAGCTAGACGACGGGCGATGGCCTTGTAGAGTTCCATCAGCACAAACGAGGCCGCCCCGACCGTCAGGATCAGCACGGCGTCGGCGACCGGCACGGCCTCGGTGGCGAACACGCCCTGCAGGGCCGGCAGGTAGGTGACCAGCAGCTGGGCGAGCGTGACGACGATCACCGCCAGCCAGACCGGACGGGTGCCGCGGATCAGGTCGAGGCTGAGCGACGAGCCATGCAAGTTGCGGATGAAGAACAGCTGGAATATCTCGAGCACCACCAGGGTGTTCATTGCCATGGTACGAGCCAGTTCCAGCGAATACCCCTGTGCGATTGCGTAGTTGTAGACGCCGAAGACCGCGGCGAGAAAGACCAACGCCACCAGCGCGATATAGATTAGCCAGCCGCGGGTCAGAACCGGCTCGCTGCGCGGCCGCGGCGGACGATTCATCACGTTTGATTCGCTGGGCTCGAACGCGAGTGCCAGCCCCAGCGTGGTCGCGGTGACAAGGTTGATCCAGAGGATCTGGATCGGTGTTACCGGCAGGGTGAGGCCAGCCAGCAGGGCCACGATGATGGTCAGGGCCTCGCCGGCATTGGTAGGCAGGGTCCAGCTGATAACCTTCTTTATGTTGTCGTAGACGGTCCGTCCCTCGCGGATTGCCGCCACGATCGAGGCAAAATTGTCGTCCACCAACACCAGGTCGGCGGCCTCCTTGGCTGCCTCGCTGCCCTTGCACCCCATGGCAATACCGGCATCGGCACGCTTGAGCGCCGGTGCATCGTTCACCCCGTCGCCAGTCATCGCCACGCTCTGACCAAGTGTCTGCAGTGCCTTGACCAGACGTAGCTTGTGCTCGGGGCTGGTGCGCGCGAACACATCAACGTCAGAAACGCGTTCAGTCAGTTCGTCATCCGAGAGGTGCTCGATCTCCGCGCCGGTCAACGCGCGATCCGGGCGCTCCAGCCCCACCCGGGCGGCGATCGCGCGGGCCGTACCGGCGTGATCGCCGGTGATCATCTTGACGCGAATGCCGGCCCGCCGGCATTCGGCCACCGCCTCGATGGCCTCGTGCCGGGGTGGGTCGGACAACCCTACCAGCCCCAGCAGGATCAGCCCATGGCCCACCTCGGACCGCTCGAGCACGGTCTGAGTCGGTTCGACCGGATGCCAGGCCAGGGCCAGCACCCGCTGGCCTTCGCCGGCCAGCGCGTCGGCCCGCTCGGCCCAGAATACCTTATCCAGCGCCTCGACCTCCTCCCCGCCGGTGTTCTGCCGATCGCACATCGCCAGCACCGCCTCGGGGGCGCCCTTGACCGAGATGACCGCATGCCCCTCGTGATCATGGTCGAGGGTGGCCATAAAGCGATGCGCCGCGTCGAAGGGAATCGCATCATTGCGCCGCCAGCGCGCCCTTTCCTCCCTCAGATCCAGCCCGGCCCGTCCGGCCATCGCCAGCAGGGCACCTTCCGTGGGATCACCCTCGACCCGCCAGTTACCCTCCTCGCTGCGCAAGTTGGCGTCGTTGCACAGCAACGCCGTGCGCGCGAGTCGTCCGAATGCCGCCGGTGTCGACTGCCCGGCCGGCTGGCCATCGAGGACAAGATCGCCGCTAGTCGAATATCCTTCGCCGGTAATCGTCAGGCTCGCCGAGGCGAGCGCCACCTCGGCAACCGCCATCTCGTTGCGGGTCAGCGTGCCAGTCTTGTCGGTACAGATCACGGAGACCGAGCCGATCGTCTCAATGGCCGGCAGGCGCCGGACGATCGCTTGCCGGCGGGCCATCGCCTGTACGCCCACGGCCAGGGTAATGGTCAGCACGGCCGGCAGGCCTTCGGGAATGGCCGCAACGGACAGACCGACCACAGCGATAAAGGCCTCCTCGAAGGCCATGCCCCGCCACCAGAGACCACCGGCGAAAATCAGACCGGCGGACACGAGGATCACGGACGTCAACCACCGGCCGAAACGATCCATTTGCTCGAGCAGAGGAGTGGTCAGCGTCTGCACGCCGGCGATCAGCCCGGAAATACGTCCCAGTTCGGTGTGCGTCCCGGTGGCCGTGACCACACCGCGGGCCGTCCCACGGTTCACCAGAGTGCCGCTGTAGGCCATCGAGCGGCGATCGCCCAGCGGGGTCTCGGTATCGACCGCCTCAACCACCTTTTCTTCGGCGAGTGATTCGCCGGTCAATACCGCCTCGTCGACGCCCAGGTCATGGACCTCGAGCAGGCGCAGGTCGGCCGGCACCCGATCACCGGCCTCCAGCAGGACGATATCGCCCGGCACCAGTTCGTGGCTCGGAATCGCCGACCGCTGGCCGTCGCGCACCACGGCCGCCTTGAGGGCCAGCATGTGACGAATGGCGTCCATCGCCTGCTCGGCGCGACCTTCCTGCACGAAACCGATCACCGCATTGGCCAGCACCACCGCCAGAATGACGGCAGTGTCGATACCGTGACCCAGCATGGCCGTCACGGTCGCCGCGCCCAGCAGGACGTAGATGAGGATGTTGTGGAACTGACGCAGCAGGCGCCGCCAGGCAGGCGGGCGCGGTGCCTCGGGCAAGCGATTGGCGCCGAAGCGCTCACGGCGCTCGGTCACCTCGGCGGAGGTCAGGCCGTCTGTGCGAGTGTGAAGCCATTCCAACACCGAGTCGGGCGATTCGGCATGCCAATGCGGGCTGGATGGGGCCTTCTCGCTCATCTCCGCCCTCCTTAGCTCCTTGATCCGCCAAAGGGAAACCTGACTAAAGTATTACCCTGATCGATCACGAATGCGACGCAGTTTTCAGCCGGCGGCCGCCTCGTCCATCGCCCGGTTTGCGAGCTGGTCGGCGCGCTCGTTCTCCGGGTGCCCAACATGACCGCGGGTCCAGTGCCAATGCACGTGGTGTCGACCGGCAGCCTGCTCGAGACGCTTCCAGAGGTCGGCATTCTTGACCGGCTTACCGGCTGCCGTGCGCCAGTTGCGCCGCTGCCAGTTATGGATCCACTCGGTGATGCCCTGGCGCACGTATTGCGAATCGGTGGTCAGGTGCACCTCGCAGGGCTCCTTGAGCGCCTCGAGTGCCTCGATCGCCGCAGTCAGTTCCATGCGGTTGTTGGTAGTCTCGGTATCCGCACCCCAAAGATCGCGCTCGTGTTCGCCGAAGCGCAGCACCGCCCCCCAACCACCCGGGCCGGGATTGCCGCGGCAGCCGCCGTCGGTCCAGGCATGCACCACCTTGCGGCTTGTCGGGGTGTCGTGCGAGGCGTAATCCATGGTGAATGACTTATCGCTGAAGAATGGAAGACTGTCGCCGCAGTCCGGCGACCTCGCCGCGCACCGGCTGACCGACCAGAGACGCCAGGCGAAAGGCAGGTTTGGGCCGACTGGGACGTGCCACCCGCCGAATGGCATCGATGACATAAAAGCCATTAAGGAACCAACCCCACTCGGCACTCAACCCCCGGAACCTCTCGCCTCGCCGATAGGCATTTTCCCGACACCACGGCGTCACGCCACCGATCGGCTCGATCGCGTCGATCCGATAGCCCAGCACCCGCAACCAGTCGACCACGCGCCAGGTTGGATGATGGTGACCCAACGCCAGAGGGGCATGGCAGCCCGGCCAGAAGCGCGAACGCAGGTGCAGGAGGCTCGCCGGGTTCAGACCGACAATCAGCAGCCGCCCCTCGGGGCGCAGGGTTCGATCGATCTCGCGCAGGATCTCGTGCGGGTTGCGTCGATCCTCGAGCACATGCAGCGCGATCACGAGATCCGCGGCCTCGCTCTCGATCGGCAGGGCATCGAGGTCGACCGGCAACTTCCCGGCCTGATCACCGACCCGACCACACGGCGGACCGGCGAGCACGCGGTGATCGATGCGCAACTGCTTTTCCCAGCCGAAACGCCGTTCGAACTCCAAGCCAACTTCACCCAGCACCAATGCGTGGTACCCGAAGGCGGTTTGGGCCCGCCGGGCAAGCATGGCGACAAGATCGGCGGCCACCAGTCGGCCGACCGGACCGCTATACCAGTCGGCCGCGGCCACGCTGGCGGCGAGCGCACTATCCTTGGCTGGGTTCTGACTCACGGCGTCCTCTTAGAAGTTCTGCAGGCAGGCCTTTCCTCAGGCCATCTCGCGCGCGCCCGGCGACCAGCGCACCACCCGCCGGGCGGCAAGCATAAGCGCAAATGCCAGCAGGCTGGCAAGCGTCATCGCGGCAAAGGCCACATCGGGCTCCACTCTACCCCAGAGCAGGCCGGCGAGGTACAAGCCCAGCGCCGCGCCACCCCCATAGCTGGCCGCCGACAGGATTGCCTGACCGCGCGCATGGGCGCGCCCGGGAAACTGGTGGTCGATCACCCAGATGCCCACCGCGTGGGTCATGCCGAAACTGGCCGCGTGCAGCAACTGGGCGAACAGTAGCCAAACGAGCACGTCGGCCTGGTAGCCGATCAACAACCAGCGCAGTGCCATCAGCGCGATGGCGAGCAGCATGAGAAACAGTGGCGCGAAGCGGTTTCGCAGCCCCGGTAGCAGGAAAAACAGAACAATCTCGGCAACTACGCCCAACGCCCACAGCAGCCCGATGGCCGTGGCCGAGTAACCCAGATCGGCCAGATGCACGGAGAAAAAAGCATAGTAAACGCCGTGGGAGAGATTGATCAGGAACGAGCCGGCGAAAAAACCCAGCATGGCGGGCTCCTTGAGCCGATCCCGAATAGACACGGGCCGCGCGCCGGCCTCGCGCGGCACGCCCGGTTCAGGGACGCGCCACAGCACCACCGCCAGCGCGACCAATGCCACAGCCATCAGCCACGGCACGGCGACCAAACCGATGCGGTCGATCAGGGCACCCAACCCCACCGAGGCGACGATGAAACCGATCGAGCCCCAGGCGCGCAGCGCGGGGTAGCGTTCAGGGGCCGGGCCGGTCAGGCGCAGGGCAGCGACGTCCAGTTGCGATAGCAGCGGCTGCCAGAAGAAACCGAATGCCATCAGGAGGACCATCCAGCCGACCAACCCGGCATCGATGCCGGCCAGCAGCGCCAGCCCGACGGCCAGCACGGCGCTGACCAGTGATGTGGCCACCAGCCAGACGATCACCCGGCCACTGTGGTCGACCATCCAGCCTAGCAGCGGTGGGGCGACGAGCTTAGCGGCCATCACCATGGCGAGCATCGCCCCGACCGTGTCCGGCGCAAAGCCTTGCTCGACTAGGTAGGGGCTGAAGTAGGGCAGGTAGATCCCCAGCCCGAGGAAGAAGGCAAAGTACCCGAGTCGGATTGGGTTGAGGCTCGCTATCCCCCCCTGTCCTGCCGGGACCGTGCTCATCGACTAGGTGTCGAGCCGTCCCCGGCCGGGACTACCGGCGTGTCGGTATTGAGATCTCCGCATTGCCCGCGATGGCGCAGGGCGTGATCCATCAGGGTGAGAGCCAGCATCGCCTCGGCGATCGGCGTGGCCCGGATGCCCACGCAGGGATCGTGACGACCGGTGGTGACCACCTCGGTGGCGTCACCCTGCATGTCGACGCTGCGCCCGGCCAGGCGGATGCTGGAGGTGGGCTTGAGGGCCAGGTGAGCGACGACGTCCTGACCACTGGAGATCCCCCCGAGAATGCCGCCGGCGTGATTGGAGAGAAACCCGTCCGGCGTGATCTCGTCACGGAATTCGGTACCGCGGGCGGCCACGCAATCAAAGCCGTCACCGACCTCCACGCCCTTGACCGCATTGATGCCCATCAGGGCGTGTGCGATGTCGGCATCGAGGCGATCGAACACCGGCTCGCCCCAGCCCGGCGGGCAGCCTTCCGCCCGGACAGTAACCTTGGCACCAACGGAGTCACCGGAGCGACGCAGGTCGTCCATGAAGGCCTCGAGCTCAGCCACCTGATCGGTGCAGGGCCAGAAGAACGGGTTTTCGCCCACCACTGACCAGTCGAAACAGTCATCTCTCAGGACGATGGGACCGAGCTGGGAGAGGTGCCCGCGCACGGCCACCCCGTGCGTCTGGGCCAGCCATTTCTTGGCGATCGCGCCGGCGGCGACTCGCATGGCCGTCTCGCGCGCTGAGGAGCGCCCACCGCCACGGTAGTCGCGCACGCCATACTTCTGCCGGTAGCTGTAATCGGCGTGTCCCGGGCGAAACTGCTCGGCGATCTTGGAGTAGTCCTTGGAACGCTGGTCGACGTTCTCGATCAGCAACCCAATGGGCGTGCCGGTGGTCTCGCCCTCGAACACCCCCGAAAGGATGCGCACCCGGTCGGGTTCACGCCGCTGGGTAGTATGCCGGGAGGTGCCCGGCCGGCGCCGATCGAGATCGGCCTGCAAGTCCTCCACGGAGAGTTTCAGTCCGGGCGGGCAACCGTCGACGATCGCGCCAAGCGCCTCGCCGTGGGATTCGCCGAAGGTCGTGACCCGAAACAGGGTGCCGAAGGTGTTGCCTGCCATACGTGTTATATCCCGAAAAATGGCCGTTGCAAAAAGTGGAGCTCGTCGTGACCGCGGCGAGCGAGTGCGGCTGACGCGAGCGAGCCGCGGAGCATGCTAAAATTCGCGGCCGGCCACCGACGGCAGATGCCCGTTCGGCGACCTCGAGCCGGCGCAGACGCCTGAGCCGAAAGACTGCAGAGTATACCTGTCCGATCCGGACTCTTCCCAAGACCAGCCGTCAATGCCCATCGAGCTCATCTCCAACATCGACCGGCAGGCCCGCGCCCGCCCGGATGCCCGCGCACTGGGCGACCGGCGGCAATGGCTGGATTATGCCGAACTGTCCATCCGACTCCAGGCCGCGCGAGGCGCGCTGCGCGCGCTCGATCTCGTGGCAGGCGACCGCGTGGTGGTCTGGGCGGGCAAGTCGGTCGACACGGTGATCTGGCTGCTGGCCATGCTCGCCGAGGACATGGTGCCGGCCCCGGCCCCGCCGGGACTCAAGCCCGAGCAGGTCGACCACCAACTCGCCCGCTGCGAGGCCCGCGGGCTGCTCGCCGATCGCGCCCGGCTGAGGCAGTACGGCCAATCCGCATTTGACGCCGCCTGGGGCTGGTGGGAGGCCGGGATCGGCACCCCGCAGGATCTGCACTCCCCCGACGCAAACTACACGGTCGACCTAAGACCCGGCGAGTACCGCCCATGCCCCGACCGTCTGGCGATGCTGTTCTTCACTTCCGGCAGCACTGGCCTACCCAAGGGCGTAATGATTAGCGAGGGCAACCTCGACACCGGCACGCGCCTCGTGGCCGATTATCTCGACCTGCGGGAAAGCGACGTGGTAGCCGCCGTGCTGCCGCTGGCCTTCGACTACGGCTTCTCGCAGATCACGACCGGGCTTTCCCGCGGGGCGACGGTCTACCTCGACGACTACCTGCTGCCCGCCGACCTCAAGCGCCCGCTGCTGCGCGAAGCGGCGACGGTATTCGCGGGCACGCCCGGTCTGCTTGTGCCGCTGTCCCGGCAATCCTGGCTCCATGAGGTCCCGGCCCTGCGCGTGCTGACCAACTCGGGCGGCACGTTGCCGGTGGCAGCAGTGCACCGACTGCGCGAGGGGCGTCCGGTGACTAAACTGTTCCTTATGTACGGCCTGACCGAGGCATTCCGCGCCACCTACCTGCCGCCCAGTGAGGTCGACGACCACCCGGACGCCATAGGCTACCCGTTACCCGAGACGACGGTCCGTCTGGTCGATCCGGACGGCCGCCTGCTCGGCCCGGGTGAGAGCGGTGAACTGGTACAGGGCGGGCCACTGGTCGCGCAAGGCTACATCAATGACCCAGAGGCCACAGCGCAACGCTTCCGTCGCCCGCCACCCGGCTGGCCAGACGAGACGGCTGAGCGCGTGGTCTTCAGCGGCGACCGGGTACGCCTAGACGAAGCGGGCCGATTGTATTTCGCCGGTCGGATGGACGAGCAGATCAAGGTGTCTGGCTTTCGCATCAGCCCCGAGGAGATCGAGGCGGTCGCACACACCGCCCCCGGGATCGAGGAGGCGGTGGCCGTGGGCAAACCTGATCCGGAGAGCGGCAATCAGCGATTGATCCTGCACGTCGCGCCACGACCGGCGGATATCGACGCGCTTCGCCACCACCTGCGCGCCCACCTGGCCCCCTACCAGCAGCCGGCGGCGATCGAGACCCATGGGGCCCTGCCCCGCTCGTCCAACGGCAAGTTCGACCGCCGGGCCCTGACAGCGACGGAGGCAACTTGAGCATGGCCAAGCAGGACACAATCGATCAGGCCACCGGCGCGACGATCCTCGAGCGCACCCTCGGACCGCTGGCCGACTGCTGGGGCCGGGAGAACGGTTACCTGTCGATCGACGGACAGCCGCTCTCGGCCCGGCTCCCCCAGACCCCGGCCTACCTGTACAGCCGCCGCTGTCTCGACACGGCGGTCGCCTCACTGCGTTCGGCCTTGCCGGATTCCATCGGCATCCACTACGCCATCAAGGCCAACCCGTTCCCGCCGCTCGTGCGCCACCTGGCCAGCCTGGTCGATGGCTTTGACTGCGCCTCGCTCGACGAGATGAAGCTCGCCACCGGGATAAGCGAGCCGATGCAGAAGCTCTCCATCGCCGGACCGGCCAAGTCGCGTGACGAGCACCGCTACGCGATCGACGCCGGCATCACCATCAATGCTGAGTCGGTCAGTGAACTCGAGCGCATCATGACAGTAGCCCGAACCACGGGGGGACGTGCCCGCGTCGCCTTGCGGGTCAACCCGCCCTTCTCGCTCAAGGGCTCGGGCATGCACATGGGTGGTGGCGCCCGTCCCTTCGGCATCGATAGCGAGGCGATCCCCTCCCTGCTCGACCAACGCGACACGCTGGCCGAGGTCGGCATCAATCTGGTCGGACTACACCTGTTCGCCGGCTCGCAGAGCCTGGATGCCGAGGCAATCGTCGCCACGCTGGAGAGCTGGACCGGGCTGTTGCACGAGTGGCAGCAGACAACCGGATTCACCCCGGCGGAGTTGATCATCGGGCCGGGTCTGGGCGTGGCCTATCATCCCGGCGATAGACCACTGGATCTCGACCGACTGGCGCCGGCCTTCGCCCGTCTCGACGAGCGACTGGCCGTTCTGGGCCGGCGTGGCGACACACCCATCGATACACGTCTGGAAATGGGACGCTTTTTGGTCGCCGGTGCCGGCATCTACTTGGCACGGGTGGTCGATCGAAAGATCTCCCGCGGTACCACGTATCTGGTCTGCGACGGTGGCATGCATCACCACCTAGCGCTCTCGGGTAATCTCGGGGCCGTGTTGCGACGCAACTGGCCCGTGATCGCCATCGACCGTCTCGACGACGAGACCAACGAGACGGTCGATATCGCCGGACCGTTGTGCACGCCGTTGGATGTGCTGGGCAAAGGCCAGCCTCTGCCGGCACTTTCCCGTGGAGACTGGCTGGGCGTGTTGCAGTCGGGGGCCTATGGGGCGTCTGCCTCACCGGCGGGATTTCTCTCGCGCGCCCCGGTCACCGAATACTTGATCTGACTACCCGTCTGACAAACACTTGTCCCAATTGCCACGCCGCTGAACTCGCATCCATGTCACACCCCCCTTACGTCCCGGTGCCGGAGACCACCCCGAGCCGGTCACCGACCCGGCCCGACCCCGGCCGGCACTTTGGCCGGTTTCTGCTGGTCAATGCCGTGCTACTTCTAACCTCGTTGCTGGCCAATGTGGTCATCGAACGGCCGGTGTTCTCGTTAGTGCATGCCCTGATGCTGGCGGCCGTGGGGGCGAGCTGGTGGGTGGCTGCCCGCTGGGGATGGCGAACGGCCAAGCGCTGGTATCTGGCAGCATTGATGCCCTACCTGATCAGCTTTGCCTTCATCGGCCAGATCGAGAGCTTCGACATCCTCTGGATGCTGCTATTTCCGCCGATCGCGGCGTTTCTGGTGGAACGTCCACGCAGCTTGGTCCTATGGGATGCGAGTTTCATCGCTCTGGTCGCGGGGGTATATACCCTGCACTGGACGCGGCTCTACCCGCTGATGTACTCGGATAACGCGCTCGGCGCTCAGCTGACCGCGCTGTTCTTCCTAGCGGTGATCAGCTGGTTCATGCAGGGCTACAAGGCGCAACTGGCCGACGTGCACCGGGCCTTTCGCCAACAACTCCAGCGCCAGGTTGACGATGGCCTCCAACAGATCCGCGGCCTGAACCGGGAACTGGAATCGACCCAGACCGACCTGGTACGCCTGCTGGGCGAGTTGTGCGAAGCACGCTCGGAGGAGACCGGCAATCACGTCGCCCGCGTGGCCGCCTATGCCCGCCACCTGGCGACACTCGCCGGTCTACCCGAGCATCACGTCACCTCGATCCACCAGGCCGCGCCCCTGCACGACGTGGGCAAGATCGCGATCCCCGATCGGATTCTGAACAAGCCCGGTCGCCTGACCGACGAGGAATTCCGTGAGATGCAGGCGCACACGCATCTCGGCCACGTAATCCTCAAGGCCTCGGGTCGCCCCCTACTGCAGGCCGCTGCCACCATTGCCCACGAGCACCACGAACGCTGGGATGGTACCGGCTACCCGCGTGGACTGTCAGGCACCGGCATATCGATCGAGGGCCGCTTGGTGGCGATTGCCGACGTCTTCGATGCCCTGTCGTTCAAGCGAGCTTACAAACCCGCCTGGGCCGACGAACATATCCGCAACCTATTCGCCGCCGAGCGCGGCCGGCAGTTCGATCCCGACCTGACCGACTTATTCCTCGGGCATTACGAGGATTTCGTCGCCCTGCGAGATCGCACGGGCTGACAACGCGCCAGTCCGCGATCCTGGTCAGGTCAGCAGGCGACGCACCGGGGCAAAGGAGCGGCGGTGGATCGGACTGGGACCGAGCTCGATCAGAGCGTCAAGGTGCGCCGGCGTGGGATAGCCCTTGTGGCGAGCCAGGCCGTAGCCGGGGTGTTCGGCATCCAGGGCGACGATCTGGCGATCCCGGGTCACCTTGGCCAAGATCGAGGCCGCGGCGATGGCCGGGTCCGAGGCATCCCCGCCGACCAGCGCCCGGCCCAGCACGGGCAGCTCGGGGCAGCGGTTTCCATCGATGTGCGCCCAGTCGAGGACATGACCGTCAGCGAGCAGGGCGAGCACGGCGCGGCGCATGGCGAGCATCGAGGCATGCAGGATGTTGAGCTCGTCGATCTCGGCCACGCTCGCCTCGGCGATCGCCCAGCCGGCCGCCCGTTCGCGGATC
>JAWLFB010000129.1:0-3558 GCA_041685825.1 Guyparkeria sp. | reverse complement strand
GTCCTCGTCTTCCTGAGGGGTTGCGGGTACAGTGCGCCCGTTTCTCTCCGCAAGCGGATCGTGTTCATTGTCGGGTAACCGCATCATGCGCGGCAGCGCCGCAGTCCCTCTGAAGGATGCGCCGACCGTCGACGTGCTGGAGGCCCGCACCGATCTGGACCCGGCGGCCTATGCCGTTTTCGCGATGGGCTGGGTCGATCAGGGCGCGACCATCGTTGGTGGCTGCTGCGAGGTGGGTCCCGACCATAGCGCCGAACTGGCCTCGGCGCCTGCGGGCGGCCGGGCACGATCTAGTCTAGCGGATGTCATGGCCCTGCGTGATACCGACCGGGGTGGTGCGGGGCGGACGGGGCGTATAAGGCACCGGCCATGTCCGACACAAGGATTGCACGGAGCCGGATCTCACACTCCAGCATTCATATCGAAGTGCGCGTGTTGGATTGTGAGACTTGACCCTGCGGTCCGGGTCTTGAACGGATATCGGTGTCGCCAAGGCGGTACCACAACGCGGAGGCATTGCGAAAGGCATATGCGTCGCCGCAGTCCGAGGTCCCGAACTCGGCTAGAGTTCGAATGTTGGATTTCAGGACCTGACCCGCAACATTCGTGATTGCTCCAGTTGCCGTATCTGCCACCAAGGTCAGCGGTACGTCATGAACCGGATCTGGTAATCGTAGTCGCGCAAGGGGGTGAGCGATCCGGTCGTCCGATCGATGCGGTAGAGGGTGCTGCCAGCGTTGTTCTCGATCCCCACTCCAAACAGCGTGTCGCTGTCGGCATCGTGGGTGATGCTCGTCAGTCTCAGGGTGCGCTCGGCACCGACCGGCGTCGCCGTGCCGGTGGCGGTGTCAAGCGTGTACAGGTGACGCCCGCTGTCGGCATACAGCACATCGTGCAAGGCGTCGTAGGTCAGCGTCTGCAGGAACGAGGCGCCAGAAGGGCCAACAACGCTCGTGGCCCCGGTGGCGGTGTCAATCGTGAGTAGCTGATCGCGGTCCCGGTCGTAGGCGTAGAGCACCTCGGCGTTCGGGTCGAAGGCGAGGTCATTGACCGCATCGACGCTGAGCGGGCCGATGGCGACGCCTTCACCGGTGGCGACGTCGAGGGCCGCCAGCACGCGGCCACCACCGGCGATCGTGAACACCCGCTCGCGGGCAGGATCCAGAGCCATGCCCGTCACGCGGAAGAACCCGGTGTGGTTGACGCCGGAACCACGGCCGGTCACCGGGTCGAGCCGCAGGAGCGTCCCGGCGCCGGCATTGTAGCCGAAGACGGTGCCGGTATCGCGGGCAAAGGCGAGTGCGGGACCGCGATCCATACCCGTGTCCCCGATCGTAGTAGCGGCCCCGGTCAGCGGATCGACTGCGAGCAAGCGGCCATTTCCGTCAGCATTCCTTGCGCTCGCGAGAAGCCGGTCGCGCCCGGGGTCGTAGGCGAGTCCGTCGACGTCGGCGGCGCCGAGCGGGCCGATCTCGGTCACCTCGGCGGTCGTCTTGTCGATGCGCACGAGGGTATTCGCCGCCTGGTCGACGCCATAGAGCGTGCCCGTCTCCGGATCGTGAGCGAGCGAGCGGAGGGTTTTGATGCCGGTCACCGCGACCGCTGAAGCCGCGCCGCTGGTCGGTTCGATCACGGCGAGCTGCCCGGTTGCCGCATCCACCCCGTAGAGCACGCCGGAAGTCGCGTCCCAGGCCAGCCCGGCGATCTCGTCGAAGCTGAGGTCACCGATTCGCTTGCCCCGCCCGGTACCGGTGTCGATCTCGATGAGCCAGTCGCCGGAAACGTCGGTCGCGTAGAGGGTGCCGTTGGAGGGGTCATGCGCCATGCCGCCGATCGAGTCGAAGCCGAGTGCCGCACGGAATGTGCCGCGTCCGTTGGTTGGGGAGATGTCGATCAGCACCTGGCCGCGGTTGTCCGGGTTGCTCGCGACCGTCTGCAGCTGCCCGCTGGTCGCGTTGAAGGTGAGCGCGTTGGGTTGGGTGTAACCGGTCGGATTGATGAAGCGTGAGGTAATGGATCCGTCCGACTTGTCCAGTTCCCGGAGCCGGTTCGTGGACCGGTTCAGGCCATAGAGCGAGCCGGTGTCCGGGTCGACGGCAAGACGCTCCAGAAAATCCTCGAGCAGACCGGCCACCGTGCCCGCCCCCGTGGCCGGATCGATCGCGAGGAGTTCGCTGGCTCCGCTGCTGAGCCTGTCATCATGAACCGTGTAGAGGCGGTCCGTGTCGGGGTCGTAGGCCAGGTCACGGGTGTTGAAGAACGCGACCTCACCGACGGTGGCGGTCGTGCGCGTCGCCCGATCGATCGACACCAACTCGGGCTCGGGGCCTGTGGTGATGCCGTACAGGACGCCGCTGGCCGGCGCCAGAGCGAGCGACGCGAGGTCTACCGCGCTGTCGAGCGGGCCGAGTAGGGTCAGCGCACCATTCACCGGGTCGAGGGTCACCAGCTCCCGGTTGCGCGACAGGAACCCGACCAGTACGTCGTCGTCGGCGTCGTGGGTCAGGCCCACGAGTGACCGTGGCGCTCCCAAGGGGAAGCCGGTCCGACGCTCGATCGCTGCCGAGCCCGCCGCAACGTGGGCATAGAAGTGATCGGATTCACCAACGATCACCGCGAAATCGCCGGCGATCCCGTTGCTGCTGCCAGTCGGCGTTTCCGAGACGTCGTCATTGTCTTCGCCGCCAGTATTGCCTTCCCCGCCACTACCGCCGCCACCGCAGCCCGGCAGTACCGCATTCAAGACAGCGGCAAGCGCGGCGCCGGCCAGTCGGCCGCCTAGGCACCTTCGAGGCCGATGTGTGTCTGATCGACTCACCCCAGAATACCCCGATGTGGTTAGCACCAGCGCAACGGATGTTGGGAGTATAGTCGGAATTTCCTGGAAAGAAACCGGACTGCCAGTGCATAGTACGCGTGGGCATTTGCTCACCTGATCCCATGCCTGCCGCCCGAATTCGGTCGCGGTTTCCGCGCCTCAGCGGTTAGCGTGCGCGAAAAGTCGGCAGAATACTGTGGCTCGCGTAGGCAGGGGTTGGCTGTACCACCGGGGGCATGGCCAGCCCGGACTATGAAGTCGAGGTCTGTCGTCACGCCCCTTCTCACGGCCCGGATGGGCTTTGGGATGCCGACCGAAGTCGGCGGGTGCCACTCAATCCGAAGTGGCCACGGGTCAAGCGAAACTGGCGATCAGGCAAACAATATCGTGCCTCGGACCGCACAAACCAAACACCGCTGAGCACGAAACCCATCACCCCGGGCGACCGATTAACGCGTCGCGGCCAACCTCCCTGGGAGCCCGCTCGCGGTCATGCCCTGCCAGAAGGGCGTGGGCTGCGAGAAACCGATTTCTTTCACTGGCTCCAGCCGCCCGACAAGTCCACCGCCCGAGTGAACCATTCCGGCGCTTGACCGATCCGGACCCCTGCTGGAAGAGTCCTGCACTCCACAACGCAAGGAGCGACAGCGATGGAATTTCTTCTCAGCATCGGCGTAGAGACGACGATCGCGGGCCCGAAAACCGGCGAGTCCATCACCGTGCGCATGGTGGCGGGCTAA
>JAWLFB010000128.1:0-3617 GCA_041685825.1 Guyparkeria sp. | reverse complement strand
AACCGGCTCGAAGCGGAACCGCGCCAAGCCGGGGCCGTCCGCCGCGAACAGCGTCGTCAGTGGCGCGAAGCTGCGCCGGTGATGTACCGTGGGCCCGCGACGCAGCAGCCCCAGATAATGCTCGTCCGTGCCATAGCCGACATTGGTTTCCCATCCATAGCCAGGAAATTCGGCCGCCAGTTCTCGCATCATGCGGTCACGCGTCACCTTCGCGATCACCGAGGCGCAGGCGATGGAGAGCGACCGCCGGTCACCCTTCACCACCGTCTTCACCGGACAGCTGAGCGAGGGCGCCGCGCGGCCGTCCACCAGGGCTGCATCGGGCAGGGTGGAGAGCGCGTTCACCGCGCGCTGCATGGCGAGCAGGTTGGCGTGATAGATGTTCAGGGTATCGATCTCCTCGACGCTGGCGCTACCCGTTGCGACAACAGCCACACGGCGGACGCGTTCGGCGTAGTGTTCCCGCTCTGCGGCCGCCAGCAGCTTCGAGTCGGTCAGGCCTCGCAGATCGCGGGGCTTGGCACCCGCCGGCAGGATCACCGCGGCGGCCACGACCGGCCCCGCGATGGGCGCATAACCAACCTCGTCGATACCGCACACCCGGCCCTCGAATTCTCGCTCCAGGGTCAGGGTGGGCCATTTTGGGAGACGAAGTTGCGGGGGCATCGCCGGCGAGACTATACCAATCCCGGCCGACTGTCTGCCGCGGCCGTCGATGACGGGAAAAGGCTCGAAGCCGATGCCGGCGATGGTCACGGACTCGCGGGGCGCAAGTTCGCGCCGCAGTTCCTGCGGTACCGCAAAATCGGCCATGCGCTCCCAGGCTTCCGGCGTGGCGTAGACCGGACAGGGGGGTGCGCCGTGTTTCAGTGCGAAGGCATGGTCCGGATGCGGATGGGTGATCACGATCGCGTCCGGGTTTACCCGATGCCAGCGCCGCTCCCAGCCTTTGCCGGCGTCGATCATGACGCGGCCGCCCTTGTAGCCGATCAGTAGGGAAGTGAAATGCCGATGGCGCCGGGTTGTCGGTTCGATGTAGCCCCTGGTACCAAGGAACGTGAGCTTCATTGCCGGCCCCGCTACCCGCGATCCCGATGCATTCCCTCCCCCACGGATCTTCGGGCCTGCCCTTCAATCCGGGCGCATCGGCCGCAGCAGCAGCCAGGCGATCCAGATCAGCAGGGCTACCGCCAGCACGGACAGGGCGGATGCGGCCGGCGAAGGATTCAGTGGCTCCGGGGGCTGTGGCAAACGCGGGGCCAGCGCGCGCGCCTGCGGCAGGACCGGATAGATGTCCTCCGTCCTTCCGGTCGCGGCGTTGATGCGCTCAACCGCTTGATCCGTCAACGGGAGGGCGCGAGGGACGAAACTTGCGCCGGGGCCCTGCGTGGAAAGCCTGACATCATCCGGGGAGCCGGGTCCTGCCAGCACCAGCTGGGTGACCAGGGTCTCGACCGGCCGGCTGAAGCCCGGCATCCGTGCCCCGTTGGCCTGCCCCGCGGGAAGGAACCGCTCGTAGTCGGATGGTGCAAGCCGCGCTGGCTGCAGATAGGGAAAGACGATACGGTTGTTGCGCTGGACCCAGTTGTCCACCTCGATCAGCGGCAGGCCGCGCTGCAGCAAGGCCAGGGCCGTCGAGTTGCCGACGGGCTGCATCAGGATCGCGACGTCCGCACCGCTCCCGACCAGGGCATCGGCCAGCATCCCGGGCGTATCGCCCTCAACCGGCCTCAGAGCGGCGGTCAGTTGCAGGCCGTCGATGACCGACTGTGCGGCTCGAAAGCCACTCGAGCCTCTGGGACCGGTGGCGATCACGGCGGCGTCCTCGAGGCGGTTGATACCCGGTTTCAGTGCAAAGGCCTGCAGAAAGCTCGTCCCGACCAGAGCCACGGCCTCGATGCCAGGGCGCACTGGCGGCCGACCGGTGGCCGGATCGACCGAGCCGGGGGCAAAGAAAGCCGGTGCGCTCACCAGCGCAATCCGCGCACTTGCATCCTCGATCGCGCCCAGTGGATCACTCGAGCGGACCAGGTTCACGGTGCTGGTCGGAAACGACCTGCGCAGCTGGCGCAACACCGTCCCCGCCTCGCCGTCCGCGTTTGCCGAAAGGGAAACCGCCAGGTTCAGGGCCTGCCGGTCCCGTTCGCCAATCTCCCCGTCGATCAGGCCGAGGCGAATCAGCTCGGCCCGTACCACCTCCCGCGGATCCTCGCCACGCACCGTGACCCGCCTGCTCAGGCCCCGCATCTGCGGGTCCCCGATCGCGCCGGCCAGTCGTCCAAGAACGTCCTCCAGCGCCGGAAAGCGTTGCAGGGCCGCGTCCCGGTAGACCAGGGCGCCATCGTAGCGTGGAAAGAACTCAAGGTCGTCCTCGAGCACACGGAGGTTGAAGATCTCGATCTGAGGGTCGGCCGAGTGGACCAGTGCGACATCGATGGCACCATCCACCAGGTGACCGTAGAGTTCGCTCCTGTCACGCGGCTCGATCTCGAGGATGCGATGGAACTGCATGCCGTAGCGCCGGCCGAGCGGCGCAAGGCCGTCGATGGGGCGTCCCCGGAACTCGCTGTCGACCCCGAGCGCGAGCCGATCCGCGTGGCGCGCGAGGTCCGAGTAGCTGCGGATGCCGAGTGCGAGCGCGCGGTCGCGCAGCATCGCGAGGCCGGGCCTGTTCTCGAAGCCCAACGGTTCACTCCAACCGAGCCCAAGCGAGGCGTAGCGCTCGCGCAGCAGGGCGATGGACGCATCCGGATCGGCGTCGAGGGTTTGTGCCAGTCCCAGCAGCGCCAGACCCGTACCTGTGTATTCGGGATAGAGGTCGATCTCGCCACGTTTCAATGCCTCAAGCGTAAGCCGGCTGCCGCCCAGACCGATGCGCCGCTGTACGGGGATACCGGCGGCCTCGGCCAGCTCGGCCACCAACTCGGCGACGATCCGGTTTTCCGGTGACTGCTTGCCGCCGACCTGCAATGGCTCCCCGTCACTGCCACACCCGACAAGGATGAAAACCAGCGCCAGGCTCGAGAGGATGCTGCGGATACCGTTCACGAGTGGGCTCCTCATGGGTTGCTCGACTGCGCCGTTGCGCCAGGGGTTTGCACACGGGCGCCCACACGCTCAGTTCGAATCGTCCTCAGAAAGCCGACCACCTGCAGCAGCAGTACCACCGAAAACGGAATCGCGCCGGTGACCGCCATCGCCTTGGCGACCTCGACCGAGCCGCTGAACAGGGTTGCAACAGTGAGCACGGCCACGAGGGTGCCCCACACCAGTTTGTAGGGCAGCGGCGGGTTCAGCTTGCCCTCGCTGGTCATCATCGACAGCACGAAGCTTCCCGAATCCGCCGAGGTCACCAGAAAGATGAAGATCAGGAACAGGGCGACGAAGCCCAGCAGCTGCCCGAGCGGAAAGAAGTCGAGAAAGACGAAGAACGCTCGGCTGACGTCCTGGGACACCAGTTCGGCGATTCCCCCACCCCCGAAGAGCTCGATGAAGACGCCGGCGCCGCCCAGCACCGCAAACCAGAACAGCGAGAACACGGTGGGCACGATGATGACCCCGGCGCAGAATTCGCGAATGGTCCGCCCACGGCTGATACGGGCGATGAAGATGCCGAC
>JAWLFB010000127.1:0-3656 GCA_041685825.1 Guyparkeria sp. | reverse complement strand
CCTTGACGATGTCCTTCAGCGCAATGGCCCCGAGAAGCCGGGTGCCGTCGGCCACGGCCAGCGGTGTGCCACCGGCGCGCGCGATCTTTTCGGTGAGGGAGCGGATCTGTCTGACGGCAGCCTGATCGAAATCATGCAACTTCAGGATCGCGTCGACCGCGCCCTTGCGGATCTTCCGGTCCCCGATGTCGATCCCGCTGACGCGCGTCTGCGCGGTGAAGGACACCATTTCCGCACCCGCAGGTGCAGTTTCGCCAGCCCCCGCCAGTTCGACGATGGAGCGGCCTTCAGGGGTCTCATCCCCCAGCGAGGACAGGCGCGCCGCCTCGACCAGTTCACCTTCACGCACGCCTGACAGCGGCAGGAAATCGGTCGCCTGCCGGTCGCCGAGCGTGATCGTCCCGGTCTTGTCCAGAAGCAGGGTGTCGATGTCGCCTGCCGCCTCGACCGCGCGGCCCGACTTGGCCAGGACGTTGAAGCGGATCAGCCGGTCCATGCCTGCGATGCCGATCGCCGACAGCAGCGCCGAAATGGTCGTCGGGATCAGCGCCACGAACAGCGCCACCAGGATCGGCACTGAAATCGACCCGCCCGCGTATGCGGCGAAAGCGGGCAGCGTGCCGACCGCGATCAGGAAGATGAGCGTCAGGCCGGTCAGCAGCACCGTCAGCGCCACCTCGTTCGGCGTCTTCGCGCGGCTCGCGCCCTCGACAAGGCTGATCATCCGGTCGAGGAACCCCTCGCCAGGCTCTGCGGTCACCCTGACTTTGATCCAGTCTGAAATGACCCGCGTGCCTGCCGTGACGGCGGAACGGTCACCGCCCGACTCGCGGATGACAGGTGCGGATTCCCCGGTAATCGCCGCTTCGTTGACGGATGCCACGCCCTCGACGACCTCGCCGTCGGCCGGGATCTGATCGCCGGTCTCGACCAGCACGATGTCGCCCGCGCGAAGCTCGCTGGCCGGAACGACCTTGACGGCATCGCCCTTGACCCGCTTGCCCTTCAGTTCGGCCTTGGTGGACCGGAGCGAGGCCGCTTGCGCCTTGCCGCGGCCCTCGGCCAGTGCTTCGGCGAAATTGCCGAACAGCACCGTCAGCCAGAGCCAGAAGACGATCTGCGCCTCGAATGCAATGTCGCCGCCCGAGATGATCGAACGCACCAGCAGAACCGTCGCAAGCAGTGCGACACTCGCCGTGGTGAACATCACCGGGTTGCGGATTAGCTGGCGCGGGTCGAGCTTGGTGACGCTGTCCCGGATCGCTGGCCCGACGAGGTCGGCAGAAAAGATCGATGTGTTTTGGTGTTGTGCCATGCCACGCCCTCAGAACCGTTCCGGCCGCAGAAGCACGGCTAGCAGGTAGACAAGGAGCGCTGCGGCAACGATGCCGCCCAGCACGAGATCGAAGCCCATGTATCAAACCTCCAGATACCGTTTCGTTTTGGATATCTGCGCTTGATGGGCGTAAAGCCGCCATGTGAAGTTCAGGCCGCCGAAATAAGGACGGCATAAAAAACGCCTGGTTGGTGCTAGAAATGCTGGAGAAATTCAATGAGGGTTACAATCCATCCTGTCAGCAAGTCTAGCGATGGAACCGCTTCGTTGATCGCGAACAGCGAACCGGTAGCCCAATGAAATCGAGGGAGACCGATATGTCGAAACAGAAGAATCGTAGTTTTGCCGTTATCGGTCTCGGCACCTTCGGCACGACGGTTGCTTCGGAACTGGCCCGCTTCGGCAATCATGTGCTGGGCATCGACACGGTGGAGCGGAACGTGTCGCGCGTCGCGGAAACGCTCGCGGAGGCCGTGATCGCCGACGGGCGGGACGAGCAGGCGCTGCGCGAGGCGGGCGTGGGCAATTACGACGTGGCCGTCGTCGCCATCGGCGAAGAGCTCGAGGCGAACATCCTTTGCACCATGAACGTTAAGCTGCTGGGCGTGCCGACCGTATGGGTCAAGGCGATGAGTCGGACGCATCATCGTATTCTCACGAAGCTCGGCGCCGACCGCGTGATTCAACCCGAGCAGGAAATCGGCCGACACATCGCCCAGATGCTGCACAATCCGCTGGTGCGGGACTATGTCAGCCTCGGAAACGGATTCCACGTCGTGGATTTCCGGGTCCCTGAAAGCCTCGATGGCAAGCGCGTCGATGGGGTGGGCTTGGCCGAGAGCCACGAGATCAGGGCGCTCGGCCTGATGCGCGGCAGCGAGTTCGTCTCCTGTGAGACGGGCGCGGCGGAGCTGCACACCGATGACAAGCTTCTGCTGCTCGGACGCCGCGAGAACCTGCGCCGTTTCGCGGACGGGCTCTGAGCTTTGCGTCGCGTGGCATGGGCCAAACGGGGTGGGCGTCTACGTATCCCTCCCCCCGCAATCCTCGCGGCGCTCTATGCCGTGCTGATCGTCACGGGCGCGGCGCTGCTGAAGCTGCCCATCGCGACGCCCGCGCCAATCACGTGGTCTGACGCGATCTTCACGGCAGCCTCGGCCGTCACTGTGACCGGCCTCGTGGTGATCGACACCGGCAGCCAGCTGACCATGTTCGGCCAGGGCGTGGTGATGGTGCTGATCCAGCTCGGCGGACTTGGTCTGATGACCTTCGCGGTGCTGGTCCTGTCGATGCTGGGCCTGCCGGTCAGCATGTCGCAACGCATCTTCCTGCGCGAAGATCTCAACCAGACCTCGATCAGCGATCTCATGGTCCTGGTGCGCGGCATCTTGATGGTGGTGCTGGCCTGTGAGGCGGTAGGCGTTGCGCTTTTGTCCATCGTCTTCGTGCCAGAGTTCGGCTGGGGGATGGGGCTGTGGCAGGCGCTCTTCCACACGATTTCGGCCTTCAACAACGCGGGCTTCGCACTCTTCCCTGACAGCCTGTCAGGGTGGGTCGGCAACCCGATCATCAATCTCACTGTGCCCGCGCTCTTCATCTTCGGCGGGCTCGGATTCATCGTCGTGACCGAGCTTTACGCCAAGCGGAACTGGCGGGCGTTTTCTCTGCACACAAAGCTGATGGTGGTGGGCACATTGGCGCTGATCGTCTGGTCGGTGCTGGCCTTCGCGGTGCTGGAATGGACCAACCCGCGCACCCTCGGCGGGCTGGACTGGGATGACCGTCTCTGGGCCAGCTGGTTCCAAGGCGTGACGACGCGCACCGCCGGGTTCAACACGGTCGACATCGGCGGCATCCACGACAGCACGGCGATGATGTTCATGTCGCTGATGGTGATCGGCGGTGGCAGCACCTCCACCGCCGGCGGCATCAAGGTGACGACCTTCATCGTCCTGCTGCTGGCAACGCTGGCCTTCTTCAAGCGCCGTCAGCAGCTCCACGTCTTCGGCCGCAGCCTTGGC
Organism: Guyparkeria sp.; assembly: GCA_041685825.1. GTDB lineage: Bacteria > Pseudomonadota > Gammaproteobacteria > Halothiobacillales > Halothiobacillaceae > Guyparkeria. The sequence goes on along the minus strand of JAWLFB010000127.1, from coordinate 299 downwards.
CCGGACGAGGTGATGAAGGTGCTGGCGCTGACCATGGTCAGCCTCCTGACAGTTTTCATGGCGATCTTCCTGATCACGATCTCACATGACGGGGACTTCCTCGATTTGGCATTCGAGGTGACGTCCGCCTTCGGAACGGTTGGTCTCTCGCGTGGCGCAACCGGGGAGCTGGACACATTCGGTCGCGCGGTGATCGTTGCGGTGATGTTCATCGGACGGGTTGGCCCGTTGACGCTTGGGTTCTTCCTGGCAACCCGCTCCAAACCACGGGTCGGCTATCCTTCTAGTAAAATTTATCT
>JAWLFB010000126.1:0-3660 GCA_041685825.1 Guyparkeria sp. | reverse complement strand
TGGGCAAGTCAATGCCTTGCCGGGTGCCAACCTGCCGCTGGCGACCCTGGGTACGTTCATCCTGTGGCTGGGCTGGTTCGGCTTCAACGGCGGCTCGGAGCTCAAGGTCTCCGACGTCGGTTCGGCCAACGCCGTCGCCCAGGTGTTCACCAACACCAACCTCGCGGCTGCCGGTGGCGTGATCGCTGCGATGATCGCCTCGAAGCTTACCTTCGGCAAGGTCGACCTGACCATGGTCCTCAACGGTGCGTTGGCTGGCCTAGTCGCCATCACCGCCGATCCGGCGTCCCCGTCGGCACTGCTGGCCACCCTGATCGGTGCGGTAGGCGGCGTGATCGTGGTCTTCTCGATCCTCGGCTTCGAGAAGATCCGCATTGATGATCCGGTCGGTGCCCTCTCGGTTCACGGCGTGGCCGGTATCTGGGGTGTGCTCGCGGTGCTGCTGTCCAACGACAGCGCTACACTGGGCGGACAGCTTGCAGGTCTGGCGCTGATCGGCGGCTTCGTCTTTGTCGCCAGCCTGATCATCTGGTTAATCCTCAAGGCTGTAATGGGGCTGCGCATCAGCGATGAGGACGAGCACGAAGGCGTCGACTCGGCTGAATGCGGCATGGAGGCCTACCCCGAGTTCACCAACAAGTAGGGATACATCGATTCGTTCGCGGACACAGGGACGTGTCAGGAATAAGCGAGGCCCGGGCAACCGCCCGGGCCTTTTTGCATCTATCGACAGGCCTCGGCGGCAGTGCTCAGCTGTCGTCGGGCGGCTCGAGCTGCTCGATGCCTTGGGCCCCCAGGAACGCCTCGAGCGCCTCGACCTGTTCTAGGGGCACGTCCAGCCGCGCCGTAACCCGATTGCCGTAGTCGATCGATCGTAGCTGCACCCCGTGCTGGTCCGACCAGTGTCTCAATGGTTGCTCGTCGGCGAAGTCGAATGCCAGGGTGACGGCCTGCTGCGGGCGATGTTCGTGCACGGGGACGTCGGCGAGCGCTTGCTGGGTCGACCCGGCATAGGCGCGCACCAGGCCACCGGCGCCAAGTTTCACCCCGCCGAAGTAGCGCGTTACTACCACGATCACGTCGCCGATGCCCTTGTGCTGGATGACGTTGAGGATCGGCTTTCCGGCCGTACCGCTCGGTTCGCCGTCATCGTTCATTGCCGCGTTGGCGGCGGTCTCCGGGTTGCCGACCAGGTAGGCCCAGCAATGATGACGGGCATCCGGGTAATCGGCCTTTACCGCCTCGACGAAGGCGAGAGCTGCCTGACGGTCTGCGACCCGTCCGGCACGGGCGATGAAGCGGCTTTTCTTGACCTCCATCTCGCGCTCGATCGTCGCAGCCGGGGTGACATAGCCAGTTGATGACGAGCTATGGCTCATGACATCACGACGGAAAACGCCTGCCGCAAGGGCAGGCGTGGCAAGTGATCAGATCGCTTGTCGATCCGGCGATTCAACGGGCCAGCTTGGATTCCACCGCGCCGCGTGTCTCGCGCCCGGCCAGTTGTTCGACCAGCGCCAGCGCAAAGTCCATCGCCACGCCTGGGCCGCGCCCGGTGACCAGGTTGCCGTCGACCACCACGGCCTCGTCGATCACCTCGACACCCTGCGCCTCGTTGGCGTCGAGAGCGCCGGGAAAATGCGTGATGCGACGACCCTTGAGCAGGTCCGCGGTAGCCAGCACCTTCGGTGCGGCACAGAGAGCGGCGATCCAGCGCCCGGCAACCGACTGGTCCTTCAGGCGCTTGAGCACACGCTCGTCCGCGGCGAGGTTGTTCGCACCGGGCTGACCACCGGGGAGAACAATGGCATCGAAGACCCGGCTCTTGTCGAGCAGCGTGAGATTGGTGTCCGAGACCACCGCTGTGCCGCGCGCGCCGGTGACTTCGTCTTTGTGCAGCGCGGCGACCTCTACCTGGATACCGCCACGACGCAAGATGTCGATGGTGGTTATGGCTTCCAGGTCTTCGAATCCTGGTGCCAGAAGGATCAGAGCCGTGCTTGCCATGTCGTGCTTCCTCCTCGTGTGCGGTGCGCTCAGCGGTGAATGTTCTTGCTGACGATGACCATGCCCTTGAGCATGTTCAGGGCTTCATAGAGCTGGTAGTCGCGAACCACCAGCGGTTCGCGCTCCTCGTCGTCTTCGCCAGTCTCCGCCTGCTTGATGGCATCCATCATGTCCGAATCGCCGCTGGTCAGATGGCCGGCAAGGCTTGCCTCGGAGATGGAGAATACCTCCTCAATGTCGCTGACCTTGAGTTGATGGACAGTGACGTCCGGCTTGATGCCCTCGGCCTGGATCGAGCGGCCGCTTGGGGTGTAGTAGCGGGCGGTGGTCAGTCGCAAGGCGCCACCGTTGGACAGCGGCATGATGGACTGGACGGAACCCTTGCCGAATGTTTTCTCGCCGATGACCAGCGCTCGGCCGCTGTCCTGCAACGCACCGGCGACGATCTCGGAGGCCGAGGCCGAGCCGCCGTTGACCAGCACGACGATCGGGGCGCCGTCGAGTCGATCGCCATTGCTGGCCTCGAAGCTCATCTTGGCATCCGCGACGCGACCCTTGGTGTAGACGATCTGTCCTTCCTTCAGGAAGGTGTCGACCATCTCGACCGAGCCATCGAGCACGCCGCCGGGATTGTTGCGCAGGTCGAGCACTAGGCCCTTGAGCGATTCCTCGCTGTTTTCCTCGACCAGCGCATCGATGGCCTTTTGCATCTGCTCGACGGTGCGTGACTGAAACTGCGAGACCCGGATGTAGCCCATGCCGGGTTCGAGCAGCTCGTGCTTGACCGATTCGGTTTTGATGATGGCGCGGGTGATGGTGAACTCGAGTGGCTTCTCTTCGCCTTCGCGGGCGATGGTCAGTTCGATGTCGGTATCCGGCTTGCCGCGCATGCGCTTGACGGCCTCTTCCAGGTCCATGTCCTGGGTGAGCTCGCCGTCGATGCGAATGATCTTGTCACCCGCCTCGAGTCCGGCGCGTTTCGCCGGGGTGTCGTCGATCGGGGCAATGACCGTCAGCACGCTGTCCTTCATGCCCACCTGAATGCCCAGCCCGCCGAACTCGCCCGAGGTGGACTCGCGCAGGCTCTTGAATTCCTCGTCGTCGAGGTAACCCGAGTGGGGATCGAGCTCCGAGATCATCCCGCGGATGGAATTCTCGATCAGCTCGCCCTCGCTGATGTCATCGACGTAATCCGAGCGTACCCGGTCGAGCACGTCGGAATAGGTCCGCAACTGTTCAAGCGGGATGTCGCCGTTGGTCTCGGCCGGGCGTTCTGCCATCGCGTTGATGGCAATGGCAATGGCAAAGCCGAAGAAGGCGGCGATGCCTAGGTTCGAGGCCTTGCGGATCCAAGTGGTCATGGTTTGCTCTCTAGACATTTAATCTTCGGTATTGGGGCCCAATCGGACCGGTGGTGAGGTTGTCACGCCGGGGTGCCCCGGCTGGGCGTGTTGTGTTGTGTCCGTGACGGTGGAGGCGACTAGCCGGCAATGCAAGGCACAAGACGTCGACGCGATGGCTCTCTGTTTCAGTTTGGTTCGCAGCCCGAGGCGTGAACCCGGTGGGGTAGCCCTGCCCAACAAGATTGTTACCAACTATGCCATGGTCGAGTCCCCGACCGCGAGACCTATTCCGCGAGACCTATTCAACGAG
>JAWLFB010000125.1:0-3722 GCA_041685825.1 Guyparkeria sp. | reverse complement strand
GCGCGTGAACGATGCGGCGATCGCTCGGTTCGACCAGCTGGCCGATCAGGGCATGATCTCCCGGCCGCTCAACACGCAGCTGATCACCAACGCGGATTCGCGCTTTCCCGAACTGGCCGGTCTGAAGGGCGCCATCATCGGATCATTCTGGGCGCTGCTGACCTGTTTCGTGATCTCCTTTCCGCTGGGGATCGGAGCCGCGATCTACCTTGAAGAGTTCGCCCCCAAGAACAAGATGAGCGATTTCATCGAGGTGAACATCAACAACCTGGCCGCTGTGCCTTCCGTCGTGTTCGGCCTGCTGGCACTGGCGGTCTTCATCGGCTGGTTCGGGATGCCGCGATCGGCCCCCTTCGTGGGCGGTCTGACACTGGCGCTGATGACCCTGCCCACGATCATCATCGCCACGCGTGCAGCCCTCAAGGCGGTGCCACCCTCGATCCGCGAAGCGGCACTGGGCGTGGGCGCGTCAAAGCATCAGGTGGTCTTCCACCACGTCCTGCCGCTGGCGATGCCCGGCATCCTGACCGGCACGATCATCGGTCTGGCACAGGCGTTGGGTGAAACGGCGCCCCTGCTGCTCATTGGCATGAACGCCTTCATCACCTCGGCCCCCTCGGGGCCCTTCGACAGCGCCACCGCGCTGCCCACCCAGATCTTCATCTGGGCCGACAGCCCGGAACGCGGTTTCGTCAGCCGGACCTCGGCCGCGATCCTGGTGCTGCTGACCTTCCTCGTGTTCATGAACGGGATCGCGATCTACCTGCGCAACAAGTTTGAACGCAAATGGTAACTCATTCGTCAAAGGATATGGCTGTGAACGACATGCGAGAAATCGACCGGAACGCGGACTTGGCCACCACCAAGATCTCCGCCAGCCAGGTCAACGTCCACTACGGCACGACCCACGCGATCAAGGACGTGAACGTCGAGATTGCCGACAAGACCGTCACCGCCTTCATCGGCCCCTCGGGCTGCGGCAAGTCGACCTTCCTGCGCTGCCTGAACCGGATGAACGACACGATCGACATCTGCCGCGTGCAGGGTCTGATCAAGCTCGACGGGCAGGACATCATGGACCGCTCGATCGACCCCGTCCAGCTGCGCGCGCAGATCGGGATGGTGTTCCAGAAACCCAATCCCTTCCCCAAGTCGATCTACGACAATGTCGCTTACGGCCCCAAGATCCACGGTCTGTCCAGCAACAAGGCTGACATGGACGCACGTGTTGAAAAGGCCCTGCGCCGCGCCGCGATCTGGGATGAGGTCAAGGACCGTCTGGACGCCCCTGGCACCGGACTTTCGGGTGGTCAGCAACAGCGGTTGTGCATCGCCCGCGCCATCGCCACCGAACCCGAAGTCCTGCTGATGGACGAGCCTTGCTCGGCACTCGACCCCATCGCCACGGCACAGGTCGAGGAGCTGATCGACGAGCTACGCCGCGACTACGCGGTGGTGATCGTCACCCACTCGATGCAGCAGGCCGCGCGTGTCAGCCAGAAAACGGCCTTCTTCCACCTCGGAGAACTGGTGGAGTTCGACGAGACAAACCAGATCTTCACCAACCCGCAGGACAGCCGCACCGAAAGCTACATCAGCGGCCGGATCGGGTAAGGATAGACACCATGAACGACCGGCACATCGTATCCTCCTTCGACCGTGATCTTGATGGCGTGCAGATCGAGCTCGTCAAGATGGGCGGGCTTGTCGAAGAGGCCCTGCGCAACGCGGCAAAAGCGCTGGCCACGGGCGACACCGCCCTGGCCCAGACCGTCCGCAAGGGCGACGCGGCGATCGACGAACTCGAACTCAAGATCAAGACCGAGGTTGCCCGCGTGCTGGCCCTGCGTGCCCCTACGGCTAGCGACCTGCGGCTGGTGCTGGCGGTCATGGACATCAGCTCGCATCTCGAACGTTGTGGCGATTACGCCAAAAACATCGCCAAGCGCACCGTGGCCACCGCCGATGCCCCCGATCTGGGAGATTCCACTAACGCCCTGCGGCGCATGTCCGACTTCGTCGAAGGCATGGTGCAGGACGCGCTCGACGCCTTCCTCAAGCGCGACGTGAAGCGCGCCGAGGCGGTGATCGACAAGGACGTCGAGGCTGACCAGATCTACACGACGCTCTTCCGGTCGCTGCTGACGCATATGATGGAAGATCCCCACCATATCACGGCGGGCATGCAGCTGCATTTCATCGCCAAGAACATCGAACGGGTCGGCGACCATGCGACCGCAATCGCGGAACAGACCATCTATCTGGTCACCGGCACCATGCCCGAGGACGACCGCGACAAGGGCGACAGCACCTCGCTCGGACTGGCGGAGACCGCTTCATGAAAGACCAGCGCCAGCCGACAGTGCTCGTGGTCGAGGACGAGCCTTCGCAACGCGAAGTGCTGGCCTATAACCTCGAACGCGACGGCTTCGACGTGCTTCAGGCCGGCGACGGGACCGAGGCCCTTTTGGTGATAGAGGAAGAACAGCCCGACGTGATCCTGCTGGACTGGATGTTGCCTGGCACCTCTGGAATCGAGGTCTGCCGACAGGTGAAACTCAAGCCCCAGTCGCGGTTGATCCCCGTCATCATGCTTTCCGCGCGGTCCGAGGAAGTGGACAAGGTGCGCGGGCTTGAGACCGGTGCAGACGACTACGTGATCAAGCCCTATTCGGTGGTTGAATTGTTGGCGCGGGTCCGCGCGCAGCTGCGCCGGTCGCGCCCCACCGTGATGGGCGAACGGCTGACCTACCGCGACATCCTGCTCGATGCGGAAAGCCACAAGACCTACCGCGGCGATCACGAACTCAAGCTGGGCCCCACCGAATACCGCTTGCTGGCCACCTTCATGGAACGCCCCGAACGGGTCTGGAGCCGCGAGCAGTTGCTCGACCGGGTCTGGGGCCGCGACATCTACGTCGATACCCGCACGGTTGATGTCCATATCGGGCGCCTGCGCAAGGCGCTTGGCAGTCACGGCGGCGAGGACCCGATCCGCACCGTGCGCGGCGCGGGCTATGCCTTGGGATGATTTTCACGCAGGCATGACGCCATTGCCCGCCACCTGCGGGGGACGCGCGCTGGTTCTGGAGGCAGAGGGCACCTTGCCGCCTGCTGTTTCCGCCGCGATCGGGTTGAGCGGCCTGTCGTGGAGCACCGTCACCGACAGGGCGCGCTGCCTCTCCTTGGTGCCAATGGAAAAACCCGATCTCGTTTTGATCGTGGCAGAGGCATGGACGCTTGATTGGGCCTGTTTCGCGCAGCAACTGGACGCACAGCGCGTCACGGAAACGCTGCCGCTTCTCTTCGTGGTGCAGCGCGTTGATGCGGCTGCACCACTGGCACAGGTCCCGCAAGACAGCTCCAGCGCGGAGGCCTTCCTTGCGATCCGGTCGCTCATCCGTCGCGAACGCCCTGCCCTGCTGCGCCAGATGCGACAGGCGGGGTCTTTCGTTCTGGACGAGGAACAGTTCCGCATCCGTCGCGGCGACCGCTCGGCGGTGCTGTCGAAGGTGGATGCCTGCCTTTTGGGTCCCTTCTTCGATGTGAAGGACGCCGTCTTCGAACGGCCGGTGCTGGCGACACTCGCCTTCGGGCAACGGCAGTGGAAGCCCAGTGGCCGCGCCATCGACGTCCAGATCGGCCGCGCCCGGCGCAACGTCAAACGCCAGCTGGGCCACGACCCGCTCCGCTCGGTCCGCGGCGTGGGCTACGCGCTGAAC
>JAWLFB010000124.1:0-3727 GCA_041685825.1 Guyparkeria sp. | reverse complement strand
CGTCACCCGCAACCAGCACTTGGGTCGAACCATGAATTTGGAAACCGAGGAATATCCTGCCACCCGGCTGATGGGCCGCTCCGATGATATCGAGCGTGCCTCGCGATCGCTCAAGGCGATGTCACACCCGCTCCGGCTGAAGATCCTGTGCGTGCTGGGCGATAATGAGCTCAGTGTGCAGCAGATCGTCGAGGCTGTCGGCACCACCCAGAGCAATATCTCCCAGCATCTGGCCATCCTGCGCGACAAGGGCATTCTCGCATCGCGCAAGGACGCCAATCGGGTGTTCTACCGGGTCTCCGATGCGCGGACGTTGCGCCTGATCGGCATGATGCAGGAAGTTTTTTGCCCGCTTAATTAGGATAGAATAAAATAATTCTATTCAGGTGCAGCTAATTTGTTTTGGCGCGCCATCCCATGAGATTTCGCGGAGGCACAGAAATGACTACCGATCGCTACGTTCGCATCATCGCCGGATTGATGATCCTGGCCACCCTCGTTCTGGCTCACGTCACGGGCCAAGCGGATCTTGGTCAGTTGTCCTGGCTGTGGTTGACCGCGTTCATCGGTCTAAACTTGTTTCAGAGCGGCATCACCCGCTTTTGCCCGCTGGATTCAATTTTGGCGAAGATGGGCGTGCGCCGGGCCACCTGAGGCAGAAAACCGCGGCAGCCGCTGCACTACTAAGCAATTTCAAGGCACCGGGTCGGCATAGCGCCGCCGGTGCCTTGAATTTTTTGCGGGCTCCCGCCATTGTATGGCGCAATCAGTCGGGAACGGCTGCGCGAATCGAATCACTCGTTGGCGTGTCGAGTTTGTCCGTCCTCGGTGCGGACGTCTACCGATGACAGCCTAACGCCTCGCGGTGTGGCGCCTCGCGCAAAGGCTCCCTAAATGCGCTTCAAGAACCCGAGAACCATTCATGGAATCCTTTATCGATTTCCTCGCTCGCCACTGGGTGTTGTCCACCGTGGCGGCCGTGCTGATCGTCCTGCTCGTCAGCAATGAGCTCTCTCGCCGCCTGCAGAAGTTCAAGACGCTCGATCCGGCCGAGGTGGCACGCAAGGCCGGCCGTGACGGTGTGGCGCTGATCGACGTCCGTGAAGACAACGAGTGGAAGGCCGGGCATATCAAGGGCGCGCGTCACATCCCGCTGGGCAAGCTGCAAAAGAAGCTCGGCGAGATCAAAGGCGAAAACCCTGACGAGGTCGTGCTGTACTGCCGTTCGGGCAATCGCTCGGCGACCGCGGCGAACATTCTCGTCAAGGGTGGTTTCGAGGATGTCAGCCACCTCGGCGGCGGTATTTTGGCTTGGGAAGGCCAGAACTACCCCGTTGCGAAGGGCAAATGAGGTTCGGGAGATGACAGTTGAATCCTCCGCGTCGACGGACCAGCCGCCGATCGTCGTCTACCAGAGTCCGCTGTGTCCCTTCTGCCATTTCGCTAAGCGGCTGCTGAAGAAGCGCCGGCTCGCGTTCGAGTCGATCAACGTCCAGCTGTCGTCGGCGAAAAGGGAAGAGATGATCCAGCGGGCCAAGCGTCTGACCGTGCCGCAGATCTTCATCGGCGAAACGCATGTTGGCGGCTATGACGAACTGGCAGCCCTGGACCGTGACGATCGACTGATGCCGCTGGTGGAGGCCGAGACACGGCGCGCCGCCGGCGAGCCGCCAGTCGAGGGTGCCTGACGCGCCGCTTCGGCGCCGGCAGCTCCCAATCGCGCTATGATGGGGTCGGCATGCAGCGAGAGGATGTGCCGCGATGAGTGAATCCAGTCATGTGGTCTGCCCCGGTTGCGGAGCGGTCAACCGGTTGCCTGTCGAGCGCCTAGGTGACGGCAAGTGCGGGCGTTGCGGGCAGCCCCTGTTTCCCGACCAGCCGGTGATGCTCGAAGATGCCGGGTTCGACCGTCACGTCGCCCGTAACGACCTGCCCGTATTGGTCGATTTCTGGGCCGAATGGTGTGGGCCGTGCAAGATGATGGCCCCCACCTTCGACCAGCTGGCGCGCGATTTCCGTGGCCGACTGGTGGTCGCCAAGCTCGAGACCGAGCGGGCGCCCGCCGTCTCGGCGCGTTTCGGTATCCGCAGCATTCCGACCATGATCCTTTTTTCCGGCGGTCGCGAGATTGACCGCCTCGCCGGTGCCTTGCCGGCCGAGCAACTGACGCAGTGGCTGGCCGTGCACGGCATCCGCTGAACCCAAACGAAAACGACCATCAGGAAGTACCGACATGGCAGAGGGCGAAAACACCGCCGCCGGCAATGACCAGCAGGCAACGGAAGGCAACGATCAGCAGTTCTTCGTACAGAAGATCTATCTCAAGGACCTGTCCTTCGAGTCGCCGCAGGCACCGGACATCTTCACGCGCGACGACTGGAAGCCCGAGGTCAACGTTCAGGTGGGCAACAATGCGGCGCGCCTGAGCGACGCCGCCTTCGAGACCGAGCTGACGATCACCGTCACCGCTACTGTTGACGATAAGACCATCTATTTGGCCGAGGTCCAGTACGGTGGGGTCTTCACCATCAAGGGCTTTGACGACGCCACCCGTCGCCAGCTACTGGGTGCCTACTGCCCCACGCTGATCTTCCCCTACATCCGCGAGACAGTCGGTGACTTGGTGATGAAGGGCGGTTTCCCGCAGATGGTCCTGCAGCCGATCAACTTTGACGCCCTGTATGTCCAGCACGAACAGCAGCAGCGGGCGGCACAGGCAGACGACGCGCCGGACGCCCGGCCGAACTGATCCAGCTCGATGAGTGACGCGGCGCATAAACAGATCGCGGTGCTCGGGGCCGGCTCATGGGGGACCGCGTTGGCCTCGCTGTTGGCGGCCAACGGAGCCCGGGTGCGGCTCTGGGCGCGAGACGCCGAGCAGGCAGCGGCCATCGATTGTGATCATCAAAACGCCCGTTACCTGCCGGGAATCGAGTTGCCGGAGACACTGCGAGCCGGCTCGGATCTGGCCTGGGCCCTCGAGGAGGTCGATCAAGTCTGGCTGGTGTTGCCAACCAAGATCCTGGGCGAGTTTCTCGCCGAGCACGCCGCGGCCTTGCCGCGGTCGGCTGTTTATGTCACCGCCTCGAAGGGGTTTGAGCCTGGCACGGGGCGACGCATCGACGAATTGGTGGCCAGCGCACTGGGTGACGTGTCTTTCGCGGTGGTTTCGGGCCCGACCTTCGCCATCGAGGTCGCTCATGGTCGGCCGGCGGCGCTGGCCGTCGGTAGCCTCGATCGGGCGGTCGCCGAACAGGTCGCCGTTGTCCTGCGTAACGACCATATCCGCTGCTACCCGAGTACCGATGTGGTGGGGATCGAGCTTGCCGGCGGGCTGAAAAACGTGTTGGCAATCGCTGCTGGCGTGTCCGATGGTTTCGGCTTCGGTGCCAACACGCGTGCGGCCTTGATCACCCGTGGTCTGGCGGAGATCATGCGCCTCGGTGAAGCCATGGGCGCGCGGGTGGAGACCTTCACTGGGTTGGCCGGACTGGGTGACCTGGTACTTACCTGTACCGATGATCACTCGCGCAACCGTCAGTTCGGTCTGCGCCTGGCTCGCGGTGAGTCGGTAGACACGGCGGTTGCCGGAATCGGCCAAGCTGTCGAGGGCATCAGTGCCGCCCGCGAGGGGCACCGATTGGCCCAGGCCCAATGCCAGGACATGCCGATCACTGAAGGCGTTTATCGGGTGCTCTACGAGGGGTTGCCCGCGCGGGAGGCCGTG
>JAWLFB010000123.1:0-3805 GCA_041685825.1 Guyparkeria sp. | reverse complement strand
CATCAGTGACGTGCCGGTGGGCGTGCTGCTCTCTGGCGGCCTGGATTCCTCGCTGATCGTGGCACTCGCCCACGAGGCGGGCGTCACACCGAAGACATTCACCATCGGCTTCGAGGACCAGCCCGAGGAGAAGGGTAGCGAATTTGAATTCGCCGACCCGGTGGCCGAGCGTTACCAGACCGAGCACTTTCGCTTTCACGTGCCCAACGAGCAGGTACTCACTCGCCTGCCCGAGGCGGTCCGCGAGATGAACGAGCCGATGTTCGGCCAGGACGCGGTGGCCTTCTACCTGCTCTCCGAGCAGGTCGCCCGCGAGGTCAAGGTGGTGCTCTCCGGCCAGGGCGCCGACGAGGTCTTCGGTGGCTACTTCTGGTATCCCAAGATGGCGGAGACCGAAGGCTCAGACCTCGAGCGCTTCGCGCCGCACTACTTCGACCGCAGCCACGAGGAGCTGATGGCGATGGTCACCGAGCGCTTTCGCGGCCCGGATGCCACCAGCGAACTGGTCAAGAAGGGACTGGCGGGGACCGGACGCGGTTCGTTCGCCAACCGCGTGCTGGGCTTCGATGCCAGCACCCTGATCGTCGACGACCCCGTCAAGCGGGTCGACAACATGACCATGGCCTGGGGGCTAGAGGCGCGCGTGCCGTTTCTGGACAACGGATTGATGGAGGCGGCGATGCGCGTACCGGCCGAACACAAGCTCGCCCAGGGCGGCAAGGGTATTCTCAAGAGCATCGCCCGCGGTCGGATTCCGGACGAGGTCATCGATCGGCCCAAGGGCTACTTCCCGGTACCGGCACTCAAGTTCGTCCGCGGTCCGTTCCTCGAGTTCATGCGCGAGATCCTCACCTCGGACACGGCGCGCGCCCGGGGCCTGTTCGAGCCAGCCTATGTGGAGAAGCTCCTTGCCGAACCCGATCGCCACTTCACCCGCCTGCAGGGTGCGAAGATCTGGCACCTGGCCGTATTCGAGCTGTGGCTGCAGGAACAAGGCTTGTAGGGCCGTTCGCATAGCGTCACTACCTGACCTTATGGGCAATCAAAACACGTTGCTACAGAGGGCCGGCGGATTGCGTTAGAGTCAATTTAAGGAATTGCTAAATTGACTCATTGGATCGAGCCCCATGCATGACAACGCCTTGACCGAGCCCGACCCCATCGACCTACCCGACTGGGACACGGGTCCCCGCGACTGGCCCACGGCGGCCTCCTCGCTGCGGGCGACCGTTGACGACCCCACGGCGCGTCGCGCCACGCGACTGGCCGACCTGCAGAGCCAGGTCCGCTGCCTGATCCAACGCGCCCGCCACCAGAAGCTGCGCGTGTTGCTGGGCGTACTCAACCGCATCGATCAGGAAATCGCGCGTGAACACGCCCAGGGCTCGGCCGACCTCTCGCGGCTCAATCGGCTGATTCGCTACTTCGATCGCCTGGTCCAGCACCTGCAAAAGACGCAGGACGATACCCCGGAGGCCATCGCCCTCTACACCGGCAGCACCGACGTTCCCGAGTTGCTGGAAGACTCCCTGCGGCGCAGTGGCTTCGGCGCTCACCCGATCAACCTGGAAAACCCCGATCCGGCCCTGCTCGAGCACACGGGCCTGTTGATCTATCTCGCGCGGGACGATGCCTACCACGAACGCGAGTTCAGCCAACTCGCCGAGCTGAGAAAACGCATGTCCGCCTGCGCCCAGTCACTGATGATCAGCCAGCGCGACGACTTCGCCATTCGCGCGGCTGCCGTGCGTGCCGGCATCGACCATGTCATCACCTACCCGATCGACTCCGCGCGCCTCAACACCCTTCTGACCGGGGCACGCGCCTACGAATGCGACGACGAGCAGATCACCGTGCTCCTGGTCGACGACATGGCCACCGCGGGTATGTACTGGCGCAAGCAGTTCGCCCGCGCCAATGTCCGATTGCTGTTCGAGACCCGCCCCCAGGCCGCCTTCGATGCCGCGATCGCCGAACAGCCGGACGTCATCCTTCTGGATCTGTACATGCCGGAGATGGACGGCGTCGACCTCGCGCGCATCTTTCGCGAGCATCCACAACTATCGGACGTGCCTATCCTCTTCATGTCCACCGAGGAACGCGATCAGCATCGACTGGAGGCCAAACTCCAGGGCGGCGACGATTTCCTCAACAAGTCTATCGCCGGCGACGACTTGATCCGCATGGTGCGCTACCGCGCGCAACGCTACCGCCAGGCGCGTGCCGAACGTCGCACCGACTCGCTCACCGGGCTGCTCAACCACCGTGCGATTACCAACTTGGTCGACAGCGAGCTCGACCGCGCCATCCGCCAGGAACAGTCGCTGTCGGTCGTGATGATTGACATCGACAACTTCAAGCACATCAACGACACGCACGGCCACCCGAGCGGCGACCGCGTGATCCGCCGGCTGTCGACGCTTCTCAACACCCGGCTACGCAAGTACGACGGGGTCGGACGGTATGGCGGCGAAGAATTCATGGTGGTGCTGCCGGCAACCGAGATCGATGCGGCCATGGAGCTCATCGACCGGCTGCGCGAGCAATTCGCCGACATCGCCGTGACCACCGAGGCCGGCGACACCATCCACTGCCAGTTCAGTGCGGGGGTGGCCGGCTATCCGGAACACATCACCCCGCGGGAAATCATCAGTGCCGCCGATGGCGCCCTCTACGAGGCCAAGCAGGCCGGGCGCAACCGGGTTAAGGCCCGCCACTACGAGGACTAACCTGATCCCGTAAAGCCCCGGCGTTGTTCAAGCCTTGCCAAATCGGTACGAATTTGGTCCCATATAAAGTCATTCGGCCCACCGGTTCATCGGCGGGGCCACCAGACACCGACTTAAACGGGAGACCATCACCATGGATGCTCTTGAGCGCATCGACCAGTTCGTCAAAGAAAACCCGATCCTGATCTTCATGAAGGGCACTCCCCAGTTCCCGACCTGCGGCTTTTCCAGCCGTACCGCCGAGGCAATGAAGGGCTGCGGCGTACCGTTCGGTTACGTCAACGTCATGGCCGACCCGGAGATCATGCAGGCCCTGCCGAGCTACCAGGATTGGCCGACCTTCCCGCAGGTCTACGTCAACGGCGAACTGATCGGCGGCGCGGACATCACCATCGAGATGTACGAGCGCGGTGAATTAAAGCCGCTGTTCGAAGAGGCGGCGGCCAAGGCGGAAGCCGACAAGGGCGAATAACCCGCAGGGCACGCACTAGCGATCATCGACCCGGCTCGAAAGGCCGGGTTTTTCGTGGCTGCGGCCCTGCCAAGGCCTCCGACACTTACCCCACGTACAAGCGCGCCGCCGGCTCTCGGCAAGATTGCCCGACCCCCATCGAGCTGCGCGTGCTCCGACCGCCGCGGCGGCCAACCGCTCTCCCCGCTATGCGGATACCCGCCTAACCGGTCATTGACCCATCATCACGTCGACCACCGACAGAGTCGGGCAATGCACGATAGTTCGAGACAAACAGCCCTTGGGGCGGTAGAATGCGCGATTACTCGGGATTTACCGCCTTGCATCGCCCAGCGATCCACCGCGCCCCCGGGTTTCCGCCGAGCCACGAGCCCGCCAAAGAGCCCCGGACCATCTCCGGAGCGCTCCGATGTGAGGGCCCAGCGCCCGCCTGTCCCCCGCGGCCCCTGCCGCCTGTTGTTGAGATATCCATGTCCGATACCCCCGCTACCGAGCAACCCTCGGTTCGCTTTGCCGATCTTGATCTGAGCCCTGCCATCCAGCAGGCAATCGAAGACGTCGGCTACGAAACCCCCTCCCCGATCCAGGCGCAGAGCATCCCGCC
>JAWLFB010000122.1:0-3811 GCA_041685825.1 Guyparkeria sp. | reverse complement strand
CACTCTTCGGCGGCGCGCGCTCGATGTGCTGGCGCTCCTGGTGATCGCGCTGATGCTCTGTATCGTCGTGCAGGTGACGGCCAACTTGTTCGGGCACGCGACGCTCATGACATTTGACCGTACGCTTCCACTGATCGGTGGCTCGGTCACGATCAACGCCCTGATGGAACTTCAATGGCATCTGCTGACCCTCGTCGGTCTGCTGCCCGTGGCGATCGTCTGGGCGATGGACCGGCATGTGCGGGTAGACTTCCTATACGCCAAGGCCTCCTGGCGTGTGCGGGGCTTGATCGAACTGACGGGGCATCTCGTGTTCACTTTGCCGTTCCTTTGGTTCGCGACGCAGGCTGGCTGGACCTTCACGATGCAGGCCTTCGACATCGCAGAGCGGTCCCGCGACGGCGGGCTGGTGGACCGCTACCTGATCAAGGCGGTGATCCCCGCGGCGCTGGCGTTCCTGCTGATCGTCGTGGTGGCGGATGCTGTTCGTCAGGCACGACTTCTGCTGAAGGGGCGCTGAGATATGTCGCTGGCGCTCATCATGGCGCTCGTCACGCTCGCGGGCATTCTCATGGGCTACCGCACGGGTTTCGTGCTGGCTGGAGCGGCCGCACTCTTCATCCTGATTTCCGATCTGCCAGTGGCATATTTCAACCTGCTGGTCAGCCGGATCTACGGCAATGTGCTGTCGAACTGGCTGCTGGTCGCGATCCCGATGTTCATCTTCATGGGGCTTGTGCTTGAAAAATCCGGCGTTGCCGAGCATACGCTGCGCGCCTGCCAGCGCGCGCTGGGTGGATCGGCGGCGGGCATGGGGGTCTCGGTCGTCGTGGTGGGCGTGCTGCTCGCCGCCTCCTCCGGGATCGTCGGCGCCTCGGTCGTGCTCTTGACCCTGCTGGCGCTGCCGCGGCTGGCCGAGGCCGGTTACGACGCGCGCCTCTCGTCAGGGCTGATCGCGTCGTCGGGGACGCTGGCGATCCTGATCCCGCCCTCGGTGATGCTGATCGTGCTGGGCGATCAGTTGCGCGTGCCAGTGCCCTCGATGTTCGCGGGGGCACTGGGCCCAGGTCTGTTGCTGGTCGCGCTGTATCTCGGCCTCGTGCTCTGGCGCAGCCGCGATCTGCCACGCACCGCGCAGATCGGCACGGGCCGCGGTGTCATGGCCGTGTTCCTCCTGGTCAGGGACATTCTGCCGCTGGTGGCGCTCATCGTCGCAGTGCTGGGCTCGATCCTGATTGGCCTCGCCACGCCGACCGAAGCCTCGGGGGTGGGCGCGCTGGGCGCCTGCGTGATCGCGGCGCTCTACGGACGGCTTCGCGTCGCAGTTCTGATGGAAGCGGCGCGCCAGACGGTGCTTACCACCACGATGGTGCTGACGGTGATGATCGGTGCGACCTGTTTCGCAGCCGTGTTCCGCGGCCTTGGTGGCGACGGCATGATCGAGGCGGGACTCGAGGCCATCGGCGGCGGACCCTGGGCCGCGCTGATCGCCGTCATGGTCTTTATCTTCGTGTTGGGCTTCGTGCTCGATTGGCTTGAAATCACGCTGATCCTGATGCCGATCCTCGCGCCCGTGATCGCTGCAATGGATTTTGGCCACGGTCTCGACCCGGAACAGACGCTCTTGTGGTTCGGAGTTCTCGTGGCGGTGAACCTGCAGACCTCGTTCCTGACCCCGCCCTTTGGCTTCTCGCTGTTCTACATGCGTGGCGCCGCGGCGGGACAACTCGCGAACCGCGACGTCTATGCCGGCGTCGCCCCGTTTGTCGCGCTCCAGCTTGGCGCGCTCGCCGTTCTGATGGTCTGGCCCGGGCTGGTGACGGCGTTCCTGTGAAACCGGCCCATGAGGAGGGGCCAATGCAAGGGAGGAAGAGATGAAGAGACTGACACTTGCCGCAACGGCGGCTCTGACGCTTTCGGTGCCTGCGCAGGCGGCCGACTACACGCTTCAGAGTGCTTTCGGAAAAACCTTGCCGATCCTCGGTCCCGGCGCTGACCGCTTCGCGGAACTGGTGCGGACGCTAACCGACGGGTCGGTGAGCTTCAGCCACCTCGGAGCGGGCGAGTTGGCGCCGCCCTTCGAGATCCTCGAGAATGTGGGCCTCGGCGCGATCGACGCGGGCTGGTCCTTTGCCGGCTACGCGGAAGGTCAGGCGCCTGCCGCTGCGCTCTTCGGCTCGATCCCCTTCGGTCCCGACGCGATCAAGTATCTGACGTGGGTTCATGATGGGGGTGGCCTGGAACACTGGCGCGAGGCTTACGAGCCCTTCAATGTCGTCCCGATGCCCTGCGGTGTCATCATCTCGGAGGCGATGGGATGGTTCACCACCCCGATCGAGACCGTCGAGGACCTTCAGGGGCTGGACGTCCGCATCGGCGGGCTCGGCGGGCGCATCTATGCCAAGGTCGGCGCCAACCCTGTTGCGTTGCCAGCAGGCGAAATCTCGACCGCGCTGCAGACCGGGCGGATCGACGGCGCGGAGCTGAGCTTTCCGTCGATCGATGCACTTCTGGGCTTCGACGAGGTGGCTGATCACTACTACTTCCCGGGCTGGCATCAGCCTGCGGGCTTCATCGAGTTCTACATGAACGCGGACAGTTGGTCTGCGCTCACTGATGCTGAGCGCGCCGCGATCGAGACCGCCTGTAAAGACGTGAACACCTGGACCATTGGCCAGGCGGTTGCGGCCCAGACCGAGGTGCTCGAGCAGTTCCGCGAGAAGGGCGTCGAGGTGAAGCGGCTGCCGGAGCCGGTGCTGGACGAGTTGCGCTCTGCCGCAGAAGAGGTCTTTGCCGAACAATCCGAGGCTGACGACTTGTTCCGCCGCACCTGGGAGAGTTACCGCGCCTTCTCGGAGACGTATGACGCCTACCAGCAGCTGACCGCCTTCGAGCGCTTCTGACGCGGGGCCCGCCGATGACCCTGGAGCTGAAGCACTTCGGCAGCTACTTTGTCGGCGGGCGCCTCGACGAGGTGACGGGCCGGGCGGTCGAGGAGATCGCCTTTACCGCCCAAACCCGCTATCGCCACGACCCGAACGGCCACCGAGCGGTTGAAGGGGCCTATGTGCAGTTCTTCGTGCCCGCCCGGCAGCTGGATCTTCCGCCGATTGTGCTCGTCCACGGTGGAGGCATGACCGGCGCGATGTGGGAGAGCACGCCGGACGGACGCCCCGGGTGGCTGCCGTTGCTGCTCGACCGCGGACACGAGGTGCACGTCATCGACCTTGTCGAGCGAGGACGTGCAGGCTGGGCACCCGGCCTGTGGCCGGGTGAGCCCATTCTGCGCACGATGGAGGAAGCCTGGAGCCTGTTCCGCTTCGGCCCGCCCGATGGCTTCGCGGAGCGTCGAACCTTTCCCGGCCAGCGTTTTCCTGTGGCGGATCTTGAAGCTCTCGCGCATCAGTTTGTGCCGCGCTGGACCAGCACCACGGAGGCGCAGGTCGCTGCCTTGGGCGCGCTGCTGGAGCGGCTCGGGCAGGTCAGGCTGATCGCGCACAGCCAGGGGGCGGCCGTTGCCGCAAGCGCCATGTGTGCTGCGCCCGAGCGGGTGGCTTCGGTGATCGCGCTCGAGCCATCCGGCTTCACCGTCCCGGGGAATGGCTGCCCGCCGGTTCGGATCGCAACAGGCGACTACCTCGACTGCGATGCGCTCTGGCGCGCGCTGTCGGCACGATGGTCTGATCTGGCAAACGAAACACCCGAGATGGACCTCTGTCCTCTGGCCAGAGAGTTCCCGGGAACGAGCCACATGATGATGATGGACGTCGGCGCAGCGTCGATCCTCGAGCACCTTGTCTAGTGTTCCGAG
>JAWLFB010000121.1:0-3812 GCA_041685825.1 Guyparkeria sp. | reverse complement strand
AGCATCCTCCGTCGCGTCGCGGAAGAACCCGTCCAGCAGGACGCCGAGCGCGCCATTGGCCAGGGCCGACACCACGGCGTTCGCGAGCCCCCAGAGCAGCAGCAGCGCGACGAGGGAAGACGCGAGCCAGCGCAGGTTCGCCCCGAAAAGCGGCTGTACTCCGCTGACCAGAACCGCGGCGGTACCGGCGACCAGTGCGACCAGCACGCTGCGCAGAAGAACCCAGGCCACGATCCGCCACACAATCTTCATCCGGCGTCCGCGTAGCCGGTGGGCGCTCTCGCCGAAACTCGCACGCGGCCGCACGTCTCCGAACAGCACCAGATGCAGGGCGATGGCCCAGCTCGACAACCGCGCCATCAGGATGACGGCGAGCCCCGCCAGCAGCACGCCGCCGATCGCGGCGCCGGCCAGGAAGGCCGGCGGCCGATAGGTCAGGTAATAGTTGATGTCGTAGCGGCCGAGTGCAAGCCAGGCCATGACCGCGCCGACGAGAAGGAACGGTGCCGCGATCAGCAGAACGCGCAGGACGAACTGCATCGCGAAGGTGAAGAGTCCGGCGAAGCGTCGGAGAATCAGGCCCAGCCCTGAGATCACGGCCCGGTGCGCCCGGTGTTCCTGTCGGCGTAGCGTAGCGGTCATCACGGCGACATCGAGGACGCCGGCCACGATCGAAAGGCTGATGAGCGCCAGCGCCCCCGCGAACCCGGCCGGCGTCAGCAGGAATCCCACGATGTCCTGGTCGGTGACCGCGCTCTGGCCGGAGGCGGCGAGGGCGGCGGTCAGCACGAGACCCGACACCGGCACGATGACCGCCGCCGCCAGCAGGCGCACCGCCAGATGAATCAGGGTGAACGGCCCCAGAAACCGCAGCGAGGCGCGATAGCTCCTGAGAACATCCTGGAAAGCGTTCACGGCCTGGCCGAATTCCGAGCCTGCGTCACGACGCGAGCGAGAGGGTCATGCCCAGGGTGTGCGTTGCACCGGCGGGCAGGGTGTAGCGGTTCTTCAGCGCGTTGCCGGCCTCCACGCAGACCATGGCGTGGTAGTCGTTATCGGGCATGTCGGCGAAGCCACGGGCGCCCTCGGCGCCGGGGTTCCACACCACGGTCGAGGCGCTGCCGTCCTTGCCGACTTCGATCGCGCGCCCCTGGCGGGTGTCGTCGATGATCGCCGGGCCGGTGTGGTCCAGAAAGACCCGATCGAGCGGCGGATCGAGGCGCAGCGTTCCGTTCTGGGTCAGCAGCGCGCTGTCCTGCAGCTTGTCGACGTACTGAATCTCCTCGAGGCCGCGGATCGCGAGCCCCTCGGCCTCGCCGACGCGGAAGTACGTGTGCAGCGCCTCGCTGACGACCCAGTCCCGGTGGCTCAGGTTCTGTCCAATCAGGTCGACGCGCAGCTTCTCCCCGAGCGTCACCGCCAGTTGCAGCCTGAAATCGTGGGGCCAGGCCCTGGCGATCGACGGGTTCGGCGCCAGGCCCACTACCACCTGCGTCGCGCCATCCGGGAGGCTGCTCACGGCTTCCACCTCCCACCGTTCGTAGCGGGCGAAGCCATGCGCCTTCTTGGCCGCGTCGGTCGGGTCGGCGCCCATGGCTTCCGGATCGTAGGGGCCGAACCAGGGCCAGCACACCGGCACGCCGCCGCGCACGGGCTTGCTGCCGTCGTAGACCGCCGTTTCGCTGACCCAGAGCAGGTCCGTGCCGCCCGCGGGCACGTAGCTCAGCAGGGTGCCTCCGTAGGTGGTGAGGCTGGCGGTGCCGAAGTCGTTGGCCAGTTCGACCAGGACGAGCTGGTCGCGGACGGAGAACTTCACGTTGGGGTGGGCGAAACGGGCCTGAAGGGTTTCCAGCATGATCGGTCCTCGAAGGGAGTCAGCGAAGCGCGCACTCTACCGGCTGCGCACCGCGCTGCCTATGCGTAGCGCGGGTTTCCGCGTCTCAAGATGCGCGCCAGAGTTCCGGTCCGCCGCAGATCCTCGGGTCGGCCTTCGCCACGAGTTCCTCGTTCTTTCCGGTGTAGTCGAGCCTTCCCAGAATCACGCGGATCGCGGCCAGGCGCGCGCGGTATTTGTCATCGGCGCGAATCACGTTCCACGGAGCGGTCGGCGTGTGGCTGCCGGTGAAGGTTTCGGCGATGGCCTCGGAGTAGGCATCCCAACGCGCCAGCCCCTCGATGTCGATGCGGCTGAGTTTCCACTGGCGCAGCGGATCGGATTCGCGCTTCAGCATCCGGCGCAGCTGCTCGGCGCGGCCCACGTTGAGCCACAACTTGATCAGCACGATCCCTTCACCCACCAGGGTGTTCTCGAAGTGCGGCAACTGGGCAAAAAAGCGTTGGCGCTCCGGGGCGGTGCAGAAGCCGAATACCTTCTCGATGACGCCGCGGTTGTACCAGCTGCGATCGAACACGGAAATCTCGCCGGCCGCCGGCAGATGGGCCACGTAGCGCTGGAAATACCACTGCGTGCGTTCGCGCTCGGTGGGCTTGGGCAGGGCGACGATGTGCGCCACGCGTGGGTTGAGATTCTGCGTGACACGACGGATCGCGCCCCCTTTGCCGGCGCCGTCACGCCCCTCGAAGACCAGCACGAGGCGTGCTCCGCTGTCTTCCACCCAACGCTGGCACTTGACGAGTTCGATCTGCAATGCGTCGAGTTCGTCCTCGTAATCCGATTTCTTCATCCAGCGATCGTAGGGATAGCTGTCGTCGAGGATGTCGCGTTTGCTGCCATCCTCGATCGCGGTGCGGATGTCCTCGGGAACCGCTTCGGCGAAGAAGCGGCTGACGGCACCGTCGAAGGGAAGCGCTTGGGTCATGGTGAACGTCCGGGCTGTTCGTGAGCGTGGCAGCGAAGGGCTGCCTCCGCCTCTTTGGCCGTAGCGGGACCGTACAGTGTCGCCATCACTTCCTGTGCCCGGCGTGCACGGCCCGATTCCGGCAGAGCCTTCACTTTTATCAAGATGCGCTCCGAGTCTAGCCTCGTGAGGGGGGAAGCGGCAACGCACATGCGCGGCCGCGGCCGCGGATAACGGAGGGGATCAGGACTCACAACCCCACTCAAGGTGTCGTCGCCGTGCGCCAAACCGTTGACCGGGTCCACCCGCAGTCTGTAGACATGTCAGCCATGAGCAAGCGGGACAAGAGCGGTCGTGGCACGGGCGAAGCCTGCCCTTGTGGATCCGGGGCGGTGCGTGGCCTGTGCTGCGGGCCCTACCTGGACGGGGATGCCGCCGCACCCACCGCGGAGGCCCTGATGCGTTCGCGGTACTCGGCGTTCGTGGAAGGGCGCCGGGACTACCTGTTGCGCACGTGGGCCGAGGAGACGCGTCCAGAGACGCTCGAGTTCGACCCGGGACAGCGCTGGCTCGGCCTCAGCATTCGCGCGACGTCCGCGGGCGGCGCGGCCGATGATGTCGGCGAAGTGGAGTTCGTGGCCCGATCCAGGGTCGGGGGTCGTGGCCTGCGTCTGCACGAGCGCAGCCGGTTCCGGCGCGTAAACGGGCGGTGGGTCTACGTGGATGGAACCTTCCCGGGCAAATCCCCGCCTTGATGCCTTGATATCGCGTCACATCGGTTCCGGATGGATGTCCTCGTAGACATCGCGGGTGACCGGCCGCGAGGATCCTTGACCCGGGTTCTGGGGCCAGTATGGTAACGTTCCGTAAAACGGGCGCCACGGCGGGATATTGGCTGGACCCAAGCCCTTATCGCCGCTCAGCTTCGCCTGCAGACCCTGTTCCGGGACATGAGACTGCGCGTATGACGATGAAGATGTCGGGATTGGTGCCCCTGTTGGCCGTCGTCCTCAG
>JAWLFB010000120.1:0-3862 GCA_041685825.1 Guyparkeria sp. | reverse complement strand
GAGCCAATCCCGGTTCGAATGTGTTGCCTGCGGTCACACGGCGCATGCCGACGTGAACGCCGCTCGCAACATATTGGCGGCAGGGCATGCCGTCATGGCCTGTGGAGGGGATGTAAGCCCGTATCGGCACCTCGGTGCCGGTGCGGCTGCCCCGTTGAAGCAGGAACCCGCCGAGGCGACCTACGCCGGCTCGATGCCGACGTAGGCGCGGTAGGAATCCTCGTCCTTCAGGGCGAGGAGGATGTCAACCGCTCTGGGGCCACTGGGTTTTCCTCCGGTTGGTGGGGAAGACGAGTTCGCACGCTTGCGGCGTGAGCCGTTGGTCGAGATTAGTCGTGAGTGGGGCGGGAAAGATCGGCATGCGCCATCCCTGGTTGCGTCCGTGCTATCGCGACGATGGCACCTGTGTTCTTAGGTCGATCCAGCCGCTCTGGCCTAAGCTGGGCTTACCGGCAACCGCTGATCTTGTCGAGTGTTCCAACAACCTCAATGGGTTGATATGTCGCGAAACCTCTGGCGTGATCTTCGAAGCTCCGCTTACGTTGTCCTCGCGGTCACGGCGGCCTTGCTGCTCTGCGCCTGTACCACGACCATCGTGCCACCCACGTCGGTGGATCGGTCGGAATCTGTTTTCGTTCTGGACCACGGCCGTCATTCCAGCCTGGTGCTCCCTCACCCCGACGGCTTTTCCCGCTACGCCTACGGCGACTGGGGCTGGTATGCCGGGGTCGAAACCGGAACGACGGAGGCGAGCCGAGCTGTGCTCTTGCCGAGTCGTGCTGGACTGGGGCGAAGCCAGAAGGGTGGGGCTGCTACCGCGAGCGGGGTGCGCGCGGGCCTTAGAGTCGGCATTCAGGAAATCCACGAGGTGCAGGTCGAGACCGACCGGGTGGACTCCCTGCGCTCGTCGCTTGATGGTCTCTACCGGGCTAATTACCCCAGTAGGAAGTACAACAGCGTCTACGATCTCGCCTTCGTCGAGCACCCGGAGCCCTACGCCTTCTGGAACAACTCCAACCACAAGGTCGCCGAATGGCTTCGCCAACTGGGTTGCGCCATCGAGGGCAGCGCCTTCTGGGCCTCGTGGCAGGTGAAGCGAAGGGATTAAGTCGCGATCGCATCTGGTCGGCTCGCCCCGACGCGTGCGACACACCGACAACATGTTGCCGATTTAAAGGCGCGCTCCAAACCGAATGCTGGGGCGCAATGCACCCAAAGCGGTAGCGAAATGGTGATGCAAATAGTCAAGCGCGGCGCCGATGTCGGCAATCGCTCCTGGGACTTTTCGAACTTTCCCTGCTGCCGCTCGAGGTAGGGCGTCGAGTGATGATTGAAAAGACCTCCTTCCTCTGGCCACCCCGTTATGCCCCTTTTACCGCGCGGAAAATCGGTGCCGCGTCATGATTGTTCTGCGGGGTAGATCGCTTTTCTTGTCTCCGTGCTTCAACCACCGCGCCGTTGCCCATCATAGTCTGGAGTCTATGGATAGGCGTGATAAATCCAATTAATGGGTTCGCCGAGGCCTGATACCCTCGCGGCTCGGTTAATCAAGGCTCCGGGTGGACGGACTGATGCGGGTTTTCAACCAGATAGGTTTTGGCAATCTCAAGGGTGATGTCTTCGGCGGGGTAACGGCGGCGGTTGTCGCCTTGCCCATGGCGTTGGCCTTTGGTGTGGCGTCCGGAGCGGGCGCGGAGGCTGGCCTCTACGGCGCAGTGTTGGTGGGGCTTTTTGCCGCCCTGTTCGGTGGCACGCCGACGCTGATCTCCGAGCCAACCGGGCCGATGACGGTGGTGTTCACTGCGGTGATCGTGGCCCTGATGGTCCCTGATCCGGTGACGGGGGTGGTGGCCGAGAACGCCATGGCAATGGCCTTTACTACGGTCATGCTTGCCGGCGTGTTCCAGGTGCTGTTCGGCATCCTCAAGCTGGGGCGCTACGTCACGCTGATGCCTTACACGGTCATCTCGGGCTTCATGTCCGGCATCGGCCTGATTCTGATTATCATCCAATTGCCCGGACTATTAGGGCATTCCTCGCCTGGTGGCGGGGTGTTGGGCTCGCTGGAGGCGATGCCAGAGCTATTCGCCCAGGTGCAGGCCGGCGAACTTCTTCTGGGAATGGTGGCGCTCGGCATCCTCTTCCTGATGCCCAAGTCCTGGCAGCGTTTCATGCCGCCGCAGCTGTTGGCACTGGTGGTGGGCACGTTGCTTGCGGTGTGGTTCATAGGCAGCGGCGAGTACCGCGCCATCGGGGAGATTCCCTCCGGGTTGCCCTCGATCCAGGTGCCCACTTTTTCCGCCGAGGAGTGGACCACCATGGTGATCAATGCGCTGGTGCTGGCAATGCTCGGGTCCATCGACGCGCTGCTGACCTCCGTGATCGCCGACAGCCTGACACGTAAGGAGCACAACTCCGACAAGGAGCTGGTCGGTCAGGGTCTCGGCAACCTCGCCTCGGGTATGTTCGGTGGCCTGCCGGGTGCCGGGGCGACCATGGGCACGGTGGTCAATATCCAAACCGGGGCGCGCACGGCGTTGGCGGGCCTGGTGCGCGCTGCGGTGCTGGGGGCGGTGGTGTTCGGTGCCAGCGGGCTGGTGGAGAGCATCCCGAAAGCCATTCTGGCCGGTATTGCCATCAAGGTAGGTATCGACATCATCGACTGGGGCTTCCTGCGTCGTGCCCATCGTTTATCGTTGCGGGGCGCGCTTATAATGTATGGCGTAATCGCGATGACCGTGTTCGTCGACCTGATTACTGCCGTGGGTATCGGGCTGTTTGTCGCCAATATCCTCACCATCCGCCGCCTGTCCGATCTGCAGTCGGAACACGTGCGGGTGTTAGGCCACGCGGAGGAAACCGGCGAGAGTGATTACGACGACTTGGCGGCCGACGAGAAGCGGCTCCTTACCGATGTCGGCAGTCGGGTGGCTCTGCTCGATCTTAGCGGACCGTTGATCTTCGGTGCAGCCCAGACGCTGACCCGTCAGCAGAATCGGCTGGATAGCGCCCAGACCCTGGTCATCGACCTCAGCGGTGTGCCCCACCTGGGCGTCAGCGCGGCACTGGTTCTCGAGCGGATCATCCGCGATGCGGCGGACCGTGGGGCGCGGGTGGTGCTCTCGGGTGCCCAGGAGCAGCCACGTGGCCGTCTGGAGAAGCTGGGCGTGGCGGATGAGGTGCGCCCCGGCGACTGGTTGGGCAGCCGAAGCGAGGCAGTGCGCCAAGCCTGCTCCGCGCCGGAAGCCAAGGCATGAAGAGCGTGACTAAGAGGCCGGTATGACCGCCAATCTGCTCAAGAGCCTTCCCGAAGCCGTTCTGGAAGAGTGTTTCGATACGCTGGTCGAAGCCGAGAATGTCACTGTCGAACGTATCGTCTCGCACGGCCATGCCTCGCCGGTCTCCGGATGGTACGACCAGCCGCGCCACGAGTGGGTGGTTGTGCTTAAGGGGAAAGGTGTCGTGGCATTCGAGCACGGCGAGGAAATCGCCCTTGGCCCGGGAGACCACCTGAAAGTTCCCGCCCACGCCCGGCACCGCGTGGTCTGGACTGCACCGGAGGAAGACACGGTCTGGCTGGCGGTGCACTACTCTTGAGCCAAGATTCGACCCGCCGAGCAGGCTGACCCTTGACCTCGCAACCCGAGATCCGTGTGGCCCACCCCGACGACTTGCTCTCCATTCACGCACTCCTGAGGGCGGCCTTCGGCGCCGAGGAGGCGCCCCGGATCACCCAGTTGGTGGATGAGGCGCTTGATGACTTGAGCGCCCGCCCGCTGCTGTCACTGGTGGCCGTGGAGGGGAAACGGGTGGTCGGCCATATTCTGTTCACCCGCGCGGAGGTAGAGACAGACGGCGAGCC
>JAWLFB010000119.1:0-3869 GCA_041685825.1 Guyparkeria sp. | reverse complement strand
GAACCATTCCTGGAGCTTGGCCTTGATCGACGGCTGGACCTCGGCCTGATCGAGCCAGGCCTTGAGCCGGTCACCGATCTTGGGCAGGTCGAAGAAATAATGCTCCGAGTCGCGCTCGATCGGCGCAGTGCCCGAGAGTACCGATTTCGGATTTTTCAAGTCAGTGGGCGCATAGGTCGCGCCGCAGACTTCGCAGTTGTCACCGTGCTGATCATCGGCGCCGCACTTGGGGCAGGTGCCCTTGATGAACCGGTCCGGGAGGAACATCTTTTCGGTTTCGTCGAAGGCCTGCTTGATGGTCTTGCGACTGATCAGGCCGGCGGCGTCGAGCTTGCCGAAGATTTCCTCGGCCATCCTGCGGTTGTCATCGGTATGTGTGCTGCCGAAATTGTCGAAACCGATGCCGAACCCCTGGAAATCCGCCTCGTGCAGTTGGTGGATCTTGGCAATCAGTTCCTCGGGCGTCATGCCTTCCTGCTTGGCGCGCAGCATGATGGGTGTGCCGTGGGTGTCATCGGCGCAGACGTAGCGACAATCGTTGCCGAACAGCTTCTGTGCACGCACCCAGATGTCGGTCTGGATCGTCTCGATGATGTGCCCGAGGTGCAACGGACCGTTCGCGTAGGGCAGGGCAGAGGTGACGAGAATCCGGCGTTGTTTGTCCATGCGAGAGCGCTGTCTTGATAATGATGGTTGTCGGACCGAGAGTCGGCGCCCCGAAGGGCCGGCCCCGGGGGCGGCATTGGTGACGATTGGTTATTCAGGGCGCAGCAGTTTAGCATGCAGCGACGTCGCCAGATTGCGGTGCCGTACCACCAAAACCCTCCATTCTCGTCAGGACGCCCGAGTGCATGCGTATTGCGATTGTCGCCCCTGACCTCCCGGACGAGGTCATTCCTACCTTTCCCGCCCTGACCGATGCGGTCCGCGCCCGGCCGGGACTTAAGTTCAGCTTGATTACTGGCCCCGAGGCGGCCGGCTGGTTTCGCCGTCACCCGGACGTAGACGAGGTTGGGGTATTTGATGGTACGACGTTGCTCGCATCGCGCTGGTCGCCGGCGGGCTGGCGCGCGGGTCGTGCCTGGAAAGAAATCATGCGCGCGCACCCGCAACTCGAGCATGTCAAATATGTAATCGACCCGTTCGGTCGCCCCGAAACCCTGGCGATGGCAAAACGCCTCCCCGCCACCTCCGTAGGTATCGCCCGACCGACTAAGGGGCGGTTGCCGAGAAGGCAACCCTACGATTCGCAATACCCGGTTCCGGATGACCTGCATCGCGTGCAGGCCGTGCGCGTGCTGTTCGCGGCGGTGCTCGAATATTCGCTGCACGATCTCAACCCGGATTACGGGCTGTCGATCGAGGCCGAACCGGTGGTCACGGACCTGTTGCTCGACACCGGTGGTCTGCCTTTCGAGGAGGCGGGCATCAACTTGATCCGACGACGTCTCGCCGAAACCGGGGTGAGCCTGGATGATGTCTCGGCTCATCCCCCCGGCGATATGGATGAATGGCAACGCCGGTTGACGCAGAGCCGTTACGTGCTGGTCGGCAACAACCGCTGCGGCTGGCTCGCGGCGGCATTCGGCATCCCCGGGGTCTGTGTCTGTCGTGATGGCGAGGCCAAGCACGAGGGTGTGATCACCACGCGGCGTTCGCGGCAGAAATTGATCAACGTCGATCATCCGCCGATGAGCCAACCGGAGATCGTGGTGGAATCGATCATCCAGGTCATCACGCAAGGCAAGGCGCCGATCGAGTTGCCGGAAGAGCCGTCGTCCAGCCTGGAAAGCGCCGAGGTCACTCCCGAACGCCCATGAAATCCTCCAGCGTTGGGACAGAATCGGTGGCGGGCGCCGCCGAACGACCGACCCTTGAATGGGTCGATGACGCCACCTTGCCGAATACCCTTAGGCTGCCGGCCCGGGCCGGGCGCTTGCTCGTTCTCAATGACGTTGCCGAGGCCACGATGGCTATGCCAGAGGTGGCCGGTTGGCTAGCCGATCCCGACACCCGGGTCGCCGGTGGCGGTTCGAACGTCGTCTTCGCCACGCCCCGAATTTCCAAGGCCGCGATCATCAAGGCGTCCGGTTGGTCGGCCGTGCACAGGGATACCGGTGTGATCGAGTTGTCCGTGGAGGCGGGCATGGGATTGGATGCGCTCGTGCGGGCCACCGCCGGGCGTGGCTGGTTCGGACTGGAGGCGCTTGCCGAAATACCCGGCACCGTTGGCGCCGCCCCGATGCAGAACGTTGGAGCGTATGGAACCGAAATCGCCGACCGGACGCGTTGGGTCGAGGTGTGGGATCGCCGGGGACGACGCATCGAGCGATTTGCTCGTGATGCCTGTGACTTTTCCTATCGCAGCAGCCGCTTCAAGCGAGAACCGGGCCGTTGGCTGATCCTGAGGGTCGGGTTGCGCCTGTCGGCAACGCCACCGGCCGACTGGCCGCCGGTGACCTATCCGGGGTTGGGCGAGGCCGTGGGCGAATGGAGTGAACGGACCGGGCGCGCGCCCTCCGCGATGTCGCCGGCGGAGTACGCGGAGGTGATCACAACGGTTCGTCTTGCCAAGCTGCCCGACTGGCGCGGTGGGTGGCCCGGCAGTGCCGGCAGTTTCTTTCACAATCCGGTCGTGGCGCCGGAAGTGGCCACTCGCTTGTCGCGGCGCTGGCCGGACATGCCCCATTTCGATGTCCCGGGGGGGGTGAAGGTCCCCGCCGGCTGGCTGATCGAGACGGCAGGCCTGAAGGGCCGCCGCGAGGGGGCGGTCGCCGTGTCATCACGGCATGCCCTTGTGCTCGAGCATCACGGGGGGGCGAGCGGCGCGGAATTTCTCCGTTTTGCCGAGTTGGTGAGTGATCGGGTCGAAGACGAGACGGGTGTTCGTCTGGTGGTCGAACCGGAGTGCGTCAATGAGTGATAGCTAAAACTAATCAAAGACCAACGAATTATTCATTAGTAAAAGTGATTGGCGATAAGTAATGTTGCTCATGTCGGTCGGGTCAGCCCGGCCGGTGCATCCCCAACAGTCTTTTAAAGATGGAGGAATCTGCCATGACTGATGCACAGAACCAAGAGCAACAACCGACACTAGCCATGCCGCGTCTCAACGAGCGTGCGCCCGATTTCAAGGCGAACACCACCCACGGGATCAAGCAACTGTCCGATTACGAAGGCCGCTGGCTAGTGCTGTTCTCGCATCCGGCGGATTTCACCCCGGTTTGCACCACCGAGTTCACGGCCTTCGCCCGCGCCTTCGACGCATTCCAGGAGCGCAACTGTGACCTGCTGGGTCTGTCGATCGACAGCATCCACTCGCACCTTGCCTGGGTCCAGAACATCAAGGACAAGTTCGGTCAGACGATCCCGTTCCCGATCATCGAGGACATCTCGATGAAGGTGTCCAATGCCTACGGCATGGTGCACCCTGGAGTGTCCGACACGTCCGCTGTGCGGGCCACCTTCATCATCGATCCGAACGGCAACCTGCGGGCGATGCTCTATTACCCGAAGACCAACGGCCGTTCGATCGACGAGATCCTCCGCCTGGTCGACTCCCTGCAGACCTCGACCGAACACGGTGTGGCAACACCTGAGGGATGGAAACCGGGTGACAAGGTGATCGTGCCGCCGCCGAACACGACCGAGGAGGCGGAAAAGCGCCTGAGCGAAGGCTACGAGTGCAAGGACTGGTACTTCTGCGAGAAGTCTCTCTAAGGGGGCGACTCCCGATCCTGAACACGACACCCCCGGATTGGTGAACTGACCCCCAAAAGTTGGACGGTTGGTTAGCCGGGCACCAAGGCCTGAGTCCTGTATTCCACGGGGCTCAGGCCTTTTAGTTTCTCTTTGATCCGATCGTGATT
>JAWLFB010000118.1:0-3876 GCA_041685825.1 Guyparkeria sp. | reverse complement strand
GTACTGGTGGCTATGGGTGGATTCGAACCACCGACTCCGGCATTATGAGTGCCGTGCTCTAACCAGCTGAGCTACATAGCCAAGCGAGGCGCGCATTATCGGGATTCCCCGATAGGTTGTCAACCCTGTCCGCGCGCCTTTTCACGCCCAATTTCATGTCAATTCAGACATTGAATCGGAAGTGCACGACATCCCCTTCGTGCATGACGTAGTCCTTCCCTTCGAGTCGCCATTTTCCGGCCTCCTTGGCACCTTGCTCGCCGCCACAGGCGACGAAATCGTCGTAGGCGACTACTTCGGCGCGGATAAAGCCTTTTTCGAAGTCGGTGTGGATCACGCCGGCAGCCTGCGGCGCGGTCATGCCGCGCTTGATCGTCCAGGCGCGCACTTCCTTTACCCCGGCGGTGAAATAAGTCTGCAGGCCGAGTAGTTCGTAGCCGGCTCGAATTACACGATCGAGGCCGGGCTCTTCGAGCCCCATTTCATCGAGGAACATCGCCTTGTCCTCACCCTCGAGGTCGATCAGTTCGGCTTCGGTGGTCGCGCATACCGGAACCACGGTGGCGCCTTCACGTGATGCCAGCTCGCGCACTTGGTCGAGGAACGGATTGTCCTCGAAGCCGTTCTCGTCGACGTTGGCGATGAACATCAGCGGCTTACTGGTCAGCAGGTGCAGGTCGTGCAATAGCGCGAGCTTTTCGCCATCGAGCTTCATGCTGCGCACCGAATGGCCCTGATCGAGCACCTCGGCGATTGCCTTGACCAACTCGAGTTTGGCAGCGGCATCCTTGTTTTGACCGGACTTGGCCTGCTTGGTCAGCCGGTCGATCGCCTTTTGCACTGTGTCGAGATCGGCGAGCGCCAGCTCGGTGTTGATGACGTCGATGTCGGCGGCAGGATCGACCTTGCCGGCCACGTGGATCACGTCGTCATTGTCGAAACAGCGCACGACCTGGACGATGGCATCGGTCTCGCGGATGTTGGCGAGGAACTGGTTGCCCAGACCTTCGCCCTTGGAGGCGCCAGCCACCAGCCCGGCGATATCGACGAACTCCATGCTGGTCGGGATGACGCGCTCGGGCTTGACGATTTCGGCAAGCTTGTCCATGCGCGGATCCGGGACGGCGACTACTCCGACGTTCGGCTCGATGGTGCAGAACGGGTAGTTGGCGGCCTGGATGCCGGCCTTGGTAAGCGCATTGAACAGGGTGGACTTGCCGACGTTGGGCAGGCCCACAATGCCACAGTTGAAACCCATAGGGACTCCGTTGATTCATGTCAGAAAGTGGCCGGGCAGGGCGGCCACCGGTTTGTGGGGGCGTCCGCCTGTTTCAGGCAGACGGGCGATAGCTGTTGATCGCCTGCATCAGTGCGGTGTCATCGGCGTGAACGAGCTTCGGCGCGAGGTGACGAACTTCGATGACCACGTCCTCGATCAGGCGGCGTTCATCCGGCGGCGGGTTGGTCAGGACATATCCGACCACCGCATCCCGGTGGCCCGGGTGCCCAACACCAATGCGCAGGCGCCAAAAGTCCGCGCTACCAAGCGCAGCCTGGATGTCCTTGAGGCCATTGTGGCCGCCGTGGCCGCCTCCGCACTTCAGCCGCATCCGGCCGGGAGGCAGGTCGAGCTCGTCGTGGATCACGAGGATCTCTTCCGGGGCAATCTTGAAGAATTGCGCCAACGGCCCGACGGACTGTCCCGAGCGGTTCATGAAGGTGTCCGGACGCAGCAGCCGCAGGTCGACCCCGTCGACTATCACGCGTGTGGTCGCCCCCTTGAACTTACGCCCCTCAGCCCAGTGCCCACTCAGTGCGGCGGCGATGGCGTCCACCGCCCAGAATCCAGCGTTATGGCGGGTGCCATCGTACTTCTGGCCAGGGTTACCCAGTCCCACGATCAGCTTGATACTCATGGGCGCGGATTATCGCATAGCTGATTGCGCCGACACCCGGAGCAGAATGAAAAAACCCCGATCGCTTGATCGGGGTTTTTCGGGAACGCTCACGTGGAGTATCAGGCTTCGCCTTTCTCTTCCTCGCCACCGGCCTCGGACTGCGCGTCCTCTTCCGGTTCCTTCTCCACCTTCGGCGGGTGGATGGCGACGACCGCGACGTCGTGCCCTTCACCCAGCGCGAGTTCCGGGATGGCGATACCTTCCGGCAGCTGGATCTCGGAGAGGTGGATGGACTCGTTGACGTCTAGGTCGGACAGATCGATGGTCAGGTACTCTGGCAACTGACGCGGCAGGCACTCGATCTCGATCTCATTGTGGATGACGCTGATTACGCCACCGGCCTTCGCGCCCTTGCTCTCTTCGCGGTTTTCGAAGTGCAACGGGACGTGCATGCGCATCTTTTGACCACGAGTGATGCGCTGGAAGTCGGCATGCAACACGACGGTGGTCTTGTACGGGTGACGATGCAGGTCACGCAGGACCACCTCATCGGTCTCGCCGCCAACATTGAGCTCGAGGATGTGCGAGAAGAACGCCTCGTGGTCGAGGTGCTTCAGGAGCTCATTGTGGTTAATGGTCAACGAGACTGGCGGCTTCTTACCACCGTAGACAATTGCAGGGATGTTCCCTTCGCGACGCAGGCGGCGGCTCGCACCCTTCCCCAGGTCATCGCGAACGGACGCTTCAATCTTGAAAGTTTCTTGAGACATGATTGGGTCCACTCCAGAAATAAAAACCGCCGGGGCGACGATTGTCCGGCTCCCGGCGTCTGATGTACGACTGTGGCCCGCGACCAAGCCACAATCGACGCGCTCCATCCGGTCGTTCGAATGGCGCGCAAATTGTATAGGGAAAGCCCTTCGAGAGGAAGGGCGGGTAGGCTTTATTGAGCGGTCAATCGTCGTTATAGAGCGAACTGACCGATTCATCGGTGTGAATCCGGCGAATCGTCTCGGCAAGCATGCCGGCGACCGAGAGAACCCGGATACGCTCGCAGGCTTCGGATTCCGGCTTGAGAGGTACAGTGTCAGTCACCACCAGTTCGTCAAGGGAAGAGGCCTCGATGTTCGAGATGGCATTGCCCGACAGGATGGCGTGGGTCGAGTACGCGACCACCTTGCGAGCACCGTGTTTCTTCAGGGCGTCGGCTGCCTTGCAAAGCGTGCCGGCGGTGTCGACCATGTCGTCGACCAACACACAGGTCTTTCCCTTCACTTCGCCGATGATGTGCATGACCTGCGACACATTTGCTCGAGGGCGTCGCTTGTCGATGATGGCAAGATCCGCGTCATCGAGGCGCTTGGCAACCGCCCGGGCGCGGACCACACCACCCACGTCCGGGGAAACGACGATCAGGTCTTCGTATTTCTGCCGCCAGATGTCACCCAGGAGGATGGGTGAGGCATAGACGTTATCCACGGGAATGTCGAAGAAGCCCTGGATCTGGTCGGCGTGCAGGTCGACGGTCAGGATCCGGTCAACGCCACCGCTCTGCAGCATGTTCGCCACCACCTTCGCACTGATCGGCACACGGGACGAGCGGACGCGACGGTCTTGGCGGGAATAGCCGAAGTAGGGAATGACCGCGGTAATGCGGTGTGCCGAGGCCCGACGCAGGGCATCGGTCATCAGCATGAGCTCCATGATGTGGTCGTTCGTCGGATCGCAGGTCGGCTGGATGACGAAGATGTCGCGACCGCGGACGTTTTCTAGGAGCTCGACGGCGGATTCGCCGTCCGAGAAGTGCGCTACCGATGCCTGTCCGAGTTGGCTATCCAGGCTTTCCGCAACCCGCTCGGCCAGTGGCCGATTCGCGTTACCCGTGAAGACCATCAAGGAGCGTGTTAGTGACATCGGTCTCGCCGGTTATTTGGCTGGGCCGGCAGGATTCGAACCTGCGAATGCCGGAATCAAAATC
>JAWLFB010000044.1:0-16036 GCA_041685825.1 Guyparkeria sp. | reverse complement strand
CGGCGCATGGCGAGCATCGAGGCATGCAGGATGTTGAGCTCGTCGATCTCGGCCACGCTCGCCTCGGCGATCGCCCAGCCGGCCGCCCGTTCGCGGATCACGTCGAACAGGGCCTCACGGCGACGCTCGGTCAGTTTCTTGGAGTCATCCAGCAGACGAATCGGGCGGGCGGGGTCGAGGATCACGGCGGCGGCAACCACAGGACCGGCCAGCGGTCCGCGCCCGGCCTCGTCAACGCCGCAGTAGCATCCCGCATGGTCCAGATCGTCAAACAAGTCGGCTTGCGGCATACTCGCGCCCATTTGTTGTCACCACCTCTGTTTCGGAGGGCTGCTTGGATTCCCAGACCGATAACTTGCTCCGCACCGGGTCACATACTCAGGCCCAGCCGCAGCCGCGCATCCTGATCGCTGCCGGCGAGGCCTCCGGCGACATGTACGCCGCCGAGCTGATGCCGCGCCTAGTCGATCGTCTGCCCGGCCTGACGGCCTACGGTCTGGGCGGGGTGCAATCGCGCGCCGCCGGTATCGACACGATCGTCGACATGGACCAGGTCTCGGTGATGGGCCTTGTCGAGGTGCTGCGCCACTACGGTCAGCTGCGCACAGCAATGAACACCCTGGTCGAGGCGCTCGATCGCGATCATACCGATCTGGTCATCGTGATCGACTTCCAGGAGTTCAACCAGCGCCTGGCGAGGGCCGCCAAAGCGCGCGGCATCCCGGTACTGTTCTTCGTCGCGCCACAAGTCTGGGCCTGGCGAGCGGGCCGAGCTCGGCACTTCCATCGCTTCGCCGATCACCTGGCGGTGCTGTTCGATTTCGAGGTGCCATTGTTCGCCCAACACGGCCTGCCAACCACCCATGTCGGCCATCCCTTGATCGAGCTGATCGACCGCGAGGCACCTGAACGGGGCGAGGCCCGTCACGCGCTGTCGCTGCCCGACCAGGACCCGGTGGTGGGTCTGCTGCCAGGCAGCCGCCGCGGCGAAATCGAGCGCCTGTTACCGACCTTCCTCGCCGCCACAGAGCGGCTGCTCGAGGCCGACCCAACACGACGCTTTGTCATACCACGGGCCGACTCCATCGATACCGGCTGGCTGACCGACCAAATCGCGGCGTGCTACCCCCCGGTACACCTTCACGAGCGATTAACCATCACGACCGGCGGCGCACGTCGCGTGATGGCTGCCAGCGACGCCCTGCTGATTGCCAGTGGTACCGCCTCGCTCGAGGCGGCCCTAATCGGCACGCCCATGGTGATCGCCTATCGAAGCAACGGCCTGACCTATTCCCTGGCACGCCATCTGGTGCGCATCAAGCACATCGGCTTGCCCAACATTATCCTCGGTCGCGAGGCCGTGCCCGAGCGATTGCAAGATGCAGCGACGGCCGAGCGGCTGGCCGATGACATCGAGCAATTACTCTCGCCAGATGGGTCGGCGTCTCAGAGCGCGGCATTGAGGGAAATTCGCGGTCGGCTGGGCCAGCGTGGCGCGTTCGACCGGCTCGCCGATCTGGCCGCCGGCATGATCGCAGGCAAGAGCTAACCGGTCAGCCGGTTCGGATCGAGGAGCTCGGCGAGCGTCGCCTCGTCCAGGTCGGTCATCTCCCGCGCCACATCGATCACTGCCCGACCCTCGGCGTAGGCCCGCTTGGCGATCGCCGCGCCGGCCTCGTATCCGATTACCGGATTCAAGGCCGTGACGAGGATCGGGTTGGCCGCCAGATCACGTTCGATACGCTCGTGTTTGACGGTAAACCCGGCAATCGCCTTGTCGGCCAGCAGACGCGAGGCGTTGCTTCCCAGCGTGATCATCTC
This sequence comes from Guyparkeria sp., assembly GCA_041685825.1. GTDB lineage: Bacteria > Pseudomonadota > Gammaproteobacteria > Halothiobacillales > Halothiobacillaceae > Guyparkeria. Next base: position 14,215 of record JAWLFB010000044.1, on the reverse strand, counting down.
GTCGAGGTTGGCCGCCACCACCGGGAACATCACGTTGAGCTCAAAGTTGCCCGACTGCGCGGCCATGGCCACCGCGTGATCGAGTCCCTGGATCTGCACGGCGGCCATCGCGACCGATTCAGGCACCACCGGGTTGACCTTGCCCGGCATGATCGAACTGCCCGGCTGCAGCGCCGGCAGGCTGATCTCGCTCAGGCCGGCCAGTGGACCGCTGTTCATCCAGCGCAGATCGTTGGCCATCTTGTGCAGGAACGCCGCCAGCCCGCGCAGGGCCGAACTCAGCGCCAGGGAATCGTCCTGCACGCTCATGCCGGCAGCCGGATGGGCCAGTCGAGTGAAGAACCTATCGCGGCCGAGCTCACGATTGAGGGCAACGATCGCGGTGTCAGCAAAGCCTTCTGGCGCGTTCAGGCCGGTCCCCACGGCCGTGCCACCCAGTGGCAACGCTAGGTTGCGATCGCGTGCCTGCTCCAGCGCGACTCGCCAGCCACGCAGCTGCTCGACGAATCCCTCCAGCACCTGATCAAAGCGAATCGGGGTCGCGTCCATCAGGTGCGTGCGACCGGTCTTGACCACGCCCGCAAGTTCACTTGCCCGGCCGAGCAACACGGTCTCCAGGTGGGCAAGCGCCGGCAGAAGATCGTGCTCCACCCGCAATACCGACATGACGCGGATGGCACTGGGCACCACGTCGTTAGAGCTCTGGCTCATATTCACGTGGTCGTTCGGGTGTACGCCGCGGTCTTCGCCGGCGAGATGGGAAATCACCTCGTTGACGTTCATGTTGCTCGAGGTGCCTGAGCCTGTCTGGTAGACGTCGACCGGGAAGGCATCGCGGAACTGCCCGTCGGCCAGCCCGGCAATTAATCGATCGACCACGCCCACGATGGCCTCGGCGCGAACCGCATCCAGTGCACCGAGGACCTGATTGCCGCGCGCACAAGCCGCTTTGAGCCGGCAGAGGGAATCGATGAAGGCCACCGGCATGGGCCGGCCACTGACGGGGAAGTTGTCGACCGCCCGCTGGGTCTGCGGACCGTAGAGGGCGTCTCCCGGCAGGCGGACCTCGCCCAAGCTGTCGTGCTCGATGCGTTCGGCGGAGTTGGTGGCAGTCATGGCGTCTATGGGGCGGGATCAAGGGATGGACGAGATAACGCGGGTCGCCTGACGCGCCCACGCTAACGGGGTTCGGGGATCAGCGGGTAATACCACGCTCGCTTTCACGGATGAAATCGAGCATTTCGCTCAGCGCCGGCTCGGTCTCGGCGGCCTGCTCGAACTCTGTCCACACCAGGTCATCGCCTTGGCGCTTGACCAACTGGCGGAAACAGCGGTTGAGCAGCGTGATGGTCTCCGCAGAGAAGCCGCGACGCTTGAGGCCTTCCTTGTTCAGACCGATGGCCCGGGCGCGTGCACCGTCGGCCATCACGAACGGCACCACGTCCTTGGAGACCTTGGAAAAGCCGCCGATAAAGGCATGCGCGCCAATGTGGCAGAACTGATGCGCGACGGCGAAGCCGCCGAAGATGGCATGCTCGCCAACCTCGACGTGGCCAGCAAGCGAAGCGGCGTTCGCGAGAATGACGTGATCCCCCACCAGGCAGTCATGGGCAACATGGGCGTATGCCATCACCAGGATGTCCGAACCCAGTCGCGTCAGGCCACCCCCACCAGCGGTACCCCGGTGAATGGTGGAGAACTCGCGAATGCGGTTACGATCGCCGATCTGGAGGAAGGTGCGCTCACCGGCGAACTTAAGGTCCTGGGGCACCTCGCCCACGACGGCATGGCTGAAAATATGGTTGTCCGTACCGATTCGGCATGGCCCCTTGATCACCGTATGCGACTCGATGATCGTGTTGGCACCGATCTCGACCTCGCCTTCGATGACTGTAAAGGGACCGACCCGCACGTTCTCGTGCAGACTGGCCTCGTCACTGATGATCGCGCTCGAATGAATCACTCGATCACTTCCTTGGCCACACACTTGACCGTGGCCCGTGAAGCCAACTCGTCGCCCACGTGCGCCGTGCAGTTGAAAATGCCCATGCCGCGGGCCATGCGCTTGATCTCGACCCGAATGGTGAGCTGATCACCCGGCTCAACCATGCGGCGGAACGTCACATCGTCAAGCCCGACCAGCATGTAGAGCGCATTATCCATCGGCTTACCACCGTTGGAACGGAAGGCCAGCACACCGGTCGCCTGCGCCATCGCCTCGGTGATCAGCACGCCCGGCATGATCGGCCGGATCGGGAAATGCCCCTGGAAAAACGGTTCGTTGAAGGTCACGTTCTTGATCGCGACCAGGTACTCATTGGGCTTCCAGTCAACCACCCGGTCAATCAAAAGAAACGGGTATCGGTGCGGCAAGAGGTTCATGATCTCCTGCACCATCATGGTGTTGTCTTCGCTCACGAGTCATCCTCGGGCGTCGGCATGTCGCCGAGCCGTTTTTCAAGTTGTTTCACCCGGCGCGCAAGCCGGTCGAGTTGTTTGAATCGCGCTGCATTGCGATGCCAGCGTTCGTTCGTGTCCAGTGGCGTGCCGGCCGAATAGATGCCGGGCCGGCGTATCGAGCGCGTCACCATCGACATGCCGGTGATATGAACGTTGTCGGTCAGGGTGAGGTGCCCCGCCAGGCCCACGCCCCCTCCCAAGGTGCAATGCCGCCCGACTTCGCTCGAGCCGGCCAGACCTGCGCAACCGGCGACTGCCGAATGCTCGCCGATGCGCACGTTGTGCGCGATCTGGATAAGGTTGTCGAGCTTGACCCCATCTGCGATTACCGTGTCCTCGAGAGCCCCACGATCGATGGTGGTGTTAGCACCAATGTCAACGTCGTTGCCGATCACGACCCGTCCCACTTGGGGCACCCGTCGCCAGCCGCCCTTATCTTGTGCGAGACCGAAGCCATCGGAACCGATCACCACCCCGGGCTGGATCACGCAGCGCGCACCGATCAGGCTATCGTTGAGCAAAGTCACCCGCGCCAGCAGCCGGGTCGCCTCGCCGATCACGACGTTCGAACCGATTACACAGCCCGGCCCGATCACGACCTGGGGCCCGATACGAGCACCGGCACCGATGCTGACGTGGGCCTCGATGCGGGCGGTGGGGTCGATCGTCGCGCTATCGTCGACCACGGCGGAGGCATGCATGCCCGCGGGCCCTGCGGGCAACGGATACAGGTGCTCGAGTAATCGAGTGAAGGCCAGCCGCGGCTGCTCGACGACCAAGCAGGACGTCGTCTCGCGCAATTCCCGGCGCCCGGCCTTGTTGGTCAACACCAGACCGGCCTGAGTCGAACCGGCCAGATCCGCGCTGCGTCGGTCGCCGTCGTAGTAGCTGACCTGCTCGGCGGTGGCACAGGCCAACGAGGCCGCCCCCGTGATGCGGGTGGCGGCCTCGTCGGGGGCGACGTCAATCGTCACATCAATGCCTTGGACGTCGAGCCAATCGGCTATCTCGCCGACGGTCGCGCTCGTGCTGGCCGAAATGCTCACCGCGTGTCAGGGCCCGGCCGGATCAGCGGCCCATCTTCTCAAGACGGTCGAGGACATCCTTGGTCAGTTCGACCCGATCGGCCGAGTAGACCACACCCTCGGAAAGCACGAGATCATAGCCCTGCTCCCGAGCCACCTCGCGGATCGCGTCGAGCACCAACCTCTGCAACTTACCCAGTTCCTCGTTCTTGCGAAGATTCAGGTCATCCCGGAAGTTGCTCTGCTGACGCTGCAGGTCGCGCAGCTTGCGATTGAGCTCACGCTCGAGGTTGCCGCGATCGCCCTCGCTCATGGTGACACCGTCACGATTGAGGCGGTTTTCCATCTCCTGGACTTCCTGCCGAACACCGCGCAATTCTTCCTCGCGGGTGGAGAATTCCTGTTCGAGCTTTTCCTTGGCCTGCTCGGCCTGGGGCGCCTGCTCCAGCAACACCGAGGAATTGACAAAGCCGATCTTAATATCGGCTGCCTGCACCGTCAGCGGCGCGACCAGCGCGATCGTGAGTAAGGCGAATCGTTGAAGCAAGCGAATCACTCAGTCATCTCCTGAAACGTCGTGGCCCGATGGTGTGGGCCGAACGGGCACCGCCATGCGGCGGCACCCACTCCTGCATGGCGGCACATTATGCCACAGCCCATCAGAACGACGCGCCGATCGAGAACTGGAAGCTCTGTGTCCGATCTTCAGGCTCGTCGTTGAGTGGTTGGGCAAAACTGAACATCAGCGGACCAACCGGCGAGATCCAGCTCAGACCCACGCCCACCGACTGGCGCAACGAATCGGCCTCGAAATCCTCGACGTCACGGTAGGCATTGCCGACGTCCCAGAACAGTGACATGCGGACCGAGTCGCGCTGCTCGGTCAGGAACGGCAGCGGCGAGTAGATCGCTAGCCCACCATTGAGCTTGAAGGTGCCGCCCATGGGGTCATCGTTGTTGTCGCGCGGACCGAGCGAGTAGTCCTCATAGCCTCTTACGGAACGGATACCACCGGTGAAGTAGTTCAGGAACGGCGGCACGCCGTCGTAGTACTCGCTCACGCCGCTGTAATCGTTCTCGGTATCACCGTAGGACTTGATCTGGCCGACGTTACCGTGCGCTTGCAGGGTGAACAGGTCGGTCAGTGGCAGGTAGAACTCCCCGTCGTACTCGCCCTTGGCGTAGGTCAGATCACTGCCCGGTACGGCCAACGTCGCCGACAGGCGGTGGTACTGACCCGCGGTCGGGAACATGTGACGATTGCGCGAATCGTAGCGCCAGGACGGCTTGATGGTGTACGTGTAGAACTGCTCGCCGTCAAAGCCCGGGCCGGGGGTATCGTTAACACTGTTATCCGGGCCGGTAACCCAGGTTGGAGAACGGGTCGTCGCCTTGATTTCTTGGCTTTCGACGCCGAAGGCGATCGAACCATAAGTCAACTCCGAGAGCGGCACACCGAAGTTGATGTTGCCACCGAACGAGTCGACCAAGTAGCGAGAGAGCGACAGCTCGGTGCCATCCTGCTTTTGGTAGAACAAGCCAAAGCCCTGACTGACTCCATTGACTGTGAAGTAGGGATCACGGTAGTCGAACTGGTAGTACTCGCGGAACGAGCTGCGCTCTACGTTCAATCCCACTTCTTTGCCTGTGCCGAGGAAGTTCGGCTGGTTCAAACCGACGTTGAACAGCACGCCCTCGGCCTGCGAGAAACCAACACCGGCGGTCAGGGAGCCGGACAGCTGCTCGGTGATGTCGTACTCGATGTCGACCTGATCCGGCGCCTCGGGAACAGGCTTGATCTCCTGCTCGACCGCCTGCACCGACGGCAGTCGCTCGATACGCTGTTTGGAGCGGTCTAGCTTGTCGCCCGCATACCAGCTACCTTCCATCTGCCGCATTTCGCGGCGATAGACGACCTCGTTGGTGTTGTAGTTCCCCTTGAACTCGATCTCGCGCACGCTGACGCGACGGCCGGGCTCGAGGTTGAAGTCGACGACAACGGTTTTCTCGTCTTCATCGATGTCCGGTCGCGGCTCCACCCGGGCGAAGGCGTAGCCGTAGTCGCCCATGCGGCGACCGATGGCATCGCTCGTGTCGACCACCTGTCGGCGGTTGAAGTACTCACCCACTTCAACCTGCGTCAACTCCTCGAGTGTCTCTTCGTTGAGCAGCATGTTGCCGCTGTAGGTGACGTCCTCGACCTTGTAGCGCTCGCCCTCGGTGATGTTGACCACCACCTCGATATCCTTCTTGTCGGGCGTAATGGTTACCTGGGTGGAGTCCACCGCGAACTTGAGGTAACCGCGGTCAAGGTAGAACGAACGCAGGCGCTCGAGGTCCGCCGACAGCTTCTGCTTGGAGTACTGGTCGGCACTCGACCAGAAACGCCACCAGGAAACCGGACCGAGCTCGAACTGATCGAGCAGTTCGCCTTCGTCAAAGTCCTCATTGCCGATGATCCGCACGCGGCGGATGGAGGCCGGCTTGCCCTCGTAGATCTCGATATTGACGAAGACGCGATTGTCCTCGAGTTCCTCGACCTCGGTCTCGATCTGCACACCGTACTGACCCAGGCTGTAGTAGACGCGTTGCAATTCGGTCTGCATCTTGTCCAGCGCCCGCTGGTCCAGCACACGCCCCTGCACCAAACCGATCGATTTCAGGGCTTCCTGGAGCTTCTCGGTTTCGACCTTATCGTTGCCGTTGACCTCCAATGCCGTGATGGTCGGGCGCTCCTGCAACCGGATAAGCAGCGCATCGTCCGGCCCACGCCCCACCTCGACATCCTTGAAAAAACCGGTGTCGTACAACGCCTCGACCACACGTGTACTGTCACCCGCCTGGAAGTCATCGCCGACCTCGTAGGGAATGTAGGTAAACACCGTGCCCGGGGAGATGGTACGTAGGCCCTCGACCCGGATGTCAGTGATTTCGAATGCCTGTGCCAGCGTTGGCAAGAGAAGCAGCGCGGCAAGCGCCAGGGAGGTGCAGCGTTGGGTGATGGTCATGCCGAAAGGCTTTCCTGGTCAGGCGGATGGATGAAATTCGGAAATCCGGCCGAGGTTCGGTCGACTCGCGGACCCGGCACTAGGGAAACGTCACGCGACTCGATTGCGTCTTTTCGCGACGGCCAAGCCCCCAAATACAAGGCGCAGGCTCCCGTCAATGGGCCCTTCGTCCTTCACAAGGGCTGCTACAGCGGGCAGATGAACCCATTGATCACATACCCGAATCCGGGGATGCTATCGAATCGTGCAGAGTTTCCCTAAGGAAAATCCGGGTTATTGTGGCCCAAGCGGGCCTAGTGCATCAACCGCGCGATGTCGTTGTAGAAAACCACCACCATCAGCAGCCCGAGCAGCAGGATACCCAGGCGAGCCAAGACCTCCTCGAATGCGGCACCAACCGGCCCACCCTTGATTGCCTCGATGGCGTATAGGAGTAGGTGCCCACCATCAAGCATCGGAATCGGCAGCAGGTTGAGAATGGCCAGCGAAAGGCTGACCAGGGCGAGAAAACCCAGGAAGGTCGATAACCCCAGAAGCAGGCTCTTGCCAGCATACTCGGCGATGGCGACCGGCCCCGAGAGATTGGCGATACTCGCCTCGCCGGTAAGCAGCCGGTGGAAGACAGACAACGTCAGCGTGGTCATGTCCCAGGTGCGCTCAACGGCCAGCCCCATCGCCTCGACCGGCCCAGTTCGTTCCAGCAGGAACATCGACTCGGCCGCCTCCTCGTCGAGCGGGTGCGCACTCAGCGCCACCCCGATTCGCCCCACGATCTCGCCATCTACCTCGGTCGGACTTGGGGTGACGACCACATCCTCACGCCCGCTATCCGACTCGATGGTCAATCGGCTCGCCTCGCCCGCTCGTGATCCGATTGCCTCGATCAAAGCCCAGGGATCGCGGTATTCGCGCCCGTCGATCGCGACGATCCGCGAGCCGGCCTCGAGCCCGGCGGCCGTGGCGGGCGAATCCGGCTGCACCTCGGCCATTTCGGCGTACGCCGGTGCCCGCCAGAGGGCGAAACCCACCCGCTCGAGAATATCCGTGGGCTGCCGGCCGATCTCACCGCCCAGTGGATCGAGTTCGCGCAGATCGAGCGTCATGTCCCGCCGGCTACCGTCACGCTCGATCGTGATCGGCATCGCCTGTTGTTCGATCGCCCCGTTGAGCAGCGACAAGCGCAGATCCGACAGGGTCATCACCGGGTCGCCGTCCACGGCACGGATGATGTCACCCTCCTGCAGCCCCGCTGCGGCAAGGCGCGATTCGGCATCCAGGTCGCCGACCTTGGGCAGCACCCCCTGGGTGCCCACCATGAACATCAGCCACCAGAACACCAGGGCCAGGACGACATTGGCCGCCGGACCGGCCGCCACGATGGCCGCCCGCACCTTCAGCGACTGTCGATTGAACGCCCGGTGACGTTCCGCCGGATCGACCGCCCCCTCACGCTCGTCGAGCATGCGCACGTAACCACCGAGCGGAAACAGCCCGACGCGATACTCGATCGACTCCGGGCCACGTCGTGTCGAGTAGATCGCCCGACCGAAACCGAGCGAGTAGGTCAGCACGCGCACGCCCAGGCGGCGAGCCATCCAGAAATGACCGTACTCGTGGAAAGCCACCAGGGTGCCGATGGTCAGCAGAAAGCCGACCACGCTCAGAAGAATATCCATTAATCAGCCCCGACCGCGGCGCCGCTAGTGCGCGCACGACACCATGACGCGGTCCAACCACGCACTTCCCGATCGGCGGCCAGCACCGCCTCGATGGTCTCCGGCGCAACAGAGGCATCCTCGCCGACAAAGTGCGCCATCGCCGCGTCCAGCGCGGCCGGAATGTCCATGAAGCCGATTCGATGTTCCAGAAACTCCGCGACCGCCACTTCGTTGGCGGCATTCATCACCAGGGGCATGCCCCCACCGGCGGCAAGGGCCTCGAAAGCCAGGCGCAGGGCGGGGAAACGCTCGGGGTCCGGTGATTCGAAATGCAACCCGGCGAGCGCACCGAAGTCCAGCGGCGCGACACCCGACTCGATTCGCTCCGGCCACGCTAGGGCGTGGGCAATCGGTGTGCGCATGTCCGGTTGACCCAGTTCGGCGATCACCGATCCATCGACGAATCGCACCATGGAGTGGATCACCGACTCGGGGTGAACCAGCACCTCGATACGCTCGGCAGAGACCCCGAACAAGTGGGCCGCCTCGATCACCTCGAGCCCTTTGTTCATCATGGTGGCCGAATCGACTGATATCTTGCGCCCCATAGACCAGTTCGGGTGGGCGCAGGCCTGCTCGGGGGTTATACCGGCAAAGTCGGCAAGCGGTCGCTCGCGAAACGGCCCACCCGAAGCCGTGAGTACCAACCGCTCGATCTCGTGGCTGTCGCCCACCAGCCCAGCACGACCCACCACGGCAGCCTGATCGGCCGGCAGGCACTGGAAGATAGCGTTATGCTCGCTGTCGATCGGCAACAGTGTGGCCCCGGCACGGCGCGCCACGTCGAGCATCAGCTCGCCGGCCGCCACCAGGGACTCCTTGTTGGCCAGTAGCACCCGCTTGCCGGCCGCCAACGCGTTCCACGTCGACCCCAGACCCGCGGTACCCACCACCGCCGCGACCACGGTATCGAGCGCCGCATGACCGGCCAACTCGTCCACCGCCGCCTGCCCGACCACCAGGATCGGCCGCTGGGCACCGGGCAGGCTGGCCAGCCGCTCTTCGAGCGCGACGCGCCGGCCGGCATCGACTAGCCCGACCGTCGCCGGACGGAATCGTTTGATCTGTTCGAACAAGGGATCGACTCGCGAATGGGCTACGAGCACCTCGACGGCAAACCGTTCCGGGTGACGCGCAAGCACGTCCAGCGTGCTCGCGCCAATGCTGCCAGTCGAGCCGAAGATGCCGATACGGGTCCGTGCCACCTCAGCCTCCCATCAGCTGCATCTGCCACAGCCCAAGCCACCACAGGGGCATGGCGGCAAATTGGCCATCAAGACGATCAAGGACCCCGCCGTGCCCCGGCAGGATGCGACCGCTGTCCTTGGCCCCCGCCTCACGTTTGAGACGCGACTCCTCGAGGTCCCCACCCACCGAGGCCAGCGCGACCAGCACGCACCACAGGGCAAGTAACCAACTCGGCGTGGCGGCGAACAACGGTAACACCGCCCCTATCGCAGCGAGCACGGCCACACCGGCCAATCCCCCGGCCACGCCTTCCATGGACTTGCCCGGGCTGATCATAGGGGCCAGTTTGTGGCGCCCAAATGCACGCCCGGCAAAATAGGCGAGCGAATCGGCGACCACCACAACAAGAATCCCAAACACCAACAACCATTCACCGTGGGGCGCGGCTTGCACGTCAACCAGCGCCACCCAGAACAGAGGCAGGATAAGCAATCCGGTCAGCCGGCGCTGCCAGAACGGCCGCGTCGGCGGCTGCCGGTGGCGATAGCGCAGTTGCGCGGCAAACAGGAATGCCCACACGACCGCGGCCGCAATCATCAGCCACACCCGTTGGTCTGCGGGCCAGCCCCATTGCCAACCCACGGCCATGGCCACGGTCACCAGTGCCCAAGGCCAGATCTCGCATGGGGCCAGCCCGCAGAGCCGGAACCATTCCACGGCCGCCCAGCCCAACAGGACCAAGGTTAGGCCGGCAAAGACACGATCCGGGGCGAGGAGAATGACCGCCAGCGAGACCAGGCCGGCAATCGTCCCCGTCAACAGGCGTAAGGGTGTACCGGTCATCGGTCTGTCTCGTTGGATGCGACGCGGCCAAAGCGGCGCTCTCGCCCCGCGAACCAGCCCAGAGCACGGTCGAACTCGGCCTCGTCGAACAGGGGCCAGAGCACGTCGGTGAAATAGAGTTCGGCGTAAGCGGCCTGCCAGAGGAGGAAATTGCTTAAGCGCCGCTCGCCGCCGGTGCGGATGAACAGGTCGACCGGTGGTTGCCCGGCCGTCGCAAGTCCGGCCTTGAAGGCCGATTGCAGGATCTCTGGGTCATCAAGTGCAAGCGGGGAGTGAGCGTGGCGCTCGGCCAACTGCCGGGCGGCCTGCAGGATGTCCCACTGACCGCCGTAGCTCACGGCAATCTGAAGCTGGAGGCGATCATTGCCTGCCGTGCGCGCCTCGGCGGCGTCCATCAGCGCCCGCACCGAGGCATCCAGCCGAGAACGTTCACCGATGAAGGTCAAGCGTACGCCGTTTTCGTCGAGCTCATCGAGTTCCTTTTCGAGTGCGTTGATGAACAGTTTCATCAACGCATCGACCTCGTCGACAGGGCGTTTCCAGTTCTCGGAGGAGAAAGCAAACAGAGTGAGAATGGGAACGCCCCGCCGCATCGCCGCACGAATGGTGGCCCGTACCGAGCGCCGTCCGCGCTGATGACCGACCGTTCGCGGCAGATGGCGAGCACGCGCCCAGCGGCCATTGCCATCCATGACGATCGCCACGTGGCGCGGCAGGCGCGCCGGGTCAATCTCGCCCACCGGCTCATGGTCGTGGCTACGCGCCCGCACGTCGCCTCAGACTTCCATCAGCTCTTTTTCTTTATCCGCCACGAGCTGGTCCACCTCGGCCACCCGTTCGTCGGTCAGCTTCTGGATGGTGTCCTGGCCACGACGATCCTCGTCCTCGGAGATTTCCTTCTCCTTGAGAAACCCCTTGAGATCGCTGTTAGCATCGCGACGGATATTGCGGATCGCAATCTTGGCGTTCTCGCCTTCGTTGCGCACCACTTTGCCGAGATCGCGGCGACGCTCCTCAGTGAGAGGCGGCATCGGAATGCGGATGACGGTCCCGGCGGTCGACGGGTTCAAACCCAGATCGGAAGTCATGATAGCTTTCTCGATCTTGCCCACCATGTCCTTTTCCCACGGGGTGACTGACAAGGTGCGCGCGTCCTCGGCCGACAGCTTGGCGACCTGGGAGAGCGGCACTTGGCTACCGTAGTACTCCACGTGAATATGGTCGAGCACGCTGACGTGCGCCCGGCCGGTGCGGATCTTGGAAAGCTCGCTCTTTAGCGCCTCGATACTCTTGTTCATGCGCGAGCGGGCGTCTTTGACGATATCGTCAATCATTCTTCTCGTTCTCCGCTGTCACCAGGGTTCCCACGGCTTCACCGGCAACGGCGCGCACCAGGTTCCCCGGCTCATTGATGTCAACCACCATCAGCGGCATCTGCTGATCGCGACACATCACGATCGCGGTGGCGTCCATGACACCCAGCCGCTGGTCGAGCACGGCATTGTACGTCAAATGCTCGTAGCGTTCTGCATTGGCATCGAGGGTCGGGTCGGCACTGTAGACCCCGTCCACCTTGGTCGCTTTGATCATAAGATCGGCATTGATTTCCACCGCGCGCAGGCTCGCGCCGGAGTCCGTGGTGAAGAACGGATTGCCCGTCCCACCGACCAGCACGACCACCCGGCCTTTCTCCAGGTGGCGGATCGCACGGCGACGGATGTAGTCCTCGCACACGGCATGAATGGACACCGCCGACATGACACGCACCTTGAGTCCGCGCTGCTCGAGGACGTCCTGCATCGCCAGCCCGTTCATCACGGTCGCCAGCATCCCCATCTGATCCCCGGTCACGCGGTCCATGCCCCCACCGGCCAGGCCCTCGCCACGGAAGATGTTCCCGCCGCCGACGACCACGGCCACCTCGACACCCCGGTTCTTGAGTTCCTGGATATCCTCACCGAGGCGACTAATCACGGCCGGGTCGATCCCGAATGACTGATCCCCCATCAGCGCCTCGCCGCTGAGTTTGAGCAGAACACGTCGAAAACGGGGAGAGCCGGCAGCTTGCATATCGTTCACCTGTGGGCTGTGAGCTTGTGTGGGACGGACCACTCGCACCCGGGGCGCGGCGGCGTCGGACATTTCTGCGTAAGCCCCGTCGTGTGGTGCCGGCCGATATCGAACCAGGTGGCGGGGCTTAGGCGGAAATTCCGCGATTCAAAAAAAAGCCGGGGCATGCCCGGCTTTTCGACAAGGGGGTTAGCCCCCTTTGACCTGCGCCATCACTTCGGCGGCGAAGTCGCCTTCCTCTTTCTCGATGCCTTCGCCGACCTCCATGCGTTCGAAGCGAACCACCTTGGCGCCCTCCTTTTTGAGGAGCTGCCCCACGGTCTGGTCGGGATCCTTGACGAACGGCTGGCCGACGAGAGTGATCTCCGCGAGAAACTTGCGGATACGGCCATCGATCATCTTCTCGACGATCTCCGGCGGCTTCCCGGATTCCGCAGCCTGGGCGCGGAAGATCTCACGCTCTTTCTCGACGGTGGCCTCATCGACCTGCGCCTCATCGACGCAGTTCGGCTTGGTCGCGGCTACGTGCATGGCCAGGTCTCGCGCCAGCTCCTCGCTGCCACCCTCGAGCTCGACCAATACGCCAATTCGCTCTCCGTGACGGTAGGCGCCGATCACGCCGCTGGTCGCCATGCGAACGAAACGACGGATCTGGATGTTCTCGCCCAGTTTGGCAACAAGCGCCTTGCGGCGGTCGTCGGCCTTTTCACCGTCGACTTCCAGTGCGTTGATCGCGTCCATGTCCGCCGGATCATCTGCCAGGATCTTCTCGGCGACGGTCTGCGCGAAACCGGCGAAGTCATCACCCTTGGAGACGAAGTCGGTCTCAGAGTTGATCTCGACCATCGCGGCACTCTTGCGGTCGTCGCTGATCGCGATGGTGACCTGGCCTTCGGCGGCCACTCGACCGGCCTTCTTATCGGCCTTGGCCAGACCGCTCTTGCGCATCTGCTCGATCGCGGCCTCGATGTCGCCGTCGGTCTCGACCAGTGCCTTCTTGCACTCCATCATCCCCGAGCCGGTGCGCTCGCGGAGTTCCTTGACCAGAGAGGCGGTAATTGCCATGAGCTGTCTTCTCCCGAATCTGTCTTGTACAAAAACAACGGGCCAGGCGACCCGTTGTTCAGAAAAACTGCGGCGGAGCGGCCGAGACGACCGCCCCACTCCAGGCGGCCATTACTTTGCCGCTTCTTCCTCGTCGGCCACCTCGACAAAATCCGATTCACTGACGCTGGCAGCACCCTTGGCGTCCAGGACGGCATCGGCAATAGCGGAGGTGTACAGCTGAATGGCGCGGATGGCGTCATCGTTACCCGGGATGACGTAGTCCACACCCTCGGCGCTGTTGTTAGTATCGACCACTGCCACGACCGGGATACCTAGCTTCTTAGCTTCCTTGATGGCGATGTCTTCGTGGCCGACGTCGATGACGAACAGGGCGTCCGGGAGACGCTCCATGTCTTGTATACCGCCGATCGAGCGCTCGAGCTTGGCCCGCTCGCGAGTGGTTTCGAGGGCTTCTTTCTTGACCAGCTTCGCCAAGCTGCCGTCTTCTTCCATCTGCTGAAGCGCCTTGAGGCGACGGATGGAGGCGCGAACGGTACGGAAGTTGGTCATCATGCCGCCGAGCCAGCGGTGATTGACGTACGGCATGCCGCAGCGCTTGGCTTCCTGCTCGACCAGGTCACGGGCCGAACGCTTGGTGCCGACGAACATGATCTTGCCACCGTTACCTGCCAGCTTGCCGACGTAGTTCAGGGCATCCTCGAACATCGGCAGCGTCTTTTCCAGGTTGACGATGTGAATCCGGTTGCGCTGACCGAAGATGTAGGGCGCCATGCCCGGGTTCCAGTATCGAGTCTGGTGACCGAAGTGGACACCGGCCTCGATCATCTGACGCATC
>JAWLFB010000005.1:4573-53695 GCA_041685825.1 Guyparkeria sp. | reverse complement strand
CACCTCGGGGATGTTGCTTTCTTCTTCCGGCGGCAGGTCGTAGAGGTTTTTGCTGGCGGCCTCGCCCGGGTGGATCTTGTTCTGGATGCCATCGATGCCCGCCATCAGCATCGCCGCGAACGCCAGGTACGGGTTGGCGGTCGAGTCCGGGAAGCGCAGCTCGACACGACGGGCTTTCGGGTTCGAGACGAATGGGATCCGGATGGAGGCCGAACGGTTGCGGCTGGAGTAGGCCAGCTTGACGGGTGCCTCGAAGCCCGGAACCAGGCGCTTGTAGCTATTTGTCGATGGGTTGCAGAACGCGTTCAGCGCGCGGGCGTGCTTGATGATGCCGCCGATGTAGTAGAGCGCCATCTCGGAGAGGCCAGCGTAACCATCACCGGAGAACAGGTTCTTGCCGTCCCGGGTCATCGACTGGTGGACGTGCATGCCCGACCCGTTGTCGCCGACGATCGGCTTGGGCATGAAGGTGGCGGTCTTGCCGTAGGCGTGGGCGACGTTGTGGATCACGTACTTGAGGTCCTGGACTTCGTCCGCCTTCTTCACCAGCGTGTTGAACGCGACACCGATCTCGCACTGGCCGGCGGTCGCCACTTCGTGGTGGTGCACCTCGACGTTCTGGCCCATCTCCTCGAGCACCAGGCACATCGCCTGACGGATGTCGTGCAGGGAGTCGACCGGCGGGACCGGGAAATAGCCGCCCTTGATGCCAGGGCGGTGGCCCATGTTGCCGTCCTCGTAGACGCGCTCGGCGTTCCAGGCGGCTTCCTTGGAGTCGATCTTGACGAACGAGCCGGACATGTCCGAGCCCCAGCGCACGTCGTCGAGGACGAAGAATTCGTTCTCCGGGCCGAACAGCGCGGCGTCGGCCAGACCGGAGGACTGGATGTAGGCCTCTGCACGGCGGGCGACCGAACGCGGGTCACGGTTGTAGCCCTGCATGGTGTCCGGCTCGATGATGTCGCAGATGACGATCAGGGTGGGCTCTTCGGAGAACGGATCGATGTTGGCGGATTCCGGGTCCGGCATCAGGATCATGTCCGAGGCGTTAATGCCCTTCCAGCCAGCGATCGAGGACCCGTCGAACATCACGCCGTCCTCGAAGGTTTCCTCGTCGATGTGGCCGGCCGGGTAGGTGACGTGCTGCTGCTTGCCCAGCGTGTCGGTGAAGCGGAAGTCGACGAACTTGACGCCGTTTTCTTCCATCAGGGTCATGACTTTGTTGGTCGCGTTGGACATGGAATCCTCCGGTGAACGATGTATCTCGAATGCGGCGGGCGTGAGATCGCACGGCATGCTGCCGACATGATCCGCTGATGCCCGACTTGGTGCAAGAAAAGCAGAAACCGTGCCTGTTTCTTGTGGACGCGTGACTGGTTGGGCGTGCGGCCACCCGGGCTGGCTGTCGGATGACCTCGGTGCGGCTAAGTAACTGTTATCGCGCAAGGTGTGCTGGAGCCGGCGATTGGTGTCGCTGCCAATGCATCGCGGGTCCGCCATGCGAGACACGGCAGGCGCGGGAGCCGGCCGCACTTTAATGGTGCGTTAGAATGTCTGCTGGCACCATATTGGTTCAAGCGGGCTTTGGTTTGGCGGCCGGCAGGCTGTCGAGCGTCGCGATGGGGAGGTGTTTTGCCGCCGGGTGGTGGGGGCAGTCAACCGCCAGGCAGGCCATGCCGTGGCGGCATTCCCGCGCGCAGGCGAGAAGCGCCAGCTGCCGGCACAGAGCCGCCTGACCAGCCGGACGGCGGTCGAACAATTCCGTGCTTGAGAGCTTGCCTTCGGCGATGAAACGGTCGAGCTCGGCATAGCGAAACCGGGCGATTTCCCGGTCCCCGTCCGGCGAGGTGACCACGATCTGGTCGGCCTCTTCCCCACAGTGGTGCAGCAGCTGCATGACGGCCTCCCGGCTGGCTGGCATGGGGGCGCGTAAGGCGGAGTGCGCGCCAATGGAATTCTTCTGTAATGATAACGATTCCTGTTTGCGCCAACAAGCATTAGCCGGATAACTGATGAGTTCCGCTCCTCGGCGCGGCGGTGGATCGGGGTTCTCTTGGTTCTTTGAGTTCGGCCTAGAGGCCTTTACCAGGGAATGGTCGTGCCATCGATGTCGATGAACCGACCCCGGTCGGCCTCGCTCAGGCCGGCCATATTGCGACGTAGCCCTTCCGCGCTCTGGGCGGTGGTGATCTCGGCGTTGGGGCCGCCCATGTCGGTCAGCACCCAGCCTGGGTGCAGGGCGACCACGTTGATGCCGCGTGGCTCGAGGTCGATCGAGGCGCTCTTGATCACCGCGTTTACCGCCGCCTTGCTCGACCGGTAAATGTAGCCGCCGCCGGAACCGTTGTCGCCCATCGATCCCACCTTGCTCGAGAGTATGCCGATCTTCTTTTCGTCGCTGCGCGCCACCTGCTCGGCAAAAGCCTGCATGATCAGCATCGGTGCGATGCTGTTGATGTGGAACACCTCCAACCAGGCCTCGACGTCGTGGACGTTGCCGAATACAACCCCACGCGGGCCGTAGATGCCAGCGTTGTTGATCAGCCAGTCGATCGACTCGTCGGCCAGTTGCCCGGAAAGCGCCCGGATGGCATCGGCATCCGCCACATCCAGGGCGTGCAGTTGCAGGGTGTCCGGGTGGGCAAAGGCCAACGCCTTGAGTTCGGCCGACTCCTCCGGATCGCGCGCGGTGGCATGCACCCGCCAGCCGTCTTCGAGCAACTGGCGGGTCAGATCAAGGCCGATGCCTCGATTGGTGCCGGTGATCAGGGCGGTCTTCATGCCAAAGTCTCCTCTTAGTTATCGGGGTCTGCGATGTTCATTCGGCCAGCCGGAATACCAGCCAGCCCTCCTCGACGTCAACGGACTCCACGCCCTCGGCGAGCGATTGCCAAAAGCCCGGCTCGCCACCGAATTCCGCGACCAAGTCAACGCCCTTGAGTCCGCCGATCCACGTGTTTGGCAGCGGCACGCCCCATAGGCTCACGCCGGTGACGATGACGGCCAGCCTTGAGCCCTCGGGCGTCGGAACCTGCCGTACCTCGGCACCGGCGTTCAGGCGCAGCGTCTGTCCACCCATGAGCGGGAAGTCCGGTGGCAGCGGCACCAGGAGCTTGACGCTGACCAGGTCCTCGGACAGGTCGATGGCCAGCCGCCGCGCCATTTCCGGATCGCGGGCGATAATCGCGTTGAGCTCGCGCTCGTCGAATTGCACCTCGCGCGGGGTGTCCTTCTCCCGGTATGGCTCGGGCTTGAGGCGACCCTGCTGATCGAACTCTTCGGGTTTCGAGGAAAACCGGTCCCCCGCTCGGGGTGGGGACTGGTCGGAATAAATGCCGATGGTGGCGAGCTTGTCATCCAGTGTCTGTTGCTCGGTCGCGTTCAGTTCGACCGGCTCGAACTGATTCGGGAACAGGAAATAACGCACCACCACCGCGCCCAGTACGAGTGTGACGATCATCGTACCGACGACAATCAGGCTCACGCCCAGGCACCCGATGCCCCGTTTCGGCTCAGGCGCCTGATCTGGTGATGCGTGTTGGTCGTCGTCCGGCGCCCGTGGTGGCTGGTTCATGCGGCACCTCCTGCGTGCATCGCTGGCAAGCGTAGCACGCGGGCAGTCCAGCGGACTTCACTGTCCCCGGGGCGTGAACTGGCGGACCGCGCTGGCCAGCACCAGCAGCGTGGCGACCAGTATCGCGGCGAAGGGCTGGTCGAGCGTCAGTGCAAGGGCAAAGGCGGCCAGGTAGCCGACCACGCCGATACCCACGGCCAGTCTGCCTGCCTGGCGCCAGTCGGACGATCGGCGGAATGCCGCCCACGCGGGTAGTAACACCAGGGCGAAGGTGGCCATCAGGCCGATGGAGAGGGTGCCGGCGGCCAGCAGACCGGCGAGCAGTAGGTCGGTGACCAGCGCGACTCGGCGGCGCCGGGATCGTTCGGTCGCATCGGCTGCGGGCAGCAGGCGGGTGGCCAGCTCAAAACGGTCGATGCGGCGGCGCAGGGCAAGGGTCAGCCCCAGCAGCACGACCGCGGCGCCCAGTTCCAGTGGGCCGGTGAAGTAGAGCTGCCCCTCGATGACCTGACGGGCCAGTGTCTCGCCCAACGGGCTGTTGGCTGCGATCAGCAGCGTGGTTGCCCAGCCGGCCAGAATCAACCAGCCGTAAGCGGAGTTTCCGGCACCGGGGATGTGGCGGCCCAGCATGCCCAGCACGGCGGCGAACAAGGCCCCGGGCAGTGACGGCAGGGAGAGCGCCAGCGCGATGACGGCCCCGGCGCCGGCGAGATGGGCCACTGCCAGCGCGGCCAGCCATTCCTCGCGCAACCGCAACCACACCCCGCCGATCGGTAGCAGCACGGCCAGCGCCAACCCGGTAAGAAACGGCAGCCCGAACAGCTCGGTCATGTCCGTCCTGCCGACATGGCCACTTGGCGGTGGCAATCCAGTGCGAGCAGCTCCGGGTCGTGGCTGACCAGCAGCAGGCCGCGGTGGGGTGGGCGGTCGCGCAGCAGGCGGTGTAACTGAGCTCGGGCGGCCGCATCGAGGTTGTTGCTCGGCTCGTCCAGCAGGACCAGTTGTCCGGGGGCGGTCAGGCCGGCCCAGACGCGCAGCAACTGGCGCTGACCGCCGCTCAAGGCATCGAGTCGACGGTCGAGCCAGTCGGTAAGCGGGGCGGGAGGGCTCGAGTCGGCCCCGGCTGCAGCGAGAAAGTCTCGGCCGTTGATCGGAAGGTCGCGGTCATGCTGGTGGGTCTGTTCGATTAGCTGCACGCGGGTGCCGGTGGCCAGGTGACATGTGCCGGAGAGGATCGGCGCCCGCCCGGTGATGGCGGCGAGAAGGGTGGACTTGCCCGCGCCGTTGGGACCGGTAAGCGCAACCAACTCGCCGGCATCGACCGACAGGGAAATCGGGCCGATACGCGGTGTCGGCGACCCCACCGGGGCGGTGACAACCTGGTGCAGGTCGAGCAGCATCTAGTTGCGGGGTGCGAGCGCGTCGACCCAGCCGTCGATCAGGTCGAGCCAGCCGGCGAGGGTGGGCTCGCTCGGTTCGGTGTGGCGTTGTTCGATCGGCCAGCCGAGCGCATCGGCGAGCTTCCCCGGCCCGCTTTCGGAATAGTAGGGCGCGTGGATGATCACCCCGTCACGCCCGTCGAGTGACTCGGCCAGTTCGCGGATATGCCGGGCGGTGGGCGGCACACCGGGCACGGGCTCGAGGTAGCCCAGTGTGGGCACGTCGAGCCAGTCCATCAGGTAGCGGGTGTCGGCGTGGTGGAACACCGCACCGGGGGCTTCTGCCACCTTTGTCTGCCACTCGGACATCCGTGCCTCGACGCGCGCGACCGCGGCCGCGGCGTTTGCTTCATAGACCGATGCGCCGGCCGGGTCGATATCGGCCAGCCGCTCGGCCAGCGCCGGCAGCAACGTGCGCATCCGGCGTGGATCGAGGTTGAAGTGCGGATTGCCCGAGGCATGCGTATGGCCCGCGCCGGACTCGCCCACGTCGAGCAGTTCGAGGTGTTCTGCGGCCTCAAAATGACCCGGCTGACCGGGCTGGATGTCACGGTTGGCGGCCCGCTTGACCGCGACCGGCAGCCAGCCGGCCTCCAGTTCGGCGCCCACCGCGATGACGAGATCGGCGCGACGCAGGTCGCGCATCATCGATGGTCTGGCCTGCAGGAAGTGTGCGTCGCGATCCGGCGGAGCCAGCACGGTCAGGCTGATGCGCTCGCCGCCGACGGCTGTCGCTAGTGCGCCCATCGAGTTTGTGGTTGCCACGACGCGCAGGTCGGCGGCGTGGAGAGAGCCCGGCAGCAGGAAGGCCAGCGTAATGAGCAGGCGTTTGAGCATGGTCCATCTCCCTTAGAAGTTATGTGCGCCATGAGCGCCGAGGCTCATCTGGTACTGCAGGTAGAACTGCGTGTAGTCCTCGCGATGATCGTCGAAGGCGCCACTCACCTGAGCGACTTGTGCACGAATGCGGCTGGTCTCGCTGATGTGCCAGGTGGCTGCTGCAGTCCAGCGTTCGCTTTCATCGTAATCGGTGTTGACGGCCGGGCGCGGTCCCCGCTTCTCGTTGGTAAAGCCGACGGCATCGTAGCGCAGACCGACCTCCCAGCGCGGCGCGATGCCGTAAGTTGCCTGGACATACAGGCCGTCCTCGGAGAAGTCGCGCGCCTCGCCGATCACGCCCTGGTTGCTCTCGTGGTGGGCGACCTCGAGGTTCTTGTCTACCCAGAGATACTCGCCGGAGATGCGCCAGTCGCCCTGGCCGTAGGCCTGCCCGGAGTCGTACTTGTAGACCGCATCTACGCCATAGAGGCGCGCATCGCCATCGAGGCCGTGCTCGTCCATTTCGCCATGGTGGTGCATTTCCTGGTGGCTGCGGAAGAAGGCCGCCGAGGCGCCCAGCTGCAGGGCGTGATCGTGGCCGAGGTCCGTCGACCACTTCGCGAACGCCGTCCACAGCCGCGGGGCCTTGTCTCGGTCGGGCAGGTCGTCGGCATGCTCGGCCTCGGTGCCCAGTCGTTCGTTCTTGTCGCCCTGGAAGGCCTCGATGCCAAACAGCGTGTAGTGATCCCATGCCGGCAGCCAGGTCAGTTGTAGGCCGGTATCCGACAGGCCATGGTCGCCCAGTAGCGTTCGGTAAGCGATGTTCTGGTCGACGAAGTCCCAGTCGTGCGGGTGCTTCTCGTTGGCGTAGCCGATGCCGGAGTAGAACTTGCCCGCCTTGATCCGTAACCCGGCCGGCAGGCCGGTGCTGGCAACGAAGGCCTCCTCGAGCTCGACATCGCCCTCGTCGGAGATGGCGACGTTCAGACGAGCGTCGAACATCCCGTCGACGCTGCCGCTGAGCACTACCTCGGTATGGCGCAGATTGAAACCCTGTTCCAGACCGTGTTCGTGCCCGCCGTGATCGCCTTCGTCCTCATGGTCATGACCATGCGCGGCGAAGATGCCGGCGGTCTCGCCGAGCATCGCATCACCACTGCCGTCGAGGCTGTCGTCGTAGTAGACGCCGTCGAGGATCACGGAGAGTTTCGGGTTCATGGGCAGGTCGTTTGCCTGCGCTGAAATCGGCAGCAGGGGCAACAAGGCAGTCGCTACGAGTGCGACGGATCGTGGGTCAGGTAGTGTTTGAGGCATCACTGGCGTCCTTCACTTTCGGGTTACTGGGTAATTTTCACAAATGTTATAACATAACGCTCAGGAATTGAAAGTCGACCCCACGACTGTCCGCGGGCGTGGTAACCGGGCTTGTTCTGGTGCTGTGTAAGCGGGGCAGGACCGATTGCGAGGGCGGGAGGAATCGTTCGCTGGTTGCCGCCCGGTCGGTAGTCGGGCTAGGGAGGTCCGGCGTTCCTCTGCGCGAAGAAAACGGACGCAAGGCGGTTGGAGTGGCCTTAGGCCAGGGATGTCACGTTTTCTCCGGGCAAAATAGAGGCCGCGGCCCTCCTCGTCGGGTTGGCCGCGGCCGTTTTCCGGGTGTCTATCCCGTCACGCGGGGATGCTCAGCTAGAGGGCTTCTCCAGCAGCAACGAGCGTTTCATCTTCTTCGGCAACGGCAATCCCATCAGTTCGAGCACGGTCGCCGCGATGTTGGCGATGCCGCCGCCGGTGCCCAGGCGCACGGGGGTCTTGTCGATCACGATGCAGGGCACCGGATAGATGGTGTGTTGGGTGTGAGGGTCGCCGGTCACCGGGTCGACCATCTCGTCACAGTTGCCGTGGTCAGCGGTGAGGATGATCGAGTACTCCTGCTCACGGGCAGCATCTACAAGACGACCGACCTCCAGGTCGACCGTCTCCATCGCCTTGATCACCGAGTCGCGTACCGCGGTGTGACCCACCATGTCACCGTTGGCGAAGTTGACCAGCACGAAGCCGTACTGCTCGGCGCGCACCGCGTCGATGGCGGCGTCCGCCACTTCGAGCGCACTCATCTCCGGCTGCAGGTCGTAGGTCGCGACCTTTGGCGAGGGCACCATGACGCGGTCCTCGCCGGCGAAGGTCTCTTCCTTGCCGCCATTGAAGAAGAAGGTCACGTGGGCGTACTTCTCGGTCTCGGCGCAGTGAAACTGCTTGATGCCGGCCTGGCTGATCGCCTCGGCGAGCACATTCTTGGGCCGCTCGGGCGGAAAGCCGATCGGTGAGAGGAAGCGCGGGTCGTATTCGGTCAGGCAGGTGACTACGATCGGCTGGTAGTCACCGCGGTCGAAGCCGGAGAACTCCGCCTGGCCGAGGGCCTCGGTGAGCTGGCGCGGGCGGTCGTTTCGGAAGTTGAAGAAGATCATCGCGTCATCGGCGATCAGCGGCTCGTAACCGTCAAGTACCGCCGGGCGGATGAACTCGTCGTGCTGCTCGGCCCCGTAGGAGGCGGCCAGAGCCTCGCGCGCATCGGCAAAGCGCGGGCCGTCTCCACGCACGATCGCGTTGAACGCCTCCTCGGTGCGCTCCCAGCGCTGGTCACGATCCATCGCGTAGTACCGACCGCTGATGGTCGCGATCGCCCCGCCGGCGTCCTTGAGCTTGGGCTCGAGCTGGTCGAGGTAGGTCAGGGCCGATTTCGGTGCCGTGTCACGGCCGTCGGTGATCATGTGGATCAGCGGCCGGGCGCCGACCTTTTTCGCCATCTTGATCAGCGCGAGCAGGTGGCGGACGTGGCTGTGCACGCCGCCATCGGACACCAGCCCGATCAGGTGGATCGGTCGATCGGCACCCGCGGCCTTCTGCATCGCCTGGTTCAGCGCGGCGTTCTCGTAGAAGCTGCCGTCCTTGATCGCGTCGTCGATGCGCACCAGGTCTTGACGGTTGATCGCGCCGCAGCCTAGGGTCAGGTGACCCACCTCGGAGTTGCCCATCTGGCCGTCCGGCAGGCCGCAGGCCCGCCCGGAGGCCTCGATTACCGTGTGCGGGTGGTTGGCGTACAGCTCGTCGAGCCTAGGCGTCTCGGCGAGGCTCACGGCGTTGTGCTTGCGGCTCGGGTTGACGCCGACACCGTCCATGATCACAAGCAGGACAGGGCGTCGCGGGGCGATATTGGACATGGGCTTGCGTTCCTTGTTCGTGTTTCGATTAAGTCACCGGACCGAATCGGGTGGCACGCGCCGTCAACCACCAGGCGGGGGCAGGGGGCCATCCGTTTCATTCCGGGTTGGGCGGACGAAGGGTCCGCCCGGCCGACGAGGTCGACCGGCCTCAGCGCCGGCTGTTGCGCTCGTCGTCGTTCGCGTCGGGTGACTCGTCTCGGCGCGCATCCAAGTCACTTTGCCCGGATTCGGACCCGCCAGCCGTTCCGTCATCCTGCGTCTCGTCGCTGGCGCCTTTCGTAACCTGATCCTTACGAGTCTCGGCCTCGATCGCCTCGAGAGACTGCTGCTCGCGCTCGATCTCCTCGAAGGCGCGATCGAAGTCGAAGTCGTCCTTCTCGGTTTCATAGGACCGGTCGGTGTTGGCCGTGCTGCTCGTGGCAGCACGGCTGCCACCCTGACTACTCTGGCCACCGGCGGGCGTACCGCCACCAACGCCACCGCCGGTGCCACCACCGGGCGGTGTGTCGTCCGGCTCGGGCTCGTCGTCGGTTGGCAGCACGGGGCCGCCTTGGCGCTTGAGCAGGATGCGGCCGATGACGATGCCCAGTTCGTAGAGGAACCAGACCGGGATTGCCATCATGAACTGCGACAGGATGTCCGGCGGGGTGAAGATCGCGCCGAGGATAAATGCGACAAGGATCGCGTAGCGGCGCTTTTCCGCCAATTGATCGGGCGTGACCACGCCGATCAGGATCAACAGCACGGTCGCCACCGGCACTTCAAAAACGAAGCCGAAGGCGAAGAACATCGTAATGACGAAGCTCAGGTATTCGTTGATGTCGGGTGCGAAGCTGACTTCCGCGGGTCCGGTGCCGGAGAGAAAGCCGAAGACGACTGGAAAAACCGCGAAATAGGCGAAGGCGGCGCCCAGGTAGAACAGGACGGTGCTGGAGAAGACCAGCGGGATCACCATCTTGCGCTCGTGCTGGTACAGCCCCGGGGCGATAAAGGCCCAGAGCTGGTAGAGCAGGAACGGGATTGCGAGGAACAGGGCCGTGAAGCCGGCGAGTTTGAGCGGGATGAAGAAGGTCGATGCGACCTGTACCGCGATCATGGTCGCGCCTTCCGGCAGGAATTGCGACAGCGGGTCCGAAAGGAGGCGGAACAGATCGTTGCGGAACGGGAACAGCGCCAGGAAAAGGACGAAGACCACGGCCACCGACTTGATCAGCCGGTTGCGCAATTCGACCAGATGCGAGACGAAACCCGCCAGACCGGAGGGTTCGTCAGTTGTCGCGTCTGCGTTCCGTTGGCTCATCTTGGTCTTTTGCCGTCGAATCCTGGGTCGTGGTCGGCTCGGCCGGGGTATCGGCTTCGGCCGATTCGAATGGGCGGCGGAAGCTCTCACCGGTTTCCGATTCCAGCCGGCTCAGCTCGTCCTCGAAGGTATCGGACTCCTCGTCGTCGAGCGCCTTGAGGCGGCTGCCCTCAGCACCCGCGTCCGGGGTGTTCTCCGAGTCGTCAGCCTTCTTGCCGGCCTTGTCGAGTCGAGCCTTTTCGGCCTCGGCCGAACTGCGCATGGTCTGTTCGGCATCGGACAGGGCGCTCTTGACGCTCCTCTCGGTGCCCGAGAGGTCGTCGCGGGTCTCCTCGACCATCGCGCGTAGCTTGCTGATCTCGGATTCCTGCGAGTTCAGCAACTGCTTCATGTCCTGCATGTTGAACTCGCTGTCCATCTCGGCTTTGGCATTGGCGACGAACTTGCGGACTTTGTAGGTCCACTCGCCCGCTTTTCTTGCCACGCCGGGCAGCCGTTCTGGGCCGATGACCACCAAGGCCACGACCAGAATGAGCGACACTTCCCAGAAGCTGAAGCCGAACACGGATCAATACCAATTCGCGCTTGCGATTAGCTGTCCTTGCGCTCGGTCGACTTCTCGGCAGTTTTTTCCTTGCCCGCCTCGATCGTCTCGCTTTCGATCACCCGGTTGGCGTTGGGCTGCTCGCCCTCCTTGCGCTCCAGGTTTTCGCTGCGCTTCTGCTCTTCCTCGTCTTTTTCCGACTCGTCCTTCACGGCGGATTTGAAGCCCTTGATCGCGCTACCGAGATCGGTGCCGAGGTTCTTCAGACGCTTGGTGCCGAACAGAAGCAGCACGATGGCGAGAATGATCAGCCAGTGCCAGATGCTAAAAGTACCCATGATCGCGATCTCCTACTGATGTCCTGTCAATCTTGTGCGCGCCGTGCCTTTTCTTCAAGGCCCGACAATCCGAATCGGCGTTCGAGCTCGTCGAGCACGTCCGCCGGGGTTAGGTTGGCATCGGCCAGCAGTACCAGGCTGTGGAACCACAGGTCGGCCATCTCGTTGATCAATTCGTCGCGGTCGTCGCCTACAGCGGCAAGCGCGACCTCGACCCCTTCTTCGCCCACCTTCTGGGCGATCTTTGCTCGCCCCTTCTGGTACAGGCTGGCGACATAGGAACTGCCCGCGTCAGCGCCTTTGCGTTGCTCTAGCAGGGCGGCAAGCTGTTCAAGCACATCGGTCGATCGGCGGTCAGCCGTTGCCATAGATCGCCCCCGGGGATTTCTTCACCTCGTCGGTCGTTTGCCAGCGGCCGACGTCGAGGCGGCGGTAGAAGCAGGACTCGCGGCCGGTGTGGCAAGCGATCCCGCCGCGCTGTTCGATTGACAGCAGTAACACGTCGCCGTCGCAGTCGAGCCGGATCTCGCGCACCCTCTGGGTATGACCGCTTTGCTCGCCTTTGTGCCAGAGCTTACGGCGCGAGCGCGAGTAATACACCGCTTCGCCCAACTCGACGGTCTGCTCGACCGCCTCGCGATTCATCCAGGCGAACATCAGCACCCGGCCGGTCGCGGCGTCCTGCGCAATTGCCGGTACAAGACCGCGCTCGTCGAAGGCGATCGTCTCGATCCAGTCGCGCGAGTCGCGGAATGCCGGGGGTGTTGCCTGAGATTCGGTCACTGTCGGTGTCGTCTTTCAGCGGTGGGCGTGGCGGTGGCCGGCGCGGGAGTATATCAGGGATGTCGAAAAAACCGTCAGCGGTTACGGCGCCCACAGGCTTAGTCGCGCACCTCGATGCCGGCTTCGGCCATTACGGCCTTGGCCTCACTAATGCTGTGGGTGCCGAAGTGGAAGATGCTGGCGGCGAGCACGGCATCTGCATGGCCCTGTGTGATGCCGTCGACTAGGTGCTGGAGGTTGCCCACGCCGCCGGAGGCGATCACCGGGATCGGCACCGCGTCGCTTATCGTGCGGGTCAGATCCAAGTCGAAGCCCTGCTGCATGCCGTCGCGGTCCATGCTGGTGACCAATAGTTCGCCAGCGCCTAGCGCGGCCATGTGTTTGGCCCACTCGACGGCATCCAGCCCGGTCGGGTTGCGCCCCCCGTGGGTGAAGATCTCCCAACGTGGCGGGTCGCCCTCGCCCGAGACGCACCGGGCGTCGATGGCGACCACGATGCACTGTGAGCCGACCGCGTCGCTCATTTCCTTGATGCGCTCGGGGTGATGCACGGCTGCGGTATTGATCGAGACCTTGTCGGCCCCAGCGTGCAGTAGCCGTCGCACGTCGGCCAGCGTGCGAATGCCGCCGCCGACCGTCAACGGGATGAATACCTCGGCGGCGACGGCCTCGACCACGTGCAGCATGGTCTCGCGTCCTTCGTGCGAGGCGGAGATATCGAGGAAGGTCAGCTCGTCGGCGCCGGCCTGGTTGTAGCGGCGGGCAGCCTCGACCGGGTCGCCGGCGTCACGCAGGCCTTCGAACTGCACGCCCTTGACTACGCGGCCCTCGGCTACGTCGAGGCACGGAATGATGCGCTTGGCAAGCCCCATGGCCTACTCGGAGAACGGCGGGATGCCCGCGCGGTCGTCGATGCGTTGCTGGGCTTGTTTCAGATCGATGGTGCCTTCGTAGAGTGCCCGGCCGATGATCGCGCCGGATACGCCGTCATCGGCGGCATCGATCAGAAGATCGATGTCGCTCATGTCGGTAACGCCGCCCGAGGCGATGATCGGGATGCGGACCGACTTGGCCAGATCGCGGGTCGCCTCGATGTTAGCGCCCTGCATCATGCCGTCGCGGGAGATGTCGGTGAACACGATCGCGGCGACGCCGTCGTTCTCGAAGCGCTGGGCCATGTCGTGGATGTCGTGGTGCGAGAGCTTCGACCAGCCATCGATCGCAACCTTGCCGTCACGCGCATCCAGGCCGACGATGATATGCCCGGGGAAGGCTAGGCACACATCCTCGACGAAGTGCGGCTCGGAGACCGCCTTGGTGCCGATGATGACGAAATCCACACCCAGTTCGAGGTATTGCTCGATAGTGGCCTCGTCACGGATGCCGCCACCGACTTGGATCGGCAGATCCGGATAGGCCTCACAGATGGCCTTGATGACTTCGCGGTTCTTGGGGCTGCCGGCGAAGGCGCCGTCCAGGTCGACTAGGTGCAGGCGGCGCGCGCCGGCCTCTACCCAGCGTCCGGCCACGGCGACCGGGTCGTCGGAAAAGACGGTGTCGTCTTCCATGCGGCCCTGGCGCAGGCGCACGCACTTGCCTTCCTTAAGATCGATGGCGGGGATCAGCAGCATGATTCGGGCGTCCTCGATGCGTGTCTGTCGTGTTGCGATGCGGTCAGGATCACGGTCCGGACCAGCGGGTGAAATTAGCTAGGAGCTTGAGGCCGTCGTCGGCGCTCTTCTCCGGATGCGCTTGGATGGCGAAGACGTAGTCGTCGGCCAGCGCGGCGCAGTAGGTGAGGTCGTAGTCGGCGGTCGCCACCGGGTGGGCCGGGGTGGTCGGCTCGCAGTAATAGCTGTGCACGAAATAAAAGCGCGCGTCCTGAAGAATGCCGTCAAACAGCGGGTGATCCTGCGTTTGGTGCAGCTGGTTCCAGCCCATCTGCGGCACCTTGAGTGTCTCGTCCTCGGGGCGAAAGCGCTTGACCTTGCCGGGGAACCAGCCCATGAGGTCGACGCCGTCGTTCTCCTCCGAGCGATCCAGCAGCACCTGCATTCCCATGCAAATGCCGAGAAATGGCCGCGTCCGCGCCGCCTCGTGCAGTGCGTCGGGCAGGTGGCGCTCGCGCAGGGCGGTCATGCACTGGGCCGCCGCGCCCTGGCCGGGGAAGACCACCTTTTCGGACTCCAGGATCACCTCGGGGGCGTCGGTGAGTATGACGTGGGCGCCATCCGGGGCGACATGCTCAATGGCTTTGACCACCGAGCGCAGGTTGCCCATGCCGTAGTCGACTACCGCGATCTGCATTAGAGGGAACCCTTGGTCGAGGGAACCACGTCCGCTTGGCGTTCATCGGCGCTCAATGCCATGCGCAACGCCCGGCCGAATGCCTTGAACATGGTCTCGGCCTGATGGTGAGCGTTGCGCCCGCGCAGGTTATCGACGTGCAACGTCGCACCGGCGTGGTTGACGAAACCGCGGAAGAACTCCTCCACTAGTTCGGTCTCGAAGCGGCCGATCAGCGAACGGGTAAAGTCGCAGTTGAACTCGAGCCCCGGCCGCCCGGACAGGTCGATCACTACCCGAGAAAGCGCCTCGTCCAACGGCACGTAAGCATGCCCGTAACGGAAGATGCCGCGTTTGTCGCCTGCCGCTTTGGCCAAGGCTTGGCCGAGCACGATGCCGCAGTCCTCGACGGTATGGTGGTCGTCGATCTCCGTGTCGCCGTTGCAACTCAGCGTGATGTCGATTAGCCCGTGGCGGGCGATCTGGTCGAGCATGTGTTCAAAGAACGGTACGCCGGTCTCGAGACGGGCCTCGCCCGTGCCGTCGAGGTTGATCTCGATGTCGATGTGGGTCTCATTGGTCTCGCGTCGGATCTGCGCGGTGCGTGCGGCCATGGTCGGTTCGCGTCTCGGGCGGTTGGAATTTAGTTGAGCGGGAAATCTTCCCGAATCGGGAGCATACAATGCCCGCCGCGGCACGTCAGCCTCCGGTCGGAAAACGGTCCGGGTCGACCGGCGTCGATCCGCCCTCGATCCTCCCGGGGCGGGGTTGACCGCGCGTTGATTTTGCCGTTAAATGCGCAACTTCGTCGCGTGGCGACGGCGCCCGTTGTCTTCCGGCCGCCGGTAGCGACAAGCGCACATGGCCAGATAGCTCAGTTGGTAGAGCAGGGGATTGAAAATCCCCGTGTCGGGGGTTCGATTCCCTCTCTGGCCACCACGATTCCCCAGAACCCCCGATCCCCGGATCGGGGGTTTTTCCGTGTCGGGGAAGTGGTTCTGGACGGCTTTCTTTCGTGCCGGCGGCCACTGGCCGCATACTGCCCATGTTAATGGCAAAGGCAGAGCGCATCGATGCCGACTGTTCCCTATCAGGCCTGTTTCGAGCAGTCGCAGGACGTGCTCTTTCTGATCGCTAGGCGAGCGGATGGCGCGTTTTTCTATCGCGAAGTAAATGCCGCGTTACTGCGCGATACCGGGCTGTCGCGCGAGCAGATCGTGGGCAAGACGCCGCGCGAACTCCTGCCTGCCGAACAGGCTGAACATCTCGAGACCGTCTACGCCGGGTGCTTCGCCAGCGGTGAGCCAGCCCTGGTCGAGTCGATTTTCGATGTGCCTAGCGGTAACCGCAGCTGGCACATCCAGTTAAGCCCGCTGCGCGACGAGACGGGTGTGGTGGCCGTGCTTTTGGGGGCGGCGCGGGATATCACCTGGAGTCGCGATCTTGCTCAACAGTTGCATACGGTTTCTCGGCAATTGCCCGGTTTTGTCTTTCAGTTGCAGTGGTCGGAGCCAAAGGGTTGGCGGTTTCTGTTCGTTGGCGAGCGGGTCGAGGAAATGTTCGGCGTAAATCAGGACGATGCCCTTGCCGATGCTGAAACGCTGCTCGGGCGTATTCATCCGAGGGATCGCCGTCGTGTGCTGGCCGACAGC
Organism: Guyparkeria sp.; assembly: GCA_041685825.1. Classification (GTDB taxonomy): domain Bacteria; phylum Pseudomonadota; class Gammaproteobacteria; order Halothiobacillales; family Halothiobacillaceae; genus Guyparkeria. Next base: position 37,742 of record JAWLFB010000005.1, on the reverse strand, counting down.
ATCGAGCGCGGTAAGCGGCTGGACCCCTGGCGCGCGGAGTTTCGCATGTGTCATCGCGATGGCCGGGAGCTCTGGGTGGAAGCGAATGATCTACCGCAACGGGTGGATGACGGCACCATTATCTGGACAGGCTACGTCAATGATATCTCGCGGCGAAAGGCGCTCGAGACCGAGGTTCGTGTCAGCGAGACCCGTTATCGCCAACTGGTCGAGAACGCCAATGACATCATTTTTACCCTCACGCCCCAGGGAGTGCTCAGTTACGTTTCGCCCAGTTGGAGTGCCACTCTTGGTCACCCGACCGAGGCCGTGGTTGGCTCATCGGTCAGGGATTATGTCCATCCATCCGACCTGCCGCGCTGTCTGGCTTTCCTAGAACAGGTTCTGAAGACAGGCAAATCGAATGGCGGCATTGAGTACCGCGTGCGGCATCAGGATGGCACCTGGCGTTGGCATACCAGCACCTCCGCTCTGTTGCGCAGTGCGAGCGGAGAGGTAACGGCGTTTCTTGGCATCGCCCGCGATATCACCGAGCGCCGCGCCATGGAAGATCGCATCAGGCACTTAGCTCAGCATGATGCCTTGACCGGACTGGCCAATCGGGCGTTGTTTTTTGAGCATATCGAGCACTCATTGCGTCTGGCGGCCCGGCACGGCGAGAAGGTGGCCCTGTTGTTTATCGATCTCGACGAATTCAAACCGATTAACGATCGCCTTGGCCACGCCGCGGGAGACGAGGTGTTGCAGACGACGGCTCGGCGCTTGGTCGAGGGCCTGCGCGATTCGGACCTGGTCGGGCGGCTTGGTGGGGATGAGTTCATTGCCCTTCTCCATGCGCCAGCGGGCGCCGAGGAGGCGTTGTGGGTCGCCGGGTCGCTGTGCCGGTCGCTGGCCGAGCCGTTGACGGTCGAGGGCCAGACGGTGGCGGTGACGGCCAGCATCGGCGTGGCCCTATATCCTGATCATGCCAGCGTTAGTGCCGCCATGGTGCGGTCGGCCGACCGGGCGATGTATTGCGCCAAGGCGGCTGGACGCAACCGGGCCGCGTTGGCCGAGTGAGACCTGCGGCGGGCATGCGCAAGATCATCCACGTCGACATGGACGCCTTCTATGCCTCGGTTGAGCAGCGCGACCGGCCCGAGTTGCGGGGACGGCCCGTGGTGGTCGGTGGTGACCCGACCGGCCGAGGCGTGGTGGCGGCAGCGAGCTACGAGGCGCGACGGTATGGCATTCATTCGGCGATGCCGGCGGCCCGCGCTGCCCGTGCCTGCCCCGAGGTGGTTTTCCTGCGCCCCCGTTTCGATGTCTATCGCGCGGTTTCCCGCCAGATCCATGCGGTGTTTCGCCGCTACACCAACTGGATCGAGCCCCTGTCGCTGGACGAGGCATACCTCGATGTCAGTGACAGCACGGCCTGCCGCGGGTCGGCCACCCTGATGGCACGCGAGATCAAGTCGGCGATCCGTGAGACGACCGGTCTGATCGCCTCCGCCGGTGTGTCCTACAACAAGTTTCTTGCCAAGCTCGCCTCGGATGCGGACAAGCCCGATGGCCTCTACCTGATCGATCCCAAGGCCGCGCCGGCATTCATCGAGACGCTGCCGGTGGGTGATTTCCATGGCGTCGGCCCGGCGACTGAGCGGCGCATGAAGGCTCACGGTATTCACACCGGCGGCGACCTGCGTCGCCACGAACTGCATCAACTGGTCGAGTGGTTCGGTAAGGCCGGACGGCACTACTACCAGATCGCGCGTGGCATCGACGAGCGGCCCGTGCAGAGCCGGCGCGAGCGCAAGTCGCTGGGGCACGAGACCACCTACGCCAGTGATCTGATCGCCCGGGACGAGGTTGAGGCAGCCCTGCCTCCGCTTGTCGAGCGAGTCGCGCGCGATTTGGCGGCACGCGAACTTGCCGCCCGTACGGTCACGCTCAAGGTCAAGTACGCGGATTTTGTCCAGATCACCCGCCGGCGCACCTTTACCCGGCCGCTGTCGTCGGCCGGCGAGTTGCTGGGTGCGTTGCCGGGTCTGCTCGACGACACCCAGGCGGGTTGCCGACCGATCCGGCTGTTGGGCGTTACCTGTTCGGGGCTCGAGGCTCGAGAAAAATTGCCGTTGGGGGAACTGGATTTCGGTTGGCCGTCGGCTATGGCAACTACCCCGTCCTGAAGGACGGAGTTTGTAAAAGCAAGCTGGGTTGACCAGGTAGAGCGGTAACCAACCCGCTCCGTCGACAACAGGTGGTAACGACCCACTCCGGGATGCTTCCTCAGTCCCGGACACTGGAAGGCAGGGATCATGCTGGCGAAAGATGAGGTGCTGCATGGATTTACTGCTGCTGACCATCTAGGGTCAACCAACATTCGCTCACCTGGATATAGTTATGGCTCTTGAGGTCAGCCTGCTGACCGTCTTTATTGCCGCGTTGATCACGGCTTTGACTACCGGCCTGGGGGCTATCCCGCTTGCATTCGCCCGGCACGTGGACGAGCGTTGGCTGGCCGTGGGCGCTGCCCTGGCCGCGGGCCTGATGTTGGCGGCCAGCCACAGTCTGGTAGCCGAGGGTAGTGCCATCGGTTCATGGCGTGTTTTGCTGGGGATGGCCTCGGGGCTTGTCCTGGTCGTGCTCGCCGATCGCTGGCTGGACCGACACGACACCCCGGACGTCAGTGATCTGCAGGGGGCGGATGCGAAAAAGGCCTTGATGATCGTCGGCGTGATGACCATCCATTCTTTCGCCGAGGGTGTCGGGGTCGGGGTCTCCTATGGTGGTGGCGAGGACCTCGGCATGTTCATTACCGCGGCGATCGCGGTGCACAATATCCCGGAAGGGTTGGCCATCGCCTTGGTTCTGGTGCCGCGCGGCGTGCCGGTCTGGCAGGCTGCCGGCTGGGCGATCTTTTCCAGCCTGCCGCAGCCTCTGATGGCGGTTCCCGCCTACTTGTTCGTGACTGCCTTTGAGCCCTTCCTGCCGATCGGGCTGGGATTGGCCGCCGGGGCGATGATCTGGATGGTATTCGCCGAGTTGTTGCCGGATGCCAATCGTCGCCTGACGGCCGCCAACGTGGGGATTGTGGTGGTGCTCTCCTTTATGGCCATGTTCGCTTTTCAGTTGGCGATCGCGCATTGAATGGGTGCGCTGAGCGTGCATTTTGCCGTGGTGCCCTGACGGGGATTAGCCCCCGAATGAGCTTTGAGTGGCCGACGCGGATCACGGTGTGCTGATATGCGGATATGCGTTCGGTGCGATGTTTTTCCTTCCAAATCATGCACTCGGCGTGAGATTTTGTGATTGAATTTCCGATGGTTCGGGAGCATGCTTGTCCCCCGAATCGGAGCAGAACGAGGGCAGGGATCATGAAACGCAACAAGACATTTGGCGACGCCCGCCTGCTGCGGGCGGTGGCATTCTCGCTGGCGGCCGGCGGGTTGGCCCTGCCGCTGTCGGCGCAGTCGGCCGACGTCCCGGCAGCGGTCGCGCAGGATCTTTACGAAAAGGGCGGGGTCGAGCACTGGCTGCCCAAGGCCGAGCAGGGTGACATCTTCGCCCAGTACATCCTGGGTCACATGTACTGCAACGGCAAGATGGTCGAGCAGAATTTCGAGCGCGGCATGCGTTGGTATCGAGAGGCGGCCAATGCCGGTTTCGCCCCTAGCCAGCTGGCGGTCGGGACCATGTACTTCGAGGGCCAGGGTGTCGAGCGGGATCGAGCCAAGGCACTCGACTGGTTCGCCCGCGCTGCCGAGGAAGGCTACGCGCGTGCCCAGAGCAACTTGGCCGCGCTCTACTTGGGCGAAGAGGGGGTTGAGCCGGACTACGATCAGGCCTTGCACTGGTATGGCGAAGCAGCCGCTCAAGGTCATGCCGTGGCCCGCTACAACCTCGGCATGATGTACGCCCACGGGCTGGGCCTGGGTGAGCCGGACTATGTCGCGGCCTACGGCTTGCTCAGCCCACTCGTGGAGAATGGCCACCGGGCGGCCGACGATCTGATGCAGTCGTTCCTCGGTGAAATGGAGGAGGATGAACTGGTCGCCGCGCGTGAGCTATCGAAGGAACTGCGGGCGCAGGACCGGATGTTGGTCGCCCTGGACCAACGGGCGGCCACCCGCTGAAGAACCCGCCGACGTGAACTGACCCAAACAGTTTGGATTGAACGGCGTCTCCGGACGCCGTTTATCGTTGGCGCCGGGGTTTGCCCGGGAATTCCCTGAGCTGAACGGTTTAGAGCAGGGGCGAGGTCAGGCGGGCGAGGTTCTGCGCTAGGATGCGGCCGCGGCCACGTTCGCCCCACTGATCGCGGGTCAGTGACGGGCAGATGCGTCGGTAGGCCTCGATTTGGTCGGCCAGTCGGGCGGCGGTTTCGCTGGAGTAGCACAGCAAGCCGAATTCGGCGTTGATCAGCGAGGAGCGAACGTCGAGATTGGCGCTGCCGACCAGCGAGAGCTGACCGTCGCAGAGAGTGATCTTGCTGTGCAGCAGCCGGGTCGGGTGGCGCCGGATGATCACGTCGGCCTCGAGCAATTCGTCGAAATAGGATTCCTGAGCTAACTGCACCAGCGGGTGGTCGAGCGATTCGGGCAGGATCAGCTCACAATGCACCCCCCGGCGGGCGGCTGCCTTGAGCGCGTCGAGGGTCGACTCGTCGGGTACAAAATATGGCGTGACGATCTCGACCCGTTCGGTGGCGGCATGCAGCAAACCCAGCAACAGGCGTTGGAGCAGTGGTTCGGGGTATTCGGGGCCACTAGGCAGGCCCACGCAGGACTCGTGTCCGGTGGTGACCGGTGCCGGGAAATATTGCCCCGTGTCCAGCAGCAGGCCCGTTTCTAGATACCAGTCGCCGGCGAAGATGGCCTGTAGTTCGAGGACCACTGGCCCCTCGATGCGGAGCATCAGATCCTCGTAGGACTGCCCGCGGCGAAACTCCGGGCGCACTAGGTTCATTGAGCCCGCGTAGCCGAGCTGTCCGTCGATCACCACCAACTTGCGGTGGTTGCGCAAATCGAAGCGTGCCGACTTGCGCGGCAGCTTCGAGCGCGGGAACGCCCGGCCGACCGCGATGCCGCGGCGGGTCAGCCGCCGCAGGTCGCGCATGTTTTCCTTAGAGCCGAAGTCGTCGACGATCAGACGGACGATCACGCCCCGCGCCGCCGCCCGTTCCATGGCATCGAATACCGGGCGGGTGGCCCGGTCGATCGCGGCAATGTAAAAGGTCAGGTGCACATGGTCCCGGGCCGCGTCGATCTCGCGCACCAGTTCGGCTGCGAAGGCGTCCATCGAGTCGATCAGGCCAATGCGGTTGCCGTCGAACAGCGGGAACTGGCGCCAGCGACGCACCATCTGGTCGACCGCGGCGAAGCGCGCTGGCAGGTTGCCGCTGCCCTGTGGCTCCGCTTGGGCGAGCCTTTCGGTGATCGGGCGCAAGGTGTGCGTCAGGTGGGCGACCTTCTCGGCGCGATCGCGGGAAATCCGTGGGCGGCCCACCAATAGGTACATCACCAGCCCGACAATCGGCAGGAAGAAGAGCAGCAGCAACCAGGCCGTCGCAGCAGCGGGTGGTCGGCGCAGCGGCACGATGAATAGGGCGACCAGGCGGATCGTCCACTCGATCAGGACGTAGAGTTGCGCGATCGGCGAGTCGAGCGCATTCATCAGCGCTTACCGCCACCCGAGGCGCGCGCCAGCACCCGGTCCATCGCCCGCGTGGTCAGCAGGCGCTTGAGCACGGCGAACAGATAGGTCGGCACGGTCACCGGGTAACGCGCCTTAGGTCGGCGCGATTCGAGCGCGTGGATCAAGCGGCGGACCACGGCCTCCGGCGGTAGGGTGAATGGTGCGGCGGGGCCGGGTTTCTGCAGCCGCTCGAGTTGCCGTTTGTACGCATCGTGGTGCACCGAGTGCTGCCAGTCGATATGCGCCTCGAAGGCGCGCTGGGAATTGGCGCGAAAGCGCGAGGTGATGGGACCGGGCTCGATCAGCGAGACGTCGATACCGCTGCCGGCCAGTTCCAGGCGCATCGTGTCGCTGATGCCTTCCAGCGCGAACTTCGAGGCGACATACGCTCCGCGAAACGCCAGGGCACTTACCCCCAGCACGGAGCTGTTCTGAACGATGCGGCCGAAGCCGGCCTCTCGCATCGACGGGATGACCTGGTTGGTCAGCTCCACGGTGCCGAGCAGGTTGGTCTCGAGTTGGGCGCGGAGGGTGTCGCGTGTCAAATCCTCGACCGCACCCGGCTGGCCGTAGGCGCCGTTGTTGAATAGCGCCTCGATTGGGCCGCCGGCCGCCTCGACCGCCGCCGCCAGTCCCGCCCGGATCGAGGCTGGGTCATCCAGATCCAGGGCGACGGCGGGGATTTGCGCGTACGGCCATTCGGCCACGTCGTCCGGATTGCGCAGGCTGGCGACCACGTGATGGCCTCGCTCGGCGAGTATTTCGGCGGCGCGTCGACCAATACCGGACGAGCAGCCGGTAATCAGGACACGACGGGGGTGGGCAGCGAGGTCGGACACGAGGGGGTGCTCCTTGGAATCAGGTCGGGCGATTGCGCCTGAGTTCACAGCACTTATACTCTGGTATCAACTCCGAATCACATGAATACCAGAGAAGAGGTAAGGTTGCATGGCATTCGAGAATCAGGCCACCGTTCAGACGGGGGTCTCCCAGCTCGAGACCTACAAGGTCATCCGCAACACCTACATGATGCTGTCGCTGACGCTGCTGTTCTCGGCGCTAATGGCGACGGTGTCCCTGCTGGTCGGCGTGCCAGGCTGGACGTCCCTGCTCACCTTGGGTGGTGCGCTGGCGCTGGTGTGGTTCGTCCTGCCGCGCACAGCCCACTCGGCCGCGGGCCTCGGGGTGGTGTTCGCCATCACCGGCCTTCTGGGCTTCGGGTTGGGTCCGATGCTGAGTCACTACCTTGCCTTGCCCAACGGCGGGCAGGTGGTGATGACCGCACTTGGCGGTACCGGAGCGATCTTCCTTGGCCTGTCGGGTTACGCGCTGGTCTCCCGGCGTGACTTCTCATTCATGGGTGGCTTTCTCGTGGTCGGCCTGGTGGTGGTGCTCGCGGCCATGCTGGGCAACATCTTCCTCGAGATCCCGGCGCTGTCCATGGCAATTTCGGCGGCAGTCGTGCTACTGATGAGCGGATTTATCCTGTACGACACCGGCCGGATGGTGAACGGTGGCGAGGACAACTACCTGTTGTTGACCGTCAGTCTGTACCTGAACATCTTTAACCTGTTCGTCCACTTGCTCAGCTTGTTGGGAATGAACCAGAACGATTGACGCGAGGGACGCCTGCCCGACTCGATTCCGCGGGCGTCAGCAAATTGGACCCCTTGTCGCGCGCAAGGGGTCTTTTCGTACGTGATCACCGGAAATGGGTCCATTGGCATGGGCCGAAAGGAGTGACGTAATGGATCTCTGGATGAAGATCGGCATGGCCGTGCTGCTGGGCGCAGTCTTGCTCTTCCTGTTGCCGCGGATCAAGCCGATGATGGCAGCCAGCCGCAAAGGCTCGCGCGAGGAGTGGTTGGGAGTGGCATTGATCCTGCTCGCCGTGGGCGGGTTCGTGGCGTTCCTGATGAGTATCGTTGGCAACTGATGGAGATGTTGGCGGCGATTAGGGATCTGCCTGCGTAAAAAACGCTTACGGGCATCAAGTTTTTCCCCCTCGGGTCGATAAAACCTTTTACCCACAAGAAACGCGCGGGAATCAGCCCGTCCTAATATAAAAACGAGGGCAGGAGGAGCAGATGCTTGGTTGGTTGAATCGTTTCAGTTTGTCGCAGAAGAACCTGCTCGGGTTCGGGTTGATACTGGCCCTGATGGTCGCGATTGCCGTGCTCACCATGGTGAACATGAGCAAGGTGGCCCATGAGGTCGAGGAAGTGGTCGAACGCGGCCAGCCGGCGGCCTTTGCCGCCGACACGATCCGCATCCAGGTCGAACGGGGCGTCGGTGCGCTGGGCTTCTACCTGCAGAGCCACCGCGACGAGGACCTGGCCCGCTTCCGTGATGCGCTGGAAAAGGTCGAGGCGGCGAGGGCCGAGCTGGCACGTTATCGCGACAGCGCCACCGGCAAGCTCGACGAGCAACTCGACCGGTTCACCACGACTGCCGAGAAGGTCATCGCTATTTCTGGAGACGAGGCGGCCAACAACCCGGGGATGCAGTACGCTAACGAGCATGCCAACCCCTTGCAACGCGAGATCTCGGGTCTGCTCGGCCAACTGCTGAACGCCGAGGAGAACGCCGATGCCAGCCGCTACTCCCGTCGCCAGTTGGTGATGGACCTGGCGCGCCTGCAGGCGGACTGGGGCAACGTCGTTGCCGGCCTGCGCGGCTTCATCTCCTTCCGTTCCCCTGCCCTACGGGAAAACTTCAACCTCTACACCAGCCAGGCACTCGAGCGCTCGCAGAAGATCGCTGACGAGTACGATTACCTGCTCACCTTCGAGCAGCTTGATGCCATCGAGCAACTCAACGAGAAGTTGCCCCAGTTCATCGAGGAGGCCAACCGCGCCTTCGACATCCATGCCTCCGAAAAATGGCGAATGGACGCCTACCTGGTGCGGACTGAATTGACGCCGGTATTCAAGGAGATCGAGGAGAATGTCGAGTCGATCGTTGAGCGAGAGCGGGGCGAGATTGCCGAGCGTTCCAAGAGCCTAATGGCGGCACTTGGGTCGACCAGCAACTGGCAGATCGGCTCGGTCGTCACGGGGATGCTGGTGGTTGGCCTGTTGGCCTGGCTGTCGGTGCTGACCATCTCCCGGCCGTTGCAGCAGATCGCCGGTCGCATGCGCGACATCGCCGAAGGGGACGGCGATCTGACGCAGCGGCTGCCGGCGCAGGGCAGCGACGAGATCGCCCAGGTGGGTGCGGCCTTCAACACCTTCGCCGACACCGCGCAGAATCTGGTGCGCGAAGTGGCCCGCTCATCGTCGGCCATGTCCGAGGCGTCCGAAAGCCTCGAGCGAGCCTCGCGACGCGGTCGGGAAGGAGCCAAGCGCGAAGAGGCGGCGATCGATTCGCTGATGACCGGCATGGGCCAGACCCTGGAGGCGGCCGAAGAGGTCGCCCGTGGGGCGGAGGAGGCCAGTTCGGCCGTACAGCAGGCCAACCGCCAGTTGCATGACGGTTTGGGCCAGGTCAACGGCAGTGCGCGTAACGCCGAGGAGCTCGACGAGGTACTCACCCGCGCCGAGGGCATCGTCGCCAACCTCTCCGATCAGTCGCAGTCGATCGGCAAGGTGCTGGATGTGATCGGCTCGATCGCCGAGCAGACCAACCTGCTGGCGTTGAACGCGGCCATCGAGGCGGCGCGTGCCGGCGAACAGGGTCGCGGCTTCGCGGTCGTAGCCGAGGAAGTGCGTTCGCTGGCCAACCGCACCCAGGATTCCACCCGCGAGATCACCGACATCATTGCCCGGCTGCGCGAGGGGGCCGGCGAGGCGGTCGAGGCGATGACCACCGGTCGCGAAGTGAGCAACAAGAGCCTCGAGGCGGTTACCGAGGCCGACCGCATGCTCAACGAGATCGCCTCGGCCTTCGAGCGGCTCGAGGACATGAGCACGCGTATCGCGGCGGCGGCCGAGGAGCAGACCGCGGTGTCCGGTGAGATGAAGACCAGTATCGAGCACATGAGCGAGACCACCAGCGACAACGCCCAGGCCGCCCAGGAAACCGCCGAGGCAGGTGAATCGGTGGCGCGCTATGCCCACGAGCTCTCGCGCCAGGTGAGCAAGTTCAACACCGGTTGAGGTCGCAGTTTTGCGCGGTTGATCGTTATGTCGCCCGGGACTTTCCGGGCGATTTCGTTTGCGTGCCGGCGAGGTTCGTTCCGGTCTAGGCTTGCGCGTAGAATGCGGTAATTGTTATCAAGCCGCCCGGCATGAATACGGCCATCGGCCAAGGAGATCGGAATGCGTACCACCGCCTACCTGCTTGCGTTCGGCTTGTTGATCCCTTTCTGGGCCCTGGCGGCACTGGCGTGGCTGGCAACCCCGGCCTGGTCGGCCCACGCCCTTGATGCCTTGTCCGCCTACGCGGCGGTGATGCTTGGTTTTCTCGGCGCGATCCACTGGGGCGTGGTTTTGGCGACCACGCCAGCCGAGCGGGCCCTGCTGGTCGGGGATGCGCGCCATCGCTTGGCCTGGGGCGCGTTGCTGGTGCTGGCCGCGTGGGTGGCGGCGATGTTGCCCTGGGTGGTGTTGTCGCTCTCTCTGCTCTTCCTGCTGCTGATGGTGTCCTGGCAGATCGATCGCCACTGGCTCGATAGCCTACCGGTGGGATGGTCTTACCAGCGGTTACGCCAGTGGTTCACGTTGCTCGCCGCCCTGGCATTGCTGGCAGCCATCGCCTCGTGGCTGCGCCCGTTACTCCCCGTGGTGGGTGCGTGAGCGATCAGTCGCAGGTGCCGGAAGGCGAGGATAAAGCCGGCAAGGGCGCGCGCTTTGTCACGCTGCGCCGTTGGCTGATTGCCGGCATCCTGGTCTGGGCGCCGCTGGCAGTGACCTTCTGGGTGGTTAATGCCCTGATCTCCTTCATGGACAAGAGCATTGTGCTGCTGCCCTCGGCCTATCGGCCGGAGGCGCTGCTTGGCTTCGAACTGCCGGGCATGGGGGCGTTCTTTGCCGTTGTGATCGTGCTGCTGACCGGCGCGCTGGTGGCCAATATCCTCGGCCGCAGCCTGATTCATGCCTGGGAGCGGCTGCTCAACCGCATCCCGCTGGTGCGAAGCATCTATTCGGCGGTCAAGCAGGTGGTCGAGACTTTTGTCTCGCGGGATTCGCGCTCGTTTCGCGAGGTGGTTCTGGTCGAGTACCCGCGTCGCAAAGCTTGGTCGATCGCGTTCGTCTCGGGCGAGCCGATCGGCGAGGTGCAAGACCGCATCGACGATCACCTGGTGACGCTGTTCGTGCCCACCGCCCCGAACCCCACCTCGGGTTTCGTGATCATGGTGCCGCGCTCGGAGCTGGTCGAGCTGAACATGACTGTCGAGGAGGGCTTTCGCATGGTGGTCTCGCTGGGCGTGGTCCTTCCGCCGCGTCGCGATGACGACGGGCGTGTGCTCGATACCGGGCCTCCTGAGCCGTACCTCGGCCGGACGGATTCGCGCGACGAGGGTTGAGCCGGTCGGCAGCGCTCGAAAAATCCCGCCGCTGGCGCTACCATAGCGGGCTTTTCACTACGACGGATTTGATGACCATGCCGATGCGGACACATACCTGCGGACAAGTCGACCAGGCGCTGCTCGACCAGGAAGTCGAGTTGGTCGGGTGGGTCAACCGGCGCCGTGACCACGGTGGTGTGATCTTCGTCGACCTGCGTGACCGGGACGGCCTGGTGCAGGTGGTGTTCGATCCGGACGACCCGGAGATGTTCGGTCTGGCCGAGACGCTGCGCAACGAATTCGTTATCCAGGTGCGCGGCCGGGTGCGCAATCGCCCCGAGGGCACGGAAAATCCTAATATTCGTTCGGGTCTGATCGAGGTCCTCGGTCTGTCGCTGAACGTTCTCAACCGCGCCGATCCTTTGCCGTTCCAGCTCGACGACGAGCGCGTTTCCGAGGACGTGCGGCTGCGCTACCGCTACCTTGACCTGCGTCGTCCGGAAATGCTCGATCGCCTGCGGTTGCGTCATCGAGTGACCAGTGCCATGCGTCGTTTCCTCGACGACGCCGGCTTCATCGACGTCGAGACCCCGGTGCTCACCAAGGCCACCCCGGAGGGCGCGCGAGACTACCTGGTGCCCTCGCGTACCCACCCGGGCGAGTTCTTCGCCCTTCCGCAGTCGCCGCAGCTGTTCAAGCAGCTGCTGATGGTCTCGGGTCTTGAGCGCTACTACCAGATCGTCAAGTGCTTCCGCGACGAGGATCTGCGCGCCGATCGCCAACCTGAGTTTACCCAGCTCGACCTGGAGATGAGCTTCGCCGACGAAGAGACCGTCATGAACCTGATCGAGGAGATGATGCGTCATCTCTTCATCGAGGCGGTCGAGGTTGCCTTGCCCGATCCGCTGCCGCGCCTCACTTGGCACGAGGCCATGCGTCGTTTTGGGTCCGATAAGCCCGACCTGCGTATCCCGCTGGAATTGGTGGATGTGGCCGATTTGGTCCAGGACGTCGACTTCAAGGTCTTCTCCGGCCCGGCCAAGGACCCGCGCGGTCGTGTTGCCGCACTACACGTTCCTGCCGGCGGGAAGATGCCGCGCAGCCAGATCGACGACTACACCAAGTACGTCTCGATCTTTGGCGCCAAGGGGCTGGCCTACATCAAAGTCAACGACGCGGGAGCCGGGCGCGAGGGTCTGCAGTCGCCGATCCTGAAATTCCTCACCGACGAGGCAATCGCCGGCATCATGGAGCGCACGGGCGCAGCCGACGGCGACCTGATCTTCTTCGGCGCCGACAAGACCAAGATCGTCAACGAGGCACTCGGTGCGCTGCGGGTGCGGCTGGGTCACGACCTCGAGATAGTCGAGCACGGCTACAAGGCGCTGTGGGTGGTCGACTTCCCGATGTTCGAGTTCGATGAGAAGGAAGGCCGCAACTACGCCTTGCACCACCCGTTTACTGCGCCGCACCCGGACGATATCGATAAGCTCGATTTCGACCCGGAGAATGTCCGCTCGCGGGCTTATGACTTCGTGCTCAACGGCTACGAGCTGGGCGGCGGTTCCGTGCGTATCCACGACCCGGAGATGCAGCAGCGCGTCTTCACTCACCTGGGCATCGACGAGGCCGAGGCGCAGGACAAGTTCGGCTTCCTGCTCGATGCACTCAAGTACGGTGCGCCGCCGATGGCCGGTGTGGCCTTCGGTCTCGATCGCATCGCGATGCTGATGAGTGGGGCGACCTCCATCCGTGACGTGATCGCCTTCCCGAAGACCCAGTCGGCGGCCTGCCTGCTGACCGACGCCCCGGGCGAGATCGATCCGGCCGCCTTGCGCGAGTTGTCGATTCGCGTGCGCCTGCCGCCCAAGGAAAACAAGGGCGACAAGGGCTGAGGGACGCCCCGACCTTGCAATCGGTGCTGCCGTCTATAGTCATGGACGGCAGCAATACCCTATTCGTTGGCCGCCGGCAATCTTCGGCGCGCCGTCCTTCTCGGGAGGCCGTATGACCGCGAATGCCCAATCCGATCGCGCCGCGCGCGAGATCCCCGTCGCCCTCGAGCCCGAGATTGCCCGCATTGCGCTGGCTTCCAAGCCGGCCGCGCCGGTGAGCGATGCCGAGCGCGAAACCTTGCGTGTTGAAATTAAGGAGTTGCTGGCCGAGCAGAATGCGGTGCTGGTGGTCCACTACTACGTCGACGAGGATCTCCAGATCCTGGCCGACGAGACCGGCGGCCGGGTGTCCGACTCGCTCGACATGGCCGCCTTCGGCGCCGAGCATGCCGCCCAGACGCTGGTTGTCTGCGGGGTGCGCTTCATGGGCGAGACCGCCAAGATCCTCAGCCCCGAAAAGCGCGTACTGATGCCCGAGATGCACGCCGAGTGTTCGCTGGACCTGGGTTGCCCGCCCGAGGAGTTCACCGCGTTCTGCGATGCCCACCCCGACCGCACCGTGGTGGTTTACGCCAACACCTCGGCCGAGGTGAAGGCGCGCGCCGACTGGGTGGTGACCAGCTCCAACGCCCTGGAGATCGTCACTCACTTGAAGGAGCGTGGCGAGAAGATCCTTTGGGCGCCGGACAAGCACCTGGGGCGCTACATTCGCGACAAGACCGGCGCGGACATGCTGTTGTGGGAAGGCTCCTGCGTGGTCCACGACGAGTTCCGTGCCGACGCGCTAGTCGAGCTCAAGGAACAGCATCCGGGGGCCGCCATCCTGGTCCACCCGGAATCGCCCGAGGCGGTAGTCGACATGGCAGACCGGGTCGGCTCGACCTCACAGCTAATCAAGGCGGCGACCGAACTGCCCAACGAGACCCTGATCGTGGCCACCGACCGCGGCATCTTCCACAAGATGGCCGAGGCCGCGCCGGGCAAGACGCTGATCGAGGCGCCCACCGGCGGTCGGTCGGCCACCTGTGTCTCCTGCGCGCACTGCCCGTGGATGGCCATGAACGGACTGGTGAGCGTGCGCGACGCGTTAAAGCACCCGCAAGACCACGAGATCAAGGTTGACCCCGCGATTCGGGTCAAGGCAGTCGAATCGATCCAGTGCATGCTGGATTTCTCACGCAGCCGGGGCATCGTCACCCAAGGAAACAACGACGCCTGAGTTGTCATCCGCCTGCCGCTGTCCCCAGAGGCCCGTCTCGCGACGGGCCTTTCTTGTTTCCGGGGTGGGAACTGCATGCAGGTTCTCTTATCTGCCTGTTTTCTTAAGAAACGATTTGCGAATATTCGCAAATGCTTTGATTTGTGAATGTGTTCGTTAAATAAAAATAATCGACTTCCTCGCTCGGGTATTTGCGGCGTAGGGTGGCTCCGCTGGTTTTGATACTAAAGGAGAAAAAACCATGAAAAAGCTGATCGCCACGCTCGCCGTGATCATCGCCGCACCGCTGGCGCTGCAATCCAACGCCGCCCTGGCCGAGACGGAGAAGACAAAGCAGGTCGTCTATCACGTCAACAAGGCGGACATGAGCACCATTAAGGCCGCCTTGCGCAACGTTACCAATCACATCAATTCGCCGTCGGGCCCCGAGACCCAAATCGAGATGGCCGTGCACGGCGGAGGCATTGCCATGCTGACCGATGCCCTTGACGATCCGCAACTGCAGGCCGCCATCGATAACGTCAAGGCTAACGACGTCGAGATTAAGGTTTGCGCGAACACCCTGCGCGGCAAAAATCTTGATGTGAGCGAAGACCTCTATTACACCGAAGAGTCCGACATTGTCCCGTCCGGCGTGGCCCACGTGGCCGATCGTCAGATGGAAGGCTGGGCCTATATTCATCCGTAAGCCGCTCCTTCGGCCGGAGCCTCTAACGGAGGTGCCATCGGCCATCGATCGTCAACGCAACCCGGGAGGAATCTCCCGGGTTTTTCGTGCCGCGCGCCGTTTCGCTGATGGCCCGGCTGTTGGCGAAACGGTGGCTTTGTCGCACTGAAGGCCTCGAGCAGTCCTGACCCCGGTATTCGTCCGCACGCAGGAATAACGTCTATCATGCCGGCTGATACCCAACGAGCCTCTTGATGCACGACACGATTCTTCTTTCCCTGACTGCCATCGTGGTGCTGGGCATCGCCGCGCAATGGCTCGCTTGGCGGGTGAAGGTGCCGGCGATCTTGTTCTTGTTGCTGATCGGTATCGCGCTCGGCCCCGTCTTTGGTCTGCTCGACCCCGACGAGTTGTTCGGTGACCTGCTCTTTCCGATCGTCTCGTTGGCCGTTGGTGTGATCCTGTTCGAGGGCAGTCTGACTCTGCGGTTTCGGGAGATACAAGGCGTCTCGTCGACCATCGTCCGCATGGTCTCGCTGGGGGCGGTGATCTCATGGGGGGTGGCGGCTACCGCGGCGCACTGGTTCGTCGGTCTGGACTGGCCGATCGCGTTCCTGTTCGGGGCGTTGGTGGTCGTGACGGGGCCGACGGTGATCGCGCCACTGCTTCGTATCGTTCGTCCTAGCCCGCGAGTCAGCAAGATTCTTCGCTGGGAGGCGATCATCATCGATCCGATCGGCGCCCTGCTCGCCGTGCTTGTCTACGAGTTCATCGTCACCCAGTCACAGACTGGGGCGGCGGGGCTCGATGGTGTGGTGCTGCCGTTCCTCGAACTGGTCGGGCTTGGCACCGTGTTGGGGGTCGCGGGCGGCTGGCTGCTCGGCCAGTTGCTGGTGCGCCATGCCCTGCCGGATTATCTGATCAATGTGACCGTGCTGGCCGCGGTGCTAGCCGTCTTCACCACATCCAATGTGATGGCCGAGGAGTCCGGCTTGCTGGCGGTCACTGTCATGGGCATCTGGTTGGCCAACATGCGTGGGGTGCCGCTCGACGACATTCTGCACTTCAAGGAAACCCTGAGCATCCTGTTCATCTCCGGGCTGTTCATCCTGCTCGCGGCCCGCATCGACCCGGCTACGCTCAGCCAAGTGGGTTTCGGGGCACTGCTGGTGCTCGCGGCAATCGTGCTCGTGGCTCAGCCGTTAAAGGTTTGGTTGTCGGCAATCGGTAGCGGGCTGAACTGGCGCGAGAAGACCATGATTGCCTGGATCGGGCCACGCGGTATCGTCGCGGCGGCCGTTTCGGGCCTGTTTGCGCTCAAGCTGGTCGAGCAGGGGCTCGAGGGCGCCGAGGTGATCGTGCCACTGACCTTCATTATCATCGTTGGCACCGTGGTGCTGGCCTCGCTGACCGCCCGGCCTCTGGCTAGGGCCCTGGATATCGCGCTGCCCGAGGATCACGGCGTGCTGATTGTCGGCGCTAACCGCGTCACGCGCGAGATCGCCAAGGTGCTGAAAAAACATGGCTTTCGCGTGGTGATGGCCGATGGCAACTACAGCGAGATCCGCCAGGCACGCATGGACGGGCTGGAGACCTATTACGGCAACCCGGTCTCCGAGGCGGCCGACCGCAAGCTGGATCTGGTCGGTATCGGTCAGATGTTTGCCATGTCCGCGCAATCGGAGGTCAACAACTTGGCGGCGGTGCGTTACCGCCACGAGTTCGGCCAATCGAACGTGTTCGTGCTGCAGACCCCTCAGGAGGTGGCCGGTTCGGACAACCAGCGCATCACCACCCAGTTCAACGCCCGTGGCCTGTTCCGCGAGGACGTGTCGCTGGGGCATCTGTTCCGCTTGGTGGAGGCCGGTGCGGAGCTGTTCAGCACCCGCCTGACCGATAGCTTTGGCTACAGTGAATACCTCGCTCATTATGAGGGGCGCGGCGAGCTGCTGTTCGGTATCACCCCCAATGGCAACCTGCGGCCCTTGAGTGACGAGCTCAGCCAGCGACCGGGGCCGGGATGGATCCTGGTCGGCCTGTACCAGCCGTCCGCTGACACCGAGCGACCCACGCCCCGGGAAGGGACGGGAGCCCCATCCAGCGGCGGGGAGCGCCTGCCGCGCTGAGGCAAACGGTTTCCGAAGCAGGTGTGGCGCGTCCCCGGGGCGGATTTGTCGCCTGTGATCAATGGGATGGCCGGCCCGGCTATCCGGGCGCTGAAATTTTTTCGTCATCCGCGTCCCCAAGGGGTTGCGTCACGAATCCGGGTTTGTATAATGCGCGCTCTAGCAAACACGGTCGAGCGATCGGTCGTGAGAGATGCGCGGGAATAGCTCAGCTGGTAGAGCACAACCTTGCCAAGGTTGGGGTCGCCGGTTCGAATCCGGTTTCCCGCTCCATCGGGTGGTTAGCTCAGTTGGTAGAGCGGAGCCCTTACAAGGCTTAGGTCGGGAGTTCGAGCCTCTCACCACCCACCATCATCTCTATAAGCAGCGGTAGTTCAGTTGGTTAGAATACCGGCCTGTCACGCCGGGGGTCGCGGGTTCGAGTCCCGTCCGCTGCGCCACATCCCGAAAGGCCCGCCTTCCATGGCGGGCCTTTCCTCGTCTGTGCCCCTCATGTCTGTTGCCCGGTACCTTCCTCTTGTGGCAGCCATGGCCGCCTGCGTCGGCTAACGTCGCTGACCTCGGAGCGGTTGCAGCCATTGCCATGCTTGACCCTGCGCCCGTCGCAGTGGTGCCCTTTCTCGGGTGAGTCGTCGCAAGCCGTTCTCCAGATCCTCGGGGTTCCAAGCCTCTCGCCGGTAGGTCATCACGGTGTTCAGGCGGTCGGGCACGTGGGCGACCAGCGCGTCAGGGTGAAAGTGTGCCGAGAGTTGCCGGTGGGCTTCGACCACCGCCGGCATGTGGTTGCGCCAAAGGTTGAGGCAGATCATGCCACCGGGGGCTACCGCCTCGGCGAGCCGCGCGACCGTTTCATCGGATAGTCGGATCATGCCGTCCTGGTCGAACAGGTCGATCAATACGACATCCAATGGGGCGGGTGGGTCCCAAGCTGGCGAGCTGACGTCGCCGAACCGCAGATCCAGCCGGGGGTGCTCAAGGTCCACGCCGAAGTGGCGTGCGGCAATCGGGCCAAGGGCGGGGCGCAGATCGATAGCGTGGATGCTAGACTCGGTATGTTCGATAAGAAACTTCGCCAAGACGCCGCCACCGAATCCCAACAGCCCGATGCGGACGGGGTTAGGGTGCATTGCTAGAGGCAGCGTCATGGCCCGATAGTAGGCGAAGCAGAGTTTCTCCGGCTGTTCCGGTCGCCAAGCCGACTGAAAGGTGTGGTTGCCAAACGCGAGGGCGACCTCGCCGCCCTGCTCGATCACCTCGATTGGGCCGTGTTCATCGTTGAGCCGTTCGAGCACGTTAGCCTTCATGCGATGGTTCCGTGATTTCGTGCGGAGTGAACTTGGCGAGAGGCTGCTGGTCTCTCGGTGGACCGGAGCGACCTTGCGCGCTTGGAAAACAGGTATTTCGAGGTAACGATAATGTGGATCTCCCTTTCAGCGGGGCTAATGAACGGGATACGCAAGCCGGCCATTATCGCCATTATGGGTGAGTGGGTTCGCGAGCGAATCACCAGGCCGGTCAGCCGCCACAGGCGTCGTCTGGCCAGCGTTACCGTTGGCGCGACGCTGCTGCTGTTTGCGGGCCTGGCATCGGCCGCGAGTCTGGAGGTGGGCGAAAAGATCTTCGTGCCAATGTTCGAGCCCAATCCTGAACTCGACGGTTACGCCGAGGGCTTCGTCGAGGTAGTGCACGACGATGGCACCCTGACCCTCCGGATCAACAAGGTCCAGACCGGCAAGGGCAAGACGCTGAGCGGCACCTGCCATCCCTCGGGCGGGACAGCGCTCTCCGGGGCGGAAATCGTGTCCGACGACCCCGAGGACTTGGTGGTCGAGCAGCGCCTGCCGGCCGACGAGGTGATGAGCTACCGGCGTGGCAGCCAACTCTATCTCGAGCGCGAGAACCTGAGTATCGCCTATCTCAAGTACCTCGGCAGCGGCATGGGCATGACGCCGGACCGTTTCGATGTGGCCATCCGTCGTGCCGAGGAAGTGGGCCTACCACGTATGGTGGCGGCGATGGAGATCGGCAAGATGCAGGTCGAATCGACCCAGGGCCGCGGATTTCCGGTGCCGGCAACGCGCGCCCTGCAAAAGGCCGCGCCGATGCTCGACGAGGTCGCTGCGAAGCTCGAGGATTATCCCGAGTCGGTCGAGAGGGCCGCACGCATGCTCGGTGGCACCACGCCCGAGCATCGCGATGATCCACTGGCGGCGGTGATCGTGCGCCTGCACGAGGTCCTCGATGAGCAGCTTGGCGAGCTCGCACAGCAGAGCGCCGATCCGCGCGAGGTATCCGAGTTCAGCGTCGACCAGGTGTTGGCCACCTACACTGGCTGGTTCCGCGTGATCACGGCCAACGACACCCAATCGTTTCAGAATGCCGATGTCGACTACTACCGCGAGCGGGCATCCAAGGCATTGAACGATGGTGAGTGGCCGGCCCTCATCTAAGCGCGCTGCGCCTCGTGTCTTAAAGCTCGCCCGGGTCACTTCATTCTGGCCCGGGCGTGCTTCATTGGGGTGGCCTATTTCTGGTAGCGGGCCTTCCACTCCTCGTAGGGCATGCCGTAAACGTGCTCGCGTGCTTCGGCATCCGCCAGGTCGAAGCCCTGCTTCTCAGCTTCCTCGCGCAACCAGCGTGACAAGCAGTTGCGGCAGAAGCCGGCTAGGTTCATCAGGTCGATGTTCTGCACGTCGGTGCGTTCCTGGAGGTGGGCCACCAGCCGGCGGAAGGCGGCGGCCTCGAGCTGATCACGGTTGCTGGAATCGATGGCCATGAGGGTCCCTCGCTTAATGGTTTAATTCACTTGGGGTGACTCGCTCCCGTTGGCGCAAGTCGGGGGAATCAGCTGTCGGGCGTACGCGTGTCGTAGGTGACGGCATGCAGCTCGCCCGAATCGAGCGACGGCTTGAGGATCCGGTTGAGGATCTGGTGCTGTTGCAGCAGGGATTTGCCGACAAAGGCGCTGCTGGTAACGGCGATGCGGAAGTTGCAGCCTTCACCGTCCGGGCGCACGCGGGCGTCGGGCAGTTCGGCCTGGATCAACTCGATGATCTCATTGTCGGTCATCTGCGGAAGGTCCTCCGGGTCGTGGTTCAGTCGGTTGCCTGCAGGATGGGCGCGAGCAGTGGGGCTCGCCAGCCCTGTGTGAGCCTTGATGGCCGATCCGGATTGGCCAGGTGTTGTCTGAGTTCGGCGCTGGTGGCGAGCCGCGAGGGGCTGATGGCGTTTTCCTCGGCGACGGTGACCAGTTTCGACTGCCAGGATTTTACCAGCTCGCGCTGTGCTGGCGGCAGTGCCGGTGAGCGCGACAGCCGCGGCCAGTCGGCCGGATCGCCGCCCAGTGCCGCGACGATTTCCTGGCCGAGCGCGTCTTGGGCGTTCGCATTCCGGCCCAGCGGGGATCGAGCTTGGGCGATCGGGTCGGTGATGGCCGCGGCGCTCGGCGGGGTGTCGGTCTTGCCGGCCTGCCGCGCGATGGCATGGGCGAGGTCCAGCATCGCCTGGTCGCCCCACACCCAGCGGCGAGGGCGGTCCTGCTCGCGGGCCAGCCGTTCCCGCCAAGCCGCGAGGACCTGCAGTGCCGCCAAGCCGGCTCGGTTGAGCGTTTGCATGCCGCGGATCTTTTGCCAGCGCTGCTCGTCGGGCGGGGTGAAGCGGCTCGGGTCACATTGGCGTGCCATCTCTTCGGCCATCCAGTCGAGGCGGGCGGCCTCTTGCAGGCGTTGCTCGAGTCGCGGGTAGAGGGCATGCAGCTGGGCGACATCCTGCACAGCGTAGTTCAGTTGCGCGTCGCTCAGGGGGCGGGAAAGCCAGTCGCTGCGTGTCTCGCCTTTATCCAGGCGGGTTCCGAGCAGCATCTCGGTGAGGGCCGCGTAACTCAATTGACCGCCGATGCCGAGCAGTTCGGCGGCGATCTGGGTGTCGAACACCTGAGGTGGCAGTCGCCCGGCGGCCGTGAGGATTAGGTCGAGGTCCTGATCGCCGGCGTGCAGCACCACCGGCGTGTCACTCGAGATCAGCGCCTGCCATAAGGGCGTGAGATCCAGCCCGGCGATCGGGTCGACTAGCCAGACGGTGTCGATGGTAGCGATTTGCAGCAGGGCGAGCTGGGGGAAGTAGGTACGCTCGCGGACGAACTCGGTGTCCAGCGGCAGGTATCGAGCCGAGGCCACGGCCTCGATCAGCGCGGCGAGCTCCTCGGGGTTGGTGACGAAGCGAACCTGGGGGTGCTCGTGATTCATGCGCCTATCGATGTGTTCTGGCAGCGCACCCCGCGTTATTCGCCCGGTTTGACGATGGTCGCCGATTCGATCCGCACTGTCTCGAGGGGCACGTCCTGGCGGAATGGACCCGCCGCCCCGGTCGGGATGGTGGCGATCGTCTCGACGTTGTCCAGCCCCTCGATTACCCGGCCGAAAACGGCGTAGCCGGGCTTGCCCGCTTGACGGTCGAGAAAGTCGTTGTCCGCGAGATTGATGAAGAACTGCGAGGTGGCCGAATCCGGGTCGTTGGTGCGCGCCATCGACAGCGTGCCGCGACGATTCTGCAGGCCGTTGTCGGCCTCGTTCTCGATCGGGGCTCGGCTGGCCTTGCGCTCGAAGTCTGCGGTAAAGCCGCCAACCTGAGCAACGAATCCCGGGATCACCCGGTGGAAGATGGTGTCCTCGTAGAAGCCGTCACCGACATAGGCGAGAAAGTTGTCGACCGTGGCGGGGGCCTTGTCGTCGAACAGTTCGATGAGGATTGTGCCGTGACTGGTATTCAGTCGCACCTGAGTGTCGGCGGCCACCGGGAGGGTGGCGAGCGCCAGCGTGGCGGCCAGGGCCGCGGCGGCGATACGGCGGCCGGCATCAATCATCGCGTTGGACACGTTCGAGGCGCTCGTGGCGCTCCTGGGCCTCGATCGTCAGGGTGGCGATCGGGCGGGCTTCCAGGCGTTTGAGGCCGATCTCGTCGCCAGTCTCCTCGCAGAAGCCGTAGTCGCCGTCGTTGATACGCTTGAGCGCCTTGTCGATCTTGTTGATCAGCTTGCGATAGCGATCGCGGGTGCGCAGCTCGAGCGCGGCGTCGGATTCCAGCGTGGCGCGGTCGTTGATGTCCGGTTCCTGCCAGTTCTCTTCGCGTAAATGGTTGATGGTCGAGTCGGACTCGGTCATCAACTGGTCGCGCCAAGTCATGAGCTTCTGCCGGAAGTACTCCAGCTGCATCGGGTTCATGTATTCCTCGTTTTCCGAGGGCTTGTAACCTTCCGGGAGTTCAACTGCCATGTTTATCCACCACTTCTGCCCGAGCAGACGCTGAAAATTGAATGTGAAAGCGCCGAATGACGACTCGCGGAACGGGGCCGTTCGGAGGCGCCCGGAATGTTGTGCGATCACGCGGATCGCGCCGCTGCCTGCCTCGTCCTCCGGCCCATGGCCGAGAACGGGCGACGGGCAAGTATAGGGGCGGTGCCCGATGAGCGCAACGCCCGCCGGGTGGGGAATCAAGGGCTTGTCGCCTCGTCGAGCAGACGCCGGTCGCTGGTGAAGACCCAGGTGCGCGTGATCACCAGTCGGTCGTGCCGGGCGGCCAGTTCGTCGGGGAACGTCGGATAAGGGGCGGCGGCCTGCAGCAGGTTGCGGGCAGCGTTGTCGAGGGTCGGGTTGCCGGACGACTGGCGAATGGCGAGGTTGAGCACATGCCCGCCCTTCCCAATCGTCACCTCGAGTATCACTCGCCCCGAAAGATTCCGTTCCACCAGCGCATCGGGGTAATGCTGGTTTCCGTAGGCCTCGACTTGACGCTTCCAGCGCGCGAGATAGCGTCCGGCGGGGCCGCCTTGTGTTCGGCTGGTGGCGTAACCGGTGCGCAGGGCCGCATTGACCTGTTCGTAGAGCTGGTCGATCTGATCTTGCGTGGAGATGCGACGCGGCGTGTCGCTCGCCGCCCAGGCGCCTTCCTGCTGTGGGCCCCGCCCGTCTTCCTTGAGGGTGTCGGTGGGGCTGTCCGGGCCCCGCTGGCCGGCGAGCATCGGGTCGGCCGGCAACTGGCGGTTAATGGCATCGGTCTCCCGGCCCGCATCGACGCTGCGTTCGGCTTGGGGGGCGTCCAGGGTGATCTCGATGATCGGGCGCTGTTCGACTTCGGGGCGGGTAATTTCGAGCAGCATGAGGCCGACGTGGGCCAGGACGGCCAGCGCGAAGGCGATCGGCAACACCCGAGGCGATCTCAATCCGGGACCCGCGCCGAGATTGTCGGGTCGGTGGTGTTCTCGTGTTGTTCCCTTGGTCGGCATCCCTGCGTTTCTCGGGTGGTTCTGGATTAGGGCGTGTGCCAGTCGAGCGTGCGCCCGGCGGGCGTTGTCGACATGGCGGACTGCATGCCGGCATCGCGCCAGAGCCTGCCATTCTCGGTTACCAGCAGGACACCGTCGAGTCCTAGTTGTCCGGCAAGGCGCTTGGCCTCGCCGGGTGAGAGCAGCATCAGGGCAGTGGCGGCTCCATCGGCGGTTATGGGGTCCCGGCCCAGCACCGTGGTGCCGGTGTTGTGGTGCGCCGGGCGGGCGGTGAGCGGATCGATGATGTGACCGAAGCTCTCGCCTTTATAGTTCAGGCGACGCTCGTAGTCGCCGGAACTGCATAGCGCGTGCCGTCCCGCTACCCGCACGCCGCCCAGCGCCTCCGTGCCGCGCGGATCGGCCCTCGGGTCACGAATGCCCAGTTGCCAGTCACGCCCGCCGGCACGGCCGAGGGTGTAGAGATCACCGCCGGAGTCGAGCAGGCAGTCGCTCACCCCCACCGCCTCGATGGCATCGAGCACCCGGTCGGCGGCGAAGCCCTCGGCCAGAGCGTTGAAGTCGAGCTGGGTCCGCGGGTTGGCGGTGATCACTCGGTCGCCCTCGATTCGCACTTGGTCGAGTGAGGGGGCGTCGGCCAGCCAGTCGTCCAGCACGGGCTCCGCCGGCGGGGTGATCGGCGTCTCGCCGGCAGTCCGATGAAAGCCCCACAGGGCGATCAGCCCGCCGATGCTGGGATCGAATCGTCCGCCGCTGGCTTCGAACAGGGGGCGAGCGGCCCTGATCAGGGCGCGAATCTCGGGGCTGGCAACGGCCTCGCCGTGTTTGGCTAGGCGACGGTTCAGGCGGGTCAGTTCGCTGTCGCGCCACGGATGCAGGCGGCGGTAGAGCGGTTCGACTATGCCTTGAGCAGCATGTACAGCGGCATTGATCTGCTCGGCGGGGGTGTCGGCGAATCGCAGGGTCCAGACCTGGCCGAAGACGCTGAAGCCCGCCTCGCGGAAGGTCGGCTCCCTGCCACATCCGGCCAAGGTGCTGAGAGTGGCCAACGGCAGGCCGGCGAGCCCGCTCAGCATCGCACGCCGTCGCCGGTCGATCATCGCGTGAGGCGTTGGGCGAGGCGATCGAGCATTCGCCCGGTCACATCCTGCCCGGTGACCGCGCTGATCTCGCGGGCGCAGGTGGGGCTGGTGACGTTGATCTCGGTCAGCCAGTCGCCGATCACGTCTAGGCCGACGAATCCGTATCCCCGTTCGGCTAGCCACGGGCCGACGGTCGCGGCGATCTCGCGGTCGCGTTCGCGCAATGGCACCACTTCGCCCCGGCCGCCGGCGGCCAGGTTGGCGCGGAAACTCTTCTCGCCCGGCACGCGCAGCAGGGCATGGTCGACCGGCTCGCCGTCGATCAACAGCACGCGGCGGTCGCCCGTGCGGATCTCGGGCAGGTAGCGCTGCGCCATCACCAGCTCGGTTTGGTCGCGCGTCATCACCTCGAGGATAACCTGGGTGTTTTCGTCGTCTGCGTGAATCTTGAATATCGAACTACCGCCCATGGCATCGAGCGGTTTGACCACGATTTCGCCCTGTTTGGCGATAAAAAACTTGAACTGGTCGATCGAGCGGCTGACCAGCGTCGGCGGGCACAGGGCGGGGAAATGCTGGGCGAGGAGTTTTTCGTTGGCCGCCCGCACCGCGTCCGGACGGTTGGCGACCACCACGCCCGCCTGCTCGGCCAGCGAGAGCAGACCGGTGATGTAGTGGTAGTCGAGGTCGATCGGCGGGTCCTGTCGCTGCAGGATGATGTCGAAATCCGTCAACGCGTACACGGCACGCTCACCGAGCGTGTGGAAGGCCGTGTCGCGGTCGACCACCGTGATCGGAGCCGCCTGCGCTTGTGGCGCTCCGTCAGCGAAGAACAGCCAGTCGGGTTCAATGTACCAGCAGTCCCAGTCGCGGGCCTGGGCGCTGAGGAGGAAGGCGAAGGAGGTGTCCTTCCAGGGCTTGATCCGTTCGATCGGATCCATGACGACGGCGATGCGCATGGGGCGGCTCCGGTTGCGGTTTTACTCAGCCGGGGGCCGGGCGACAGCGGGACCGCCGATCAGGTCGCGCTGCTCGCGCGCGGCGGCGAGCAGCGCCAATCGGGCAACCACGCCGTAGCAATACAGCCGGTTCTGGTCGCTGTCCGGCGAGGCGCCCGGTGCCGGCGTCACGCAGGACTGAGTGAAGGGCAACGGCACGAATTCGGCGCCGGGCGAATTGAGGTTTTCGCTGTGCCCCTTCTTGGTGTGCACGCGATAGAAGCCGCCGACGACGTGGCGGTCGATCATGTAGAGCACCGGCTCAGCGACGTGTCCGCTCGAGCCCAGCTTCTCGAAGCTGTAGATGCCTTCCTGGATCAGCACGCGGTTGATGCTGCGGCCATCCTTGGAGGCCGCCATCCGCGTGCGTTGCTTGCGGTTGAGTCCGACCACCTCCTCGGCGGACTGGGCCATCATCACGCCCATGCCGTAGGTGCCGGCATCGGCCTTGATCACCACGAATGGCTTTTCCTTGATCTCGAGCTCGTCGTATTTCTTCTGAATGGCGGCGAGCATCTCGCTGACCTTCTCCTGCAGACAGTTCTCGCCTTCGCGTTTCATGAAGTCGATCTGGCCGCAGTCGAGGATCATTGGGGCGAGATGCCAGGGATCCAGTTCGATCAGGTCACCCAGCTCGTTGGCCAGTGCTTGGTAGTGACTGAAGTGGTTGAACTTCGAGCGGTGCCACCAGCCTAGCGCCGTGGGCGGCACCACGGTCTGCTCGATGTCCTCGAGGATGTCCTCGCGCCCACCAGATAGGTCGTTATTGAGGACGATGGTGCAGGGCGAGAAGCCGTCCACCTCGATCCGGCGACCTTCGCGGTGGATCGGGTGTTGTGTCAGCGTGCGTCCCGATGGCAGATCGAAGTGCGCCGGTGCATCCAGTTCATCGAGCGAGCCGATGCGCGTCTCGAACCCCGCGAGTTCGAACAGATCCGCCATGGTGGCCAGTGACTCGAGGTAGAACTGGTTACGTGTGTGACGCTCCGGGATGATCAGCATGCCGCGCGCGTCCGGGCAGGCGTGCTCGACCGCCGACTGGATCGCCTGCACCACCAGCGGATCAAAGCTGTGGTTGAGGTTGTTGAAGCCGGCCGGGAACAGGTTGGTGTCGACCGGGCCAAGCTTGTAGCCGGCGTTGCGTAGGTCAACCGAGGCGTAGAAGGGGGCCGGCGTCCTGCGCCATTGCTCGCGGAACCAAGTCTCGATCTGTCGGCGGTTCTCGATGATGTGCGATTCGATCATCAACAGCGGGCCACAGTAGCTCGCTTCGAGCTCGGGGGTCGAGTCCGAGGTGTCCAGGTGTAGGGCGGGAACGTTATTTGTCATCGACTTTTCGTCACGGTGTTCGCTGGGGTGGGGTGCTGGCCGGTGCGTGGCCGCTCTTTCGTGGCCACAGTGTAAACGATGGCCGGCATGCTTGTTCCCTCAGGCCGGTAGCCGTCAAGGCGTTTGCCAAAGGCCGGCGCGTTGGTTACATTCGGCCGACGCAAGGCAAGAATCGGCCAGCAGCAAGGACGAAGACATGGAAGCGACAGAGAATCATGCCGGCCTCAACGGGCTGAGGGTCATGGTGGTCGACGACAGCAAGACCATCCGACGGACAGCAGACAGCATCCTCAGCAAGGCGGGATGCGTAGTGGAAAGCGCGATCGATGGATTCGACGCTCTGGCCCGTATTGGCGCGTTCGACCCGGACGTGGTCATTATCGACATCCTCATGCCGCGTCTCGACGGCTACCAGACCACGGCGCTGATCAAGAACAACGATCGCTTCGCCGAGACCCCCATCATTCTGCTTTCCAGCAAGGACAGCATCTTCGACAAGGCGCGCGGCCGCATTGTCGGGGCCTCCGATTACCTCACCAAGCCGTTCAACAGCGACGAGATTCTGTCCGCGGTCGAGCGTTTTGCCGCAGGGAGCCCCGTGGCTGACGAAGGCGCGATGGCGGACTGATAGTGGCGTGGTCTTCCGGAGCCCGATCGCGGGCGTCGGAGGAATCGTATTGAACCGGATTTTTCTAGAGGAACAGGGTAGTGGCTCACATCGTTGTCATTGATGACTCGCCGACCGAGGTGTACGTGCTCCAGCAGATGCTCGAGCGTCACGGTCATCAGGTTTCCGTCGCCAACAGTGGCGAAGAAGGCATAGAACTGGTGCGCCAGGTTCGCCCGGACGCGGTGCTGATGGACGTGGTGATGCCGGGCATGAACGGCTTTCAGGCCACCCGCACCTTGAACAAGGATAGCGAGACGAGTGCGATCCCGGTGATTATCGTCACCACCAAGGACCAGCAGACCGATCGCATCTGGGGCATGCGCCAGGGCGCCAAGGAGTACTTGGTCAAGCCGGTCAAGGAGGCCGACTTGATCGACGTGCTCAAGAGCGTGCTCGGCTGACGTCATGCAGCGCACAGAGGACGTGTTCGACTATCTCGGCTGGATCAATCGGCAGGTCGATGAGCATGCCGTCGGCCTGCCGAGCAGCGATGACCATGTCAGAACGTGGCAGGGAATCCTGTTTGCTGTCGACGGTCGGCGCATGCTCGTCGCCCTCGACGAGGTGCGGGCAATCGTCGCTCCCCCCCGCATGGTGACGCTTCCCGGTGCGCGCCCCTGGGTCTCGGGTCTGGCTAACCTGCGCGGCGAACTAACCGGTGTGTTCGATCTGGCCCGCTTCTGGTTCGATGTCGCCACGCCGGAATCCCGCCACAGCGTGGTTTTCCTTGCTAAGCACGCCCAAGCCTCGTCGGCCTTCCTGGTGGAGCGTTCCTACGGAATCCGCCAGGTTGCGTACGGTGACGAGCGCCCCCTGAGCGATTCCGATCACCATCGCGAGCTCGCGTCCCTGCCGGGGTTCCATCAAGAGGTGCGGCTCAACGAGGAGTGGTTGCCTGTGCTCGAGTTCGGATCGCTGCTCGACCACGACCAGTTTCTCAATGCCGTCGCATGACGTCGGCTTCGGGCAGTTGCTCGGATATAACTAAACAATGACGATGATTTCCATTCAGGAGTAAGTGGCAACTATGAGTCTTGGCGCACGGATGGGCGGCATCAGCCGTAAGATACTGATCCTCGTGGTTCTCGCGGTTCTGGCCCTGGTCGCGACCGTGGTGGTGTTCATTTTCGCGGCCCAACGCGAGCAGGAATTCCTCGACCGCCGTCTTGCCGGCGCCGAGCTGGAGCGTTCCTCGCAGGAAATCACCATCGAGGTGTTGCGTGCCATCCGCGGCAACCCCGGGGCGTTCGATCGAGTCCAGTCGGTCCGCGCCGAGTTCACAGACAGTCTCACCGCTCTGCAGGGCAACGACCCGGAGCATCCCCAGTTGGCCGTGCCCGGCAACCGTGAGGAATTGCTCGGGACAGTCGACAGCCAGTGGGAGTCTTACAACGACTCGCTAAGCAAGGTGCTCGAGGGCCGGGAGGCCATCCTGAGCGTGGGCGAGCAGTCGGAGCAGATCGAGGAGATCCTGCCTGACCTGACCTCCGCCTCGGACGAAGTGGTTCAGACTCTGGTCGCCAACGAAGCGCCCAGTCAGCTCATCTACCTGGCCACCCGCCAGTTGATGTTTATCGAGCGTATCGGCACCACGCTGGACGAGATTACCGGTGGTGGCGAGCAAGCGGTGAATGCCTCCGAGCGTTTCGGCCGCGACGTGGCACTGTTTGGCGGCGTGCTCAACGGTTTGCTCAACGGCAATCGCATGGCACCTCGCGTCAACAACGCTGAAGTCCGCGACGGGCTGCGCGAAGTGGGCGTGCTGTTTGCCACCGTCAACCAGCTGGTGTCGGCCGTACTTGAACAGGCGCCGCAATTGCTGGCTGCCAACCAGGCGGCGCGTGAAATCGATCGCGTCTCCGGTGACTTCACCGGCGCAACCTCCGAGCTGGCGCGCACGCTCGCAGGCGATCAGAATAAGGCATCACAGTTCCTCTACCTCGGTTATGCCAGTGGCGTGATCGGCCTGCTGCTGCTGCTCTGGCTGGGCGTGACTCTGGTTCAGGAATCCCGTCGTGCGCTCGCGGAGACCGAGGCGGCCAACCAGCGCAACCAGGCGGCTATTCTGCGTCTTCTCGATGAGATGATGACGCTCGCCGACGGTGATCTCACCGCGCACACCACCGTCACCGAGGACATCACCGGCGCGATCGCCGACTCGGTCAACTACACCATCGATGCACTGCGCGACTTGGTCGGCACCATCAACGATACCTCGGTGCGGGTGGCCGCAGCGGTGCGCGCCTCGCAGGACAGTTCGCGGACGCTGGCCGACAAGTCGCGTGGACAGGCTCAACGCATCACCGAGATTTCCGATGCCATTGCGCAGATGTCCGACGAGATCGAGCAGGTCTCTGTCAGCGCGCAGGAATCGGCTCAGATCGCGCAGTCCTCGGTCGACGTGGCACACCGCGGGGGCGATGCGGTGCGCCAGACCATCAAGGGCATGAACCAGACCCGCGAGCAGATCCAGGAGACCTCCAAGCGCCTCAAGCGCCTGGGTGAGTCCTCGCAGGAGATCGGCGACATCGTCGGCCTGATCACCGACATCGCCGACCAGACCAACATCCTGGCGCTCAACGCCGCCATCCAGGCGGCCATGGCCGGTGAGGCCGGTCGTGGCTTCGCGGTGGTTGCCGATGAGGTTCAGCGTCTGGCCGAGCGCGTCAGTGACGCAACCCGCCAGATCGAGTTGCTGGTAAATACCATCCAGACCGACACCTCCGAGGCAATGCTGGCCATGGAGCAGACCACCTCGAACGTCGTGGACGGTGCCACGCTCGCCGAGAATGCTGGCAAGGCACTGTCCGAGATCGAAAGTGTCTCGTTGAAGCTGTCCCAACAAATCAATGACATCACCTCAGTGGCCCAGAAGGAAGCCTCGGTGGCGACCGAACTGCGCGAGGCGGTCAACCGGATTCGTCAGGACACGCAGCAGACGGCAGAAAACGCGACCCAAGCCGCCGACGAGATCGGCGAGCTGGGTTCGCTCTCGCAGGAGCTCAACCGCTCCGTGGCCGGTTTCACGATGCCCGAGCGGGACGACGCTCAGGCAACTGGCTGAGTTCGGCAGGACAGCAGGCGGCCCGGTCGGCCGGCGAAGCTATCGGATCGACCGGGGCACGGATCTTCCAGCAGGCGGGATGCCGAAAGGCGGTGAATTGAGACATGCGGACAGAAAGGAAAGTCGACGCGATCGTATTCGACTGGCTCCGTGAGGGGCTGGAGGAGCGACTCGCCGAGCTTTTGAGGGCGCTGGAGCAGCTTTCCGAGGGCGAGAACGTCACCGAGCATGTCTTCGATGCCACCCAGGCGTTGCAGACCATCGATCGTGTGTTCTCGATGGTCGACATCCAGTTGGTGCGCGTGCTGGTGCGCACCCAGATGGCCGCCCTCGAGCCGCTCGAAGAGCCGTCCGATGACCAGACAGCCATTTCCGCGCAGATCGAGTCGGCGGCCCTGCTGCAGGCTCTGCTTGACCGCATGGCATCTGGTGCGGAGATCGCGCCGGCAAGCCTGCTGCCGATGGTCAACCGCTTGCGAGCCACCATCAAGCAGCCACCCCTCGAGGCGCGTGACTTGGCCACGCGCGCCTTCCTGTTGCAGGCCGAACACGAGCTGGGCAAGCGCCCGCACCGCGAAAAAGATGTGGACGAGGAGGCCGAGCTCCGTCCGCTCTTGCGTCGGATGGAGCGTGAAGTGCTTGCCGTCATGCGCGACGATTGGTCCGTCCTGCCGGGGTTGCGGGATCTGTCCATGCAGATCATCGCCCACGAACCCAGTCGCAGCGCGATCATTGCCATCCGGGTGGTCGGCGAGTTGTTGCGCCTGACCGAATCCGATCCCGATCGTTACGCCCCGGTGCTCAAGCGAGCAGTCGGGCGGGTCCTGCAGCTTTTCCGTTTGCAACTTCAGGGTCGCAGCGAGTCGGTGATCAACCATGCCGGCCTCGACCTGGGCGCTTCCGTGATGCTCTCACTATTGGAGCGGGTCGACGATGACGAGACGATCTGCTGGGAGCGTGCCGGCGATTGGCGTGAGCAACTGGATCATGCCGATGTGCCGGCGCGATTCGTCGGCCTTGATGCCCAGGCACTCGAGGCGGTTCAGAAGGCGCTTGAGGAAGAACTGCTTGCTACTCAGGACGTGCTTGACCTGTTCGTTCGCGGCAAGCGCGATGACCTCGAGCCCCTCAGCCGAATCCTGAACAAGTTCGAACAGATGAGCGGTGTGCTGGCAACGCTTGGCTACGCGGCCGCGGCCCAGGCGCTGGCAGAGGGGCGCGAGCGCCTACAAGCAGTCACGCGCGGCGCCGAGCTGCTCGATGACGAGATGCTCATGGATCTGGCTGGTACGGTCATGCTGGTAGAGCAGGTCATCGACGGTATCCCGCGCAGCATGGCCGACGGTGATCGGGCCGAGGCCCTGCACGACCAGACGGTCGCCAGCTCGATTGGTGCGATCGCCAGCGCGGCATTCGAATCCTTGAGCGAGGCTCGCGAGAAGATCAACGCCGGCCTCGCCGGCCAGAGTGTCGGCGAAGCGTCATCAGACGACCCGTTCGCCGATGCGGCCGATCGGCTCACCGGTATCGGCGAGGTGCTCCGCCTGTCGGGCCGCGATGCCGCGACTCCATTGGTGATGGCATTGGCCCGTTGGAGTCGCGCACAAACCTGCGGTGAGCCGGTTGGTGATGAACATACCCTGTCGGCGCTGAGCGAGATCTTCGCGGCGCTCGAGTTCTATCTCGAAAACCTGCGTGATTTCAGCAAGGAAATTGCCCGTTTCCTCGAGGCCCCCAAGCGGCGGATCGATGATCTCCTGGTCGGTGCCGGCGACGTGGATCAGACCATGATTCCGGCGGAAGGCGACGCGACCGACCCGCTGTCCTCCCATGCTGCGGCGGACGAACCCGAGGCGCCCGTCGAGGAGGTGCCAACCGCTCCGATCGACGAGACCCTCGCTACCCCGGACGAATTGATCGCGTTCTGGCAGGTCGAGGAGGAGGAACTCGCCGCGGGTACGTCAAAAGCAAAGCCTGCGGAGGACATCGAGCCGGTC
Organism: Guyparkeria sp.; assembly: GCA_041685825.1. Classification (GTDB taxonomy): domain Bacteria; phylum Pseudomonadota; class Gammaproteobacteria; order Halothiobacillales; family Halothiobacillaceae; genus Guyparkeria. Next base: position 5,290 of record JAWLFB010000005.1, on the reverse strand, counting down.
GAGGCCGAAACTCGAGAGCAGGGCAGTGGCGAGGGGCTGGAGGCGGCGCTCGACTTCGCCCTCGACGAAGGCGAGGAAGAACAGCGTGTGGCTCCGTCGTCGGACGACCTGCCCAATTTGCCCGAAGAGGTTGCGGAAGCACCGCAAGCCTCGGACACCCCGGCCGATCTCGATGCCCTAAGTCTGCCGGCAGACGAGCCGACCGAGGCAGAGTCTGGGGAGTTTCAATCGGAGGCGTCCGATAACGAATCCGGTGAGACGACGTTGGACTCTCTGCTACGGGATGAGTCGACGGACACTCCAGAAACGCAAGCCGAGGCGAGCGAGGGCACAAGCTCCGTTCCGGAGGAGGTCGAGGCGACGCAACTTGCGGATCTGCCGGGCAACGAGGCGCAAGCGTTAACGTTTTCCGAGGTGTCGGAGGAAAGCCCGAAGGCCCTCGAGTCGGATCTCGGTTTCGGCTTGACCGACGATCAGGACGAGTTGCGTGTCGACCAGGCGCAATCGGAACAGTCCGATTCGCCCGATGACGGGTTGGCCGTCGATCTTCCCGATCAGCCGGTGGCCGCACCCGAAGAAGCGGACTTGTCAGCAGACGAGCAGGACCACATGCTCGCGGAGACCGAGACCGAGACCGAGACCGAGACCGAGACCGAGACCGAGACCGAGACCGAGACCGAGACCGAGACCGAGACGGCGGGCGACCAAGGCGAGCCG
>JAWLFB010000005.1:0-4473 GCA_041685825.1 Guyparkeria sp. | reverse complement strand
GAGACCGAGACCGAGACCGAGACCGAGACCGAGACCGAGACCGAGACCGAGACCGAGACCGAGACCGAGACCGAGACGGCGGGCGACCAAGGCGAGCCGCTGACGCCAGATGCCTCGGGCAGTGATGCGGAGTCTGCTGCCGACGAGCCGGCCGCCCTGTCCTTCGGCGAGGCGGAAGAACCGTCGTTACGGGAGAGTGAGTCCGCGCTCGATTTCGGCCTCACCGACGACCAGGATGGGCTGCGCGCCGCGCCAACAGAAGCGACCGATGACGAGATGGCGGTCGACCTGCCCGATCCGTCCGTCGAGGCCTCTCAGCTGCCTGAGTCAGAGGCTGTCGACACCTCCACGGACGAGTTGGAGGAGACCCCGGGCACCGAGGCCATCACCGAATCGGAATACGACCCGATGATGGCGGAGATGCGCGAGGTCTTCGCCGAGGAGATGGCCGAGACCGTGCCCGACATGGGCGAGGCGGCCGAGGCCTGGCGCAGGCGAGAGGATGCCGAGGCGCTTGTGACCCTGCGTCGCGGCTTCCACACCATCAAGGGCAGTGGCCGGATGGTCGGTCTGGAGACCATCGGTGAGTGGGCTTGGGTCTGGGAACGACTGCTGAATCAGGTGATCGACGGCAAGGTCGACGGAGGCGAGGTCACCCGTCAGGGTGCGTTCGAGGCCGTTGCTCTCATGCAGGCGGTCCTGCCTGATCTCGAGGCGGGACAAGCGACGCCCGATTCTCATTGGGCCGCATCCCGCCGACTGGCCGAGCGTCTCGAATCCGGCGAGCCCATTGAGGTGGTGGCCTCGTCGGCCGAGTCCCCGGCGGAAACCGAACCCACTTCACCTACCGCGCCAGAACAGGCAGTCGAAACCGACGCGGCATCAATGGGCGATTTGTCGGCGGATGACGAAGCGGCGACGCCGGTCATCGACGACCCGGTACTGCGAGAGATCTTCGATCAGGAGATCGGCGGCTACATCGACGAATTGCATTACGAGATCGAGTCCGCGCGTGAGCATGGCGTTGGTCTCGCCTGTGACAACGATCTTGTCCGTCTGTTGCACACCACGCTCGGCTCCGCGCGTACGGCCGGCGTCGACATCATCGCCTCGCTGGCCCGCTATCTGGAAGATTGGACCCGCGCCCTTGCCGAGCACCAGGAGCGTCTCGGCGGCGAGGAACTGGCCCTGTTCGCCGAGGGCGCCGATGCCATCGAGGCATTGCGCCGCTGGGCTGTCGACCCGAGCCTCGAGCAGCCCGACACGACCGATCTTGAGCAGCGCCTGGATATCCAGTTGCAGCAGGTGTTGGCCGAGTATGGCGAAGCGGCGGAAAGCGCCGAGGCCCGCGATTCGCGCCAGACGAAAGAGCCCGGACCCTCACCGACCGCCGAGGATTCCGTCGCCGAGTCCAATGACACCACGCCGACTGACGAGGTGGCAGAAGGGGACGAGGTCTCCGCCGCCGCAGTGGATGAGGCATCGGATACTGAGGCCTCGGAAGACGAGCTGCCGGTCGATGAGGCAATCATGGCCGACGCCGAGCCGGGCGATGTCGAGACAGAGCAGGTCGAAACGGTTGACGTCGAGGAGCCGGTAGCCCAGTCAGACGATTCGGCCGATGCGTCGGCCGGCGATGACGAGGCTGAGGATGAGTACGCCGACATCGAGCATCGCCCGGACGATGATCCGGCCGAGCAGGACGAGGACATCCTGCAGATATTTCTCGACGAGGCCGACGAGCTGCTTGAGCAGGCCGACGCCTACCTGGCCCACTGGCGCGTCCACCCGCACGACCTCGAATCGATCCGCCTGCTGCACCGCAACCTGCATACTTTAAAGGGTGGCGCCCGCATGGCAGGCCTGCTCAACCTGGGGGACGTGGCGCACCATCTCGAGGGGCGCCTGGACCTGGCCCGGCGCGACGACTCCACGGATAACGAGCCCCTAGTGGCGCTAGTCCAGCACAGTTACGACGTGATTGCCGGCCTGCTCGACCGGGTGCGTAACCAGCAGCCGATTCCGCAGCAGCGCGAGTTGATTGGCTGGATTCGCGACCCCGACGGTGCCCGTCGGTTCGCCGAGCGTAACCAGGGCGGTGATGTCGCCCATTCGGAAGACGTCGGTGGGCAGGGTACACCATCGCCATCGCCATCGCCGACCGAGGCCGACGCCGAGCCGGTGCCGACGGAGCCGGTGTTGTCGCCCGTCGAATCAACCGAAGCCAGTGGTGGTCCCGGACAGGAGGCCGGCGTCGAGCGCCGTGACGAGCAGGTGCGTGTTGCCGCGGGTAGCATCGATGCCATGGTCAACCAGATCGGCGAGTCGGTGTTGCTGCAGTCGCGCATCGATCGCCAGGTCAACGGCTTCGAGCGTCAACTGTTCGAGCTTCAGCAGACCGTCACCCGCCTGCGCAGCCAGCTGCGCCGGTTGGAGATCGAGACCGAGACGCAGATCAAGGCCGACCTGATGGAAGAGGCCGGAATTACCGAGGATCAGTTCGATCCGCTCGAATTCGACCGATTCACTCAGGTTCAGGAGCTCTCTCGCGGCATCATGGAGTCCCTCGGGGACGTGGCCAATATCGAGGAGAGCCTCAGTTCGCTCACCGAGCAGTCGCAACTGCTGTTGCTGCAGCAGTCCCGTCTCGGGCGGAAGATGCAAGACGGCGTGCTTGCCATGCGGCTGGTTCGCTTCAATGACGTCGCCGGGCGCCTACGCCGCATCGTGCGCCAAGTCGGGGACGAGATGGGGCGTCAGGCCGAACTGGTGATCGAGAATGGCGATGCCGAGGTCGACCGGGTCACCCTAATGGCTATGCTGCCGTCGCTGGAGCACATGCTGCGCAACTCCATCGCCCACGGCATCGAGTCACCCGAGGAGCGGCGCGCCGCGCACAAGCCACCGGTGGGTCGCCTGTTGCTCAACATCGACAGCGGGGGCGGCAACATCACCGTCAGTTTGCGTGATGATGGCCGGGGGCTTGATCTGGATGCCATTCGTCGCAAGGCGGTCGAGCGCAGCCTGATGCCGGTCGACATCGACATCAGCGACGAGGAAGCGCGGTCGCTGATCTTCCTGCCGGGCTTCTCGACTGCCGGTAACCTGTCTCAGGTGGCCGGTCGCGGGGTGGGGATGGACGTGGTCGCCAGCGCCACACGTGAGCTCGGCGGCTTCGTCGACGTGGATTCCGAGCAGGGACGATATACGGAAATCCGGCTCAACCTGCCGCTGACTCAGGCGATGACTCGCGGCATCCTGATTGCCAGCGGGGACGATCGATACGCCATTCCCTACAAGGGTGTGGTCGCGGTTACCCGCATGACCGGCGTCGCGCTCGCCGAGCACTATCGCGAGGAAAAGCCGCAGATCGAGCACGACGGCGAGCAATACCCGCTGTATTACCTTGGCGAACTCCTCTGGGGGCAGCCGCCGGCCGAGACGGCACAGGACGTGGCGGCCATCCGTCCGATCATGCTGTTCAAGCTTGGCGAGCGTCGTTTCGCACTGCATGTCGACCATCAGCTCGGAGGCATTCAGCTGTTCGTCAAGTCGATGGGCTCACAGCTTGGGCGTATTCCGGGCATGTCGGGGGCCACGATCGCCGACGATGGTGACGTGATCTTGGTGCTGGAATTGTTCGAGCTGGTCCAGCAGTTCCAGCGGCGCGATTACCAGCGCCGCCTAGGCACGCAGGCAGGCCTCAAGCCCGCCCGCGCCCGTCCGTCGGTGCTGGTGGTGGACGATTCGCTCACCGTGCGCAAGGTCACCGCCCGCACGTTGGAGCGCAACAACTACGATGTCGTCCTGGCGCGCGATGGGGTCGAGGCGCTCGGCCTCCTGCAGGACAGCCTGCCGGATCTGGTGCTCACCGATATCGAGATGCCCCGCATGGATGGTTTCGAGTTGCTGGGTGCGATTCGCAACGATCGATCGGCGGCCGACACGCCGGTGATCATGATCTCGTCACGCACCGGCCAGAAGCATCGCGCGCGTGCCGAGGCGTTGGGCGTTTCCGCCTATCTGGGCAAGCCCTACACGGAACTCGATCTGATCGAGACCATCACGCGCCTGCTGCCGGCAAGCGCGGTGGCCGGTGACGACGAAGGCAACGAGCATGCCGACTGAAGGACAGCGAGCAGCTATGGCACAGCAAGAGCAATCGCAAGCCGGCGAGGCCCCGATCCGCGCCGTGCGACTCCCTACGCAGCTGACCGACCTCGATCTGCTGATCCCCTACGCGCTGATCGCCGAGATCACCGACGTTTCCCTACCCGAGGGCAGTATTCGTCTGGGACGAAACGAGGCCACCATCGTCAACTGGCGTGGACAGCGAGTGCCCTTGGTCAGCCTCGAGGCGATGAATGGCGAGACCGTGCCTACCATCGGCCGGCGTGTGCGGTGCGCCATACTCTATGGAACCGATCCCGAGCGAGCCTTGCCTTACTACGCATTGCTCTTGTCCGGCGTGCC
>JAWLFB010000117.1:0-3925 GCA_041685825.1 Guyparkeria sp. | reverse complement strand
GAGAGACGTATTCCCCGATAGCTCAGTTGGTAGAGCAAGTGACTGTTAATCACTGGGTCGCTGGTTCGAGTCCAGCTCGGGGAGCCAAAGCGCCCGTAGCTCAGTTGGATAGAGCGTCTGGCTACGAACCAGAAGGTCGGGAGTTCGAATCTTCCCGGGCGCGCCAATCAGGTCCCCATCGTCTAGAGGCCTAGGACACCGCCCTTTCACGGCGGTAACAGGGGTTCGAATCCCCTTGGGGACGCCATATCAGCAGGAAGGCCCGATGCATGAAATTGCATCGGGCCTTTTTGTTGTGCGCTAGGCATGGCGCGTAGCACCTTGATGGGCGCTGTTCCGGTCCAGGTGGTGCTGGCCGGATGACTTGGGGGTGAAACTGTCCTGTGGGCCCGGCAAGGGGAACCACTAGCCGAACGGCAAGGGTGTCCACTGCGAGGTGGAATCTGAAGGAAGCTTTCGGGCGAGGCCCTTGGTGGAACGCCGGCGCGTCGAACCACATTCACGCCCTGACCGCCAAGCGTTTTGCTCGGGTCGGCCTGGTGTCGCTGATGGCCCAGTACCATCGACTCCAATGTCTTGCGTGAACCGCCGTGGTGCGGAACCTTACGCCCGGTGGTGTGAGAGGACGCGGCAGGTGACTTTCCCTCCTACTCGATTTTGTCGATGTTTCGTTGTGCCGCTGATGACATTTCAGGTCATCAAGCTGTTATCAAGGCGAAAGATTGTCACGGTCCAATGCCCCTCTCATTTCAGACGGGTGTCGACCGATGTCTCTCATCTCTCCTGCACGCAAGCTGCTAATCGCCGTCGGCCTGTCGGTATCACTGGTTTCGCCGGCGATCGCCGAAACTCAGCCGGCCAAGAACGTGATCCTGATGATCGCCGACGGCATTGGCTTCAACGGCTGGATGGCGGCCGACTTCTACGACGGCGAGGCCGGATTACGCCCCTACCAGGTGGTCCGCCCCGACGGGACGCGCCCGGTGCTGGTAGGCCAGTCCACCTGGGCGCTCAATCCGGTTGACGCCTCGGGTGAATTGCTCGGCAAGCAGGAGACGGCGGACGCTGCCGTGGCGCAGGCCTATGATCCGGCGACCCGCTGGCATCGTTTCGAGGCGACATTCGAGAACGACTTCGCCCCGGTGGGCCGCTCCTACACTACTTACACCGACTCGGCTGCCGCCGGCACGGCATTGCACGCCGGCAAGAAGACCCGTAATGGGCGCATCAACGTCGACTGGCGCGGTGAGGCGGCCTTCACGCCCGTGGGAAAACTGGCCAATGAGAGCGGCCGGGCAGTGGGTATTGTCAGCAGCGTCATGGCGTCGCATGCCACCCCGGCCTCGGCCTGGTCGAACAACCTCTCGCGCGATAACTACGCTGAGATATTCAACGAGATGGTCGACGGGCGCGTCGATGTGCTGATGGGGGCCGGGCACCCGGCGTTCGATACCGATGGGCGTCGCGTCGAGGCGATGGACGACGAGCGCTTTCGCTTCGTCGGTGGTCGCCAGACCTGGGATGCGCTGACCTCCGGTCGACACAACGATTACGCCTTCATCGACGCCCGCGAGGACTTCGAGGCGCTGGCCTCAGGGCGCGACGTGCCGGAGAAGCTGGTCGGCATCTTACAGACCCACCGCACCGCGCAGGCCCGCCGTGAGGCGCAGCCGGCCGATCCCAACACCCCTTCGGGTATGGCCTTCGTTCCCAACGTTCCCGAGCTGTCCACCATGGCAACAGGGGCCCTGCAGGTGCTGTCGCGCGAGGAAGACGGTCTGTTCCTGATGGTCGAGGGCGGTGCGGTCGACTGGATGGGTCACGCCAACGACATGCCGCGCTTCATCGAAGAGCAGCAGGCCTTCAACGCCGCTGTCGAGGCGGTGATCGACTGGGTCGAGACGCACAGTTCCTGGGACGAGACCCTGTTGATCGTAACCGCTGACCACGAGACCGGCGGCATCTGGGGCGAGGGGACCTACATCAACGGCGAGGGTGGCCCGGTGGCCGTGTCGCTGGATGACGAGGCGGCGGTCGAGTCGGCCCGGTTCGATCCCACCGAGGACCGTTTCGAGCTCTTCCGCGCGGTCCAGGACCGCGGCGAGGGCAACCTGCCGGGCTACCAGTTCGCTTCCGGCAACCACACCAACGAGCTCGTGCCGCTATGGGCGCTCGGTCATGGGGCCGAGGCCTTCCGTGCCGTTACCCGTCATGACGACTTCGCGGCACGGCTGTGGGGCCACGGGAAGCCCTATGCATGGGATGGCGCGTACGTCGACAACACCGCCGTGTTCGACGTCATGTCGGCGGCCATGCGCCTGCCGGGCAACTTGCCGCAACCGATCGCCCGAACCACACGGGCGAATGGCACCGACCTCGCCCTGCGCTTCGCCATCATCGGCGATGCCGAGCCCAAGCCCTACGCCCAGTTCCCCGGCGTGGCGAAGACGGTCGATCACATCAACCGGCTGGCCGAGGCCGGGCAAGTCGATTTCGTCGGTGGTATCGGCGACATCCCGCACAAGGGCACCATGGTCCAGTACGACGCGGTGACCGCCGTGCTGGGTAATCTCGAGCGTCCCTTCTACCCGATCATGGGCAACGAGGAGTTCGGCTCGACCGAGCGCCGTTTCCTTCAGTACGCCAATCGCTGGAGCGTCGATCAGCCGAGCATCGACTCGCCCAGCTACGTCGTCGAGCGCGACGAGGTGGCCCTGGTGTTCGCCACGCCCGACCGGAACGGCCGCGACTTCACCGCCGAGGGGGTCGACTGGGTCGAAGACCGCATCGAGGAGCTGGCGCCCAAGCCGGTATTCCTGTTCACGCACGGCACGCCGGTGGGCGTGATTCCCGAGGGCGGTGACAAGGGGATCAGCCATCCGGATTTCGACAACGTGCTGGCAAAGGACAACCTGGTCGCGGTTTTCTCCGGTGATCTGCACGTCGATATCGAACGCATCAATGCCTTCCGCGAGGTCGATGGCGTCCAGCACATCCACGTGCCGGCACTCGAACGCACCAAGGTGCCGGACAAGACGCGCCACACACCCTACTTCCACGTGGTCAGCGTCATGACCGACGGCGAGGTGCTGGTCGAGACCTACCGTGCCGGCGACGACACCGACGCTGACGCGCGTTTCTCGCATCGCTTCGATCTCGCGGGCTGAACCGCTCCGCCATCGAATGGGCCCGCCGTCCGGCGGGCCCATTCGCTTGTTCACTATCAGCGTGATCGGGCTCCGGCGGCCGATCCCTCATCAAATTTTATTTCCATGCAAAAGACAAAACCCGCTTCTGTCCGCCTCTCTCTCCGAACCGCTCGCTTGCCGGCTCGTCTCGCTGTTCCCTTGGCCGTTGCCGGGCTGCTTGCCCTGATGACCGGCTGCGATAGCGATGGGCGGGATGGGGCTGCTTCCAATGAGGCCGCTTATCAGCAGACTGCTTATCGCGTGCGCGCCGACAACACCGCGGGCCTGAATGCGGCTTCAGGTTGGGCGGGTGCGACCGACGAGGACGTCACGATCACCGCGGACAGCCCGTTTCGCCTGCGGTTTGAAGTGGAAAGCTCGTCCGGCATCCCACTCGATCAGCCGTTGCACCTCGAATCCCGGCGTAACGATGGCGCGTGGGAGCGTGTCGCCGGGGAAGATTTTCCTCAGAGCACCAAGGTGCTGGGGGTCGACTTTGATGACCGTCAGGTCCGGGTGCAAGACTACGAGGGCCACGAGACAGCCACCCCAATGGACGTATGGCGTCTGGAGCGTGGCGATGAACGTGGTTTGACGATCGATTCGGACGGGGAGTCGTATCTTCGCGCAACTGGTGGCGAAGAAGGCCTCCTTGCTCTCGGCCAACAGGAAACCCTCTGGGAGCCGATGGAGTTTGCGACGGAGATGCGATTGGGCGAGGGCGCGACAGCCGGCGC
>JAWLFB010000116.1:0-3953 GCA_041685825.1 Guyparkeria sp. | reverse complement strand
CGCGTTCATGATCGAACTCACCCGGCCGTGCATCGAGCGCTCCACCACCGCCTGCATGGCGCCGGAGAGCGCCGGCATCATCAGGCCGGTGGAGATACCACAGGCGAACACCCCCACGCCGAGCGACACCGCGTCGGGGGACTGGCTGATCACCAGCAGCCCACTGGCCGCGAGCGTGCCCGAGAGCATCGCGGTATAGCGGGCCCCCAACCGAACCGAAAGGAACGGCGCGACCAGCGAGGCCAGTATGAAACTGATGAGCGGCAGCGCGCCGATGATGCCGATCACCTCCGGGGTCAGCCCCAGATCGGCGCGGATCGGCGGCACGAACAGGCCGAAGGCGAAGCGCGCCAGACCGTAGGTGATCGCGATCAGGCCGGCGCCGAACAGCGCGAACCTCATGCTCGAAGGGAATTGCATGTCACCCCCGCCGGACTCGCATCGAGAAATGTGGCCCCCGGCGGTCTTGTTGCACGCCGAGAACGGCATTGACTCAGAATAGGAATCACATTGATACGGTGCAAGCGAGCCGACGACATTCCACCAATTCCGAGGCCAATCCGCCGAGTTGCTTGATATCTTGATATACGCCAATGGCGTATGTTTTTATTTTGCACACGGTGGCCGAAATACCCATCTTCCAGAAGTACGCCGGGGAAATCTGGCCCGAAGACGAACGCATGGCGTTCATCGAGTGGATCGCCGCCAATCCTTGCGCCGGCGACGTCATCCCGAGCTCTGGTGGGGCAGAACCCTCGACAGCCTCCCCGCCCCCGACGTGCTGGCCACTGAAATCGTCGAGAACCTGGAAGCGGCACTGGAGCAGTTCCGCAGTGTGAGCACGGAATTGGCGAGCGAGTCAGAGTGACGCTCCGGGCTGACAGCTATGAAATATCTGCTAAGCCGACGCCTCAATACGCTGAGGGAGGTCTTCCGCAACAATAAACACCCAAGCGCGTCCGCGCTTGGTCTTCTCCAGCAACCCGGCCTCGGCCAGCTTGAGCAGGTCGGATCGCGCTGTGGCGTAGGACACGTCGTGAGATCGCTGGTGGCCCTCGATCAGGTAGTCGTATCCCGGGTGCTTTAGGGCATGCGAGAGCAAGGCGAGCTGGCGGTGATTCAACTGCCCCCGGAAGGCCCGCGAGCGACGCAGGAGCTGCTCCGTGTCCTTCTGCTCGCTAATCTTCCTGGCCAGGTAGTCGTGAAGTGACTCGATCGCCTCCCGGATGACCCGGAGCTGATGCAGGATGAAATAGGTCGTGTCGTTGCGGTCCGTCTCGCAGTACAGAAATGCGCGCGCGTATTGCGACGGGGCCCGCTTGATGACGTGAGATATCGAAAGGTACTCCATGAGCCAGTAGCCCTGTCGCGCCATGCTCCAGTAGAACAGGGCCCTAGCCGTTCGACCATTGCCATCCACGAACGGGTGGTCATAACCGACCATGAAATGCAGCAGGATCGCACGGAGCACCGGGGGGACGAATGGCTCGTCCGCTTCCGTGCCGTTGGCAAATGCACAGAGCCGTTCGAGTCGCTCGGGAAGATCGGAGGCCGGTGGGGGCTGATGCAGGATGGTCTGGTCCCGGTGATCGACGACGCGAACATCGTCCCGCTCTCTCAAACTCCCCGCGTCTTCGGGGTTTTCCAGCGTGCCCTCGGTCACGAGCCGGTGAAGTTCGAGCAGCAAATCGGGCGTGAGGGAAGCCTTCTTGTGCTCCCTGACCCACTCCATCGCGCGGTAGTTGTTGAAGATCATGAGCTCATCCCGACCCGTCGGATCGCGGCCCTCACGCAACATCTCCTCGGCAACCACTCGAGTCGTGCAAGCCCCCTCCAGCTGGCTGGAGGTAATGGCCTCCTCGATCAGGGAATTGACGATGTAGCGGTCCCGGTCACTGCTGTTGACCACCTGTTTCGGGAACAGAATCTCACCCGCGGCGCCCTTGTCGATCGGGCTCAGGTGACGCAACACGGGTTCGGGCACGGAGAACTGAAGGGGCGCGCCGTTCGAATCCATCAACGGGAGTGATCTCAACTGCCCCTGGCGGGCCGTACGCAAAACCGCCCACCATGTCTCGTGATCCACTCCCTCTGGAGGCTCACGATGACGCAGCTCATCCCAGTGGAGATACCGCCCTCCCACCAAGGAGCTTTCCTGCGATTGCATGGCGTGGATTATCTCGTTTGCCGAGAGGCGACCCAGGACCAACGAGACATCGGGAGGAGAGAGGGGCTTTTTCATGGCCAAATATCAACTTGTGACACTTTGATACTTGGGTAATAGTTTGGCTCGCCCGATGGGCAGGGTCAACGAAATATCAAAGTAATATCAACTAATAATTTGGTGATATCACTGCCACCCTAATGGCAATCCCTTTCCTTCACTCCAAAGCCAGAGCCCGCTCACTGTCGGCGAGCGGGCTCTTTATCGAGGCAAAAGGCTCATGCGCACCCTGCCGCGCAGGCCACACCCCGACTGCTCGATAACCAGGGCTCGCGCTAGCCCTGTTTCGGCCCCACCCAGACCTGCTGGGCATTGACGAACATCTTGATGCCATGCGGGCCGAGTTCGCGGCCGTAGCCGGAGCGCTTGACCCCGCCACTGGGCAGGCGCGGGTCTGTCTTGACGATGCCGTTGATGGCGACCTGGCCGGTCTCGATGTCGCGGGCCATGTTGATGGCCTTGGCGGTGTCGCCGGTCCAGACGGCCGCACCCAGGCCGTACTGGGTGCTGTTTGCGATCTCGAGGGCGTGGTCGGCGTCGCGTGCGGACATGGCCACGGCGATCGGGCCGAAGGTCTCCTCGCAGAAGGCGACCATCGAGTCGTCAACGTCGGCCAAGAAAGTGACCGGATAGAAGAAGCCGTCCCCTTCGGGCATCTCGCCGCCCATTAGGCAGCGCGCCCCGGCTTCGATGCTGGCCTGCACCTGGCGATGCAGCCCCTCGCGCAGGTCGTCGCGGGCAATGGGCCCGACGTCGGTGGATTCCTCGCGCGGGTCGCCCATCTTCAGTTTCTCGAGGCGGACTTTCATCATCTCGAGGAAGCGCTCGTAGATCGACTCCTCGATAATGATGCGCTTGGCCGCGATGCAGGACTGCCCGGCGTTGATGATCCGCGAGAGCACCACGGTGTCGGCGGCGGCCTCGAGATCCGCGTCCGCCAACACGATCACCGGGTCGGAACCGCCCAGCTCCAGCACGGCGGGCTTGATCTGCCGCGCGGCGGTGGCCGCGACGATCGCGCCGGCGCGGTCGGAACCGGTGAACGAGACGGCGCGCACGCACTCGGTCTCGATCGCGCCCTGGATATCGTCGGTTTCCAGCGGCAGGTTCTGGAACACGCCCTGCGGGACGCCGGCCTTCTCGAATGACTCGGCGATGCCCGCCGCACAGGCCGGCACGTGGGCATCGTGCTTCATCACGCAGGTGTTGCCGGCCATCAGCGCCGGGGCGGCGAAACGGAAGGCCAGCCAGAACGGTGCGTTCCACGGCAGGATGCCCAGCACGGTGCCGATCGGCAGGTACTGGACGTAACTGACCGTGGCATCCGAACCGAGCATCTCGCTGGCGAGATAGCCCTCGGCATGATCGGCGTAATGCTCGGCGCACCAGGCGGCCTTGTCCACCTCCCCGCGCGCCTCGCGAATGGGCTTGCCCATTTCGTCGGTCATCAAGAGGGCCAGGCGCTCGCGGTCATCGCGCATCACCTGTGCCACGCGCCGCAGCAGGTCGGCGCGCTCGGCAAAGCTCGTCTTGCGCCATTCGCGGTAGGCCGCCTCGCTGCGCTCGAGGACGGTGTCGCGCTGGGCCGGGTCCATCACCGGAAATTCGTGCAATTGCTTGCCCGTGGTCGGGTTGATGACGGTCTGGCTCATGAGGCGCGCGACTCCTTGGATTGCTTCTGGGATTGCTTGTGGTCGTGCTTGCCGCGGGACTTGCCTTGCGACTTCTT
>JAWLFB010000115.1:0-4055 GCA_041685825.1 Guyparkeria sp. | reverse complement strand
GTGAGCCAGGGCGTGTCCGTTTCCCGCCTAGCCGTTCCCACAGGTCACCGGTTTTCGATTGCCATTTGGGGGGGGGCGCGTGGACCTTCTTTAACCGGGAATGGGTCCCACTCCAAATGTGACGACGCCTGATGCTGAGTAACGATGGGGCGAATCGCCCGGTCAAACTCATTGGCAATACCGGCCAAGCCCAAGGGGCCTATGCAGCAAAGACGAATCCACCAACGCGTCACCCTGGTCATTCAGGTAATCATGCTGGTCGAACTGGCCTTCGCCCTCTGGGAAGGCTTTTGGCTGATCGCTGCCATGACGGTGCTCATCCTGCTGCTGACCGTGGCGCCGGTATTGATGTTCAAGCGCTTCGAGGTATTCATCCCCTCGGAATTCAAGCTACTGGCCACGGGGTTCATCTTCGCCTCGTTGTTTCTCGGCGAGGTGCAGGGCTACTACACCCGTTTCTGGTGGTGGGACTTGGTGCTGCACACGGTTTCCGGATTCCTGCTCGGGATCTTCGGTTTCCTGCTGGTCTACATCCTCAACGAGAAGAAGAATCTCCAGTTTCACATGACCCCAGGGTTCGTGGCGTTTTTCGCCTTCATGTTCGCCGTCGGAGTGGGTGCGCTCTGGGAAATATTCGAATTCACCATGGACCAGTTCGCGGGCACCAACATGCAGAAACCGATGCTCGGTGACCCGTCGGGGTTGACGGATACGATGCTGGACCTCGTGGTCGATACGGTCGGGGCTGCGGTGATTGCCGTGCTGGGGTACGGCTATCTCAGGGTGGCTGCAGGTAAATCGTTCCTTGAGCAGTGGATCGCGGCGTTTCTTGATGCGAATCCGCGCCTTTTCAACCGACGCTGACGTGCCCATGGCAGTGCTCAGGCCAGTCTGTCCGCTAACGGCTCGGTGCAGCAATGCTGAAGGGGCTTCAAGGGCGCGTAAGCTTGATTATTATGAGCTGGCAAGAGTCGGGCCGGTTTGTGGCACTTCGATGGTGGCGCCGTTTCTCGGTCGCCCAACGTGAACCGTTCCCAGAACCCAAACGAGCTAGTCGATAAGCGTTATCTTGTAACAATAAATAGTAATTATTAGAATGCCGTGGCGAGTAGCGCGCCCAGAGCGCCATCCCCGCTATGGCAGAGATCGTCCTGCCGGTATCCATCGCGGAGAAGCCATGATGAAGAAACGGTCAGGACATCTCCTGTTCTTCTCCCTTTTCCTGCTCTCGCCGCTGGCTTTTGGCAGCGGCGAGTTCGGCGTGCAGGTGGGCAGCCTGTACAAGAACTACAACGGCTCGGCCGAGAAGAGTAGTGCGCGGGAGGGCAGCCTGCTCATTGACCGGTCGTTCGACCGCTGGCGTCTCGGCGGCGGCTACCAGCGGGCGTCGATCGACCGGTTTGCTCCGCGGGATCTGCGAGTCGAGAAGTACCACGCCGATGTCGGTTTCAGCCTGACACCCGATATCGACTGGGGACTGAGCTACCTGGTGATCGACGACAATCTCGCGCCGACCGATGGGGGGCAGGTTTACGGCACCACGTTCCTGTACCGAGGCCTGGTCCCGAACACGGCGGTCAAGGCCGGCTACCACTACAGCGATTACGACGATTTCTCGGTGTCGCAGATCAAGGCCGGCATCATCCGGGGGATTCCGCTCGAAGGCATGCGACTGAGCATCGCCGTCGGAGCCGGCTACCAGCGTCTCGATAATGACGGCAAAAGCGTCTACATCGCTAACGCCCGGGATTACTACCTCGCTCCCTACCTGAAGATCGGCGTGCGACGCGGTTCCTGGCACGGCACCCTGGGGCTGGCAGGCCGTCGAGCGTTCGAGGTGGCAGCCGACGGCCGCCGCGTGTCCCACCATGCGATGGAGTTTCGCCGCAGCGTCGCGCTGCAAGCCGGTCGACGGTTCGGGCCGCTGGACATTCGGCTCGGGCTTTCCCATCACGAGGCCAAGGAACTGCCTCAGTCCAACGGGTTGCAGATCAACACGGTCGGCCTATCTGCCGAGTACCACTTCTAGTCGGTTCAAAGGACGTGACCGCCGACGTGGCCGCGGCTCTCTCACCTGCGGTGCCGGACAAACGGCGGCTCGAAATCCCTGCTGTCGAGCTCGACGGTCCCGCTCTCGCGCATCCGGAGAACATGGCCCCCGATGGCTGATGGGAGGGTGCGTGCCAGCGTTGCCACCTGCAAGGCGTTGGGGTGGGGTGTCCTGTCCCGGTACAGACGTGGCAGAACGGGCTTCCTCGATCGGTTCAGGCACGGCGGAAGGAGTGACCGCCGCACTCGGGGCAGGCGGGGAGGGGGCCGAAGGTGTCGTGGTGCAGGATGGCCCCGCAATCGACGCACTTGAGCCGCTTGGGGCTGGTCGCGTGGCCGGTGACCCACTCGCGCGGTCGGGTGCGCTCGGCCTCGTTTCGGATCTGTTCCAGGGTCACGTCGGTGTGGTCGGCGATCGACAGCAACTTGGCGCCGATGTCACCGGCCCAGTCACGCAGGGTGTCGCGGATGCTCTCCCCCTCCGAGGCGAGGCTTTCGCGGGTGTGTTCCAGGTCGTCCTTGACCGCCTCGACGATCTCGTGGCGGAAATCGGGCGTATCGAGCCCGGCCGCTTCCTCCTCGGCCAGCTGGGCGATGCGCTCCCGGTTGGCGGGACGGTTTTCGGTTTCGTCGAGCAGTCGGGCATAAATCCGTTCGAGCAATTGGTAGTAGCCGTGTCGCAGGGCGTCAAAGGTCTCGCTGTGCTCGTGTTGGTTGTCGGTCATTCGCTCTGGTCTCCGTCTTGCCGGCTGGATGGGCCACTCCCGGGTTGGCAACCTGCTTGCCGAGTCGTGCAGGGGGTGGCTCCTTTCGGTATTCTAGTCGCCTTTCATCGTGGCCGATCACAGGCCTTCTTGCCAGTCAGGCAGTCAAAACGCACTCAAGGTAGACCCCTCAGTTCATGCACGAGCAATACAACCCCGCGAAGATCGAGGACGAGGCGCAAAGCTTCTGGGAAAAGACGCAGGCGTTTCATGTCCGCGAGGATCCCACCCGCGAGAAGTTCTACTGCCTGTCGATGTTCCCGTACCCTTCCGGCCGACTGCACATGGGGCACGTGCGCAACTACACCATTGGCGACGTCATCAGCCGCTACCAGCGCATGCTGGGTAAGAACGTGCTCCAGCCGATGGGCTGGGACGCCTTCGGACTGCCGGCGGAGAACGCGGCGCTCAAGAACAAGGCGGCCCCGGCGCGTTGGACCTTCGAGAACATCGACTACATGCGCGGTCAGCTCCAGCGTCTGGGCTTTGCCTACGACTGGAACCGCGAGCTGGCCACCTGCGACCCGGACTACTACCGCTGGGAGCAATGGCTGTTCACCCGCCTGGTGAAGAAGGGGCTCGCCTACAAGAAGACCGCGGTGGTCAACTGGGACCCGGTCGACCAGACGGTGCTGGCCAACGAGCAGGTCATCGACGGGTGCGGCTGGCGGTCGGGCGCGCCGGTCGAGCGCCGCGAGATCCCGCAATGGTTCATCCGTATCACCGACTATGCCGACCAGCTACTCGAGGATCTGGAAAAACTGGACCAGTGGCCCGAGCAGGTGCGCACCATGCAGGCCAACTGGATCGGCCGGTCGCGCGGGGTGCAACTGGACTTCGCCGTCGAGAACGGCGAGCCGCTGACCGTCTTCACCACTCGCCCGGACACGCTGTACGGCGTGACATACCTCGCCGTGGCCGCCGACCACCCGCTGGCCGTGGCCGCCGCCGAGACGGACTCGAAGGTGGCCGACTTTCGTGAGGAGTGCCGCCACACCAAGGTCGCCGAGGCCGACATGGCGACCATGGAGAAGAAGGGTCTGCCGCTGGGCGTGACCGCCACCCATCCACTGACCGGCGAGACGGTGCCGGTCTGGGTGGCCAATTTCGTGCTGATGGAATACGGCACCGGGGCGGTGATGTCCGTCCCGGCACACGATGATCGCGACTGGGAGTTCGCCACCAAGCACGATCTCGCCATCAAGCCGGTGATCGAGGGCAGCGATCCTGACCACGACTACG
>JAWLFB010000114.1:0-4060 GCA_041685825.1 Guyparkeria sp. | reverse complement strand
TCCACGACCGCCGTTCGATAGGCGGCCCGACGGCGGACGGCCGCCGGGAGGACGGGCAAGCCAAGTCCCGCCACGGCATTCTGCATGGCGCGGGTCATGGCACTACGCGGTTCGGTCTGGTTGAGCAACAGAGCCGCGAAAAGGGATTGGTTGCCGCTCTCGCGCGCCCGGTTGACGGCCTGGACGGTATCGGCACTAGCCCAGAGGTCGAGCGGCGAGGGCAGAACGGGGATCAGGACCTGGTGGCTGTGAAGCAACAACTCGATGGTCACGTTCATATCCAGCGAGGGCGGGCAGTCGACGATCACGTAATCGCAATGCTGCCGTGCCGCCGCAAGGTTGGCGT
Source organism: Guyparkeria sp. (assembly GCA_041685825.1). Taxonomy (GTDB): domain Bacteria; phylum Pseudomonadota; class Gammaproteobacteria; order Halothiobacillales; family Halothiobacillaceae; genus Guyparkeria. The sequence continues at coordinate 3,714 of JAWLFB010000114.1, read as the reverse complement.
GGGCATCGTCGTGCTCGTCAAACAGGCGGGGCAAACCTGACTTTGCCTCGCCCCAACCCGACCAGTGGCGCAGGGCGCCCTGGGGGTCGGCGTCGATCAGGCCTACCTCGGCTCGCCGGGCGAGCCCGGAGGCCAGGTTGATCGACAGTGTGGTTTTGCCACAGCCGCCCTTGAGGTTGGCCAGTGCGATGACGTGTGCGGCCATGGTGTCACCCTCCTTGATGGGGTCAGCCTGCCAGATCAACCCGTCTGGGTCTTCTCGGCCAGTTCGGTGGCCTGCTTGGCAAAGCGCACCTCGAGATCGCCGAGCGTCTCCTCGAGCGGGGAGACATTGACGCTGACCTTGGTGCGGTCGAATTGCAGGCTGGGGTGGTAGCCCATTTCCTCGGACACCTCGGCGAGGCGATCGAGGAAATCACGCGTCTGCGAATAGTCCTCGAACTCGAACTTGCGGATCAGCATGGGGGGGCGCTTCTGGGTTTGCCAGCCGTCCACCTTGATGTCGGTCGTCTCAACCATGTGCGTTCTCCCTGGGGAACTCGTGTTGCCTAACCGCCGAGCTGACGGACGTGGCCCAGCTCCTCGTTGAAGAGCTGGGCGAAGAGGGCGCCAGTCTCGTCCGGCTGGAAACGCCGGAACCAGTTGGAGGCATCCTCGTAAAACCGCACGGTCTCCCACTCCTTGGCCCGACAGAGGGTCAGAAGTTCCTCCGGGTCTCGGCCAGGCCGGACCGGGGCGAGGGAGAGCGCCGGCGGGGCGAACCCCAACAGCAGCATCTGCCGGGTAACGAGGTCGGCGTGCCCCATTTCCTCGTCCGACAAGCTGTAGAGTTGTTCTGCCAGCGACTTCTGGCCCCAGAGCGCTGCCAATGTGGCACGAGTGGCATGCTGCTGGGCGGATTCCATTTCCAGTTCCAGGGCGCGTCCTAGCAGCCCGATCACACGCGAATTCGACCGCATGATCATGGTCAACCCCTCACTTCATAGGATCAGCCACGTCTACGCGTCCATGGACGGGACGCACCAGGAGGATTCGCAGTGGGCGGCGTCCTCCGGCAGGATCGACTCGACCTCACCATGCACGCGGGCAATGATGTGGGCGGCCACCAGGCCATCGCCGACACGCTCACAGGCATCGGCGCCGGCACGGACAGCCGCATTCACGGCACCGGTCTCGCCGCGCACGAGGACGGTGACATACCCGCCACCGACGAACGAGCGGCCGACCAGCCGCACTTCCGCGGACTTGGTCATCGCATCCGCTGCCTCGATGGCAGGGACCAGACCGCGCGTTTCGATCATGCCCAGTGCAATACCGGTATCAGCCATGTGGTGAACCCTCGGGTCAGTCAATCCAACAAGAGCCGTCAGCACTCATGTCTGAACGGCTCCTGAAAAAGAATCTGGTTGGCAGACAGGGTCGTGCCACGGGGACACGACCACAGGAGCCTGCTCAAGGTACCCGGAATTAGGCGTCCGGGGTTTTCGGCAGAATGTTCTCTACCTCGCCGTGTACGCGAGCGATGATGTGCGCAGCCACCAGGCCGTCACCAACACGCTCACAGGCATCAGCGCCAGCGCGAACGGCAGCGTTGACCGCGCCGGTCTCACCACGGACCAGAACGGTCACGTAACCACCGCCGACAAACTGACGACCAACCAGGCGAACCTCGGCAGCCTTGGTCATGGCGTCAGCCGCTTCGATTGCCGGCACCAGGCCGCGCGTTTCAATCATTCCCAGTGCGATACCGGATACATCAGCCATTTGAGTTACTCCCAAGCTGTAGTTGAATCAGTCGGCGACGTCAGGACGCCGACATTACGTAAATCCGCCTTAGGCTTCCGGGGCTTTCGGCAGGATGTTTTCTACTTCGGAATGGACACGCGCGATGATGTGCGCAGCAACCAGACCATCACCAACACGCTCACACGCATCGGCACCAGCGCGAACGGCAGCGTTGACCGCACCGGTCTCACCACGGACCAGAACGGTCACGTAACCACCACCGACGAATTGACGACCAACCAGGCGAACCTCGGCAGCCTTGGTCATGGCGTCAGCCGCCTCGATAGCCGGTACGAGACCGCGCGTTTCAATCATTCCCAGTGCGATACCGGATACATCAGCCATCTTGTCTCTCCTCTCGAACGACTTGTTAAAACAGAAAACCGAATGTCAGCAAGGATCCCAGTGATCGATGATGCCGACAATTGTCAGATCCGTCTGGATCGTGGGATCCGGGAGCGCCAACCGCGCGGCTGAACCGCTGACGGTGACGACCCACTTACCCTCTGGTGCCCCGACCGGGTCGGCCGCGACGTTGAGGCTGCCGGACTGGTCGACCAGCACCCTCAAGGAAACATGTTTCAACCCGGGCACGCGCCGCGTGGCAACCAGGTCGGAACGTACCTGCATGATCTCCATGTCACTCAGCGGACCACTGGTCGATGATCCCGACGATGGTCAGGTCGGACGGGTAGGACTTGCTACCGGCCGCTTCCCGAGCCGCCGAGGAACCGACGCAGATCACCCAGTCACCCGGGATGCAGCCGATCGCGTCCACGGCTACCTGCGGCGTGCCACCCGGCTTGTCGGTCACGACCAGGAGCGGGCGGTGGCCCAGCTCGCCGATCCGATTGGTCGAGACCAAGGTCTTTTCGACCCGCATGATCTTCATGCCTGAGAAACCTCTTCAATTTCGCTGCCCGACGGGCGGTCCTGTACGGTCAGCTGGAAATACAGCATGTCCTGTTCATCCAGCTCCGAGTGACGCCCGCGGATTGCATTGCATACTCGCTGTGTACGGGCCACGGCCCGTTCGCGTCCACCCGGAACACGACCGTCGTAACGGAAGTGGATGGCGATCGGGATAGGCAGTCCATGGCTCACGTTGAGCTTGCGGAAAATCTTGATCCCGACGTCCAGGTCGTTCGTGTTCTCTTCCACCGTGTGGAGGTGCGCGAAATACGCCAGATTGCGCATCTGCACCTCCTCGAAGCCATCGCCGACGCTGATGTAGCGCTCGGCGTGGCCGATGATCTCGGCCGGGTAGCGCCCTTGATGCCGCTCCGTCACATAATCGATCTGTGACAGGTTGTTTATCAGCAGGTTGGCCACGAAGCGGCGCATGCCGTCATGCGGCTCGCCCCCGGTCGTACGCCCCCAGTCATCGGTTTCGTTGACCGAGCGGATGGCATCGTAAATGGCCAGATGGGCCGCATCACGCTCGAGGTTCAACGTCTCCTGGTACAAGTAGGCGTTGTCGATGTATCGATGCACGCTGACATCGCCGTTGGCGTCGGGGATGTGGACGCGAATGGCGTCCGTGTCCGTGTCGACACCGACCAGCAGGATGTCCGTGCTGGCACCGCAGCAGTAAGTGTTCTCCACTGCCTGGCGAAAGGCCTGCAACCGATCCAGTGCGGCCTCGGCTGCCTTGCGCTCGTCGCTGCCATGCGCGGCGCAGCCTTCGTGGTGAGGGTCCGAGGAGCTGCCGTGGTAGACCGCGATCTTGAGATAGCGGCTACCCTCGTCAGCCCGGTTCGGTACGCCCTCGCGAAACCGGCGGAGTTCGACTTCGCTCCAGAGCCGAAGATCCTCTTCGACGTCGAACAGTGCGCCGGCATACGCCTTGCGATAAGTGAACGACCAGGGCGGGAGCCGAAAGATAAACGGCATCAGGCCCTTTAACCGTCCGTCCGAGCAGGGACTGAT
>JAWLFB010000004.1:0-55570 GCA_041685825.1 Guyparkeria sp. | reverse complement strand
CCCGTGAAGACCATCAAGGAGCGTGTTAGTGACATCGGTCTCGCCGGTTATTTGGCTGGGCCGGCAGGATTCGAACCTGCGAATGCCGGAATCAAAATCCGGTGCCTTAACCAACTTGGCGACGGCCCATTCGAAAGAGGTGCGCATCTTAACCAAGCGATCCGGGTTTGCCAAGGGCTCGTGTCGGTTTTTTTCCCCTTTTCGCTTGGTTGGCGATCTAAAGCGCTGATCTGGCGTGATCGACCCGTGTTGACACGAAATACCGTCGAAGGATCTCGTGCCTAGTGACCAAACGTTCACCGATTTGCTGGCCCTCGATTTGGGAGGTAACCGGGGCGAAGAGACACGCACCCGAGCCTGTCATGCGCGCAAAGCCCGCTTGGCTTTGCAGGTCGGCAAGCAGGCTGGCCAAATCCGGCTGTTGCAAAAGCACCAGCGGTTCGAATACGTTTTTCCCCTTGTCTCGCCAGTGTTTGAGCAGCTCGGCATCCGGTTGCTTGGGTAAGTTGCGCTCCAGTCGCTGGTTGGCGAACAAGCCAGCGGTCGGCGAGGAGATGCAGGGCACCAACACCAGATAGGTTCCGCTGGTTTGATGCGCCACACCGGGATGCAATTGCTCACCGATGCCATGTGCCGTGGCGCTGAAACCATGGACGAAAACCGGAACGTCCGCGCCGAGCTCCTTGCCGATCCGGGCGAGGGTGTCGAGGGGGTAATCAAGGCCCCAGGCCCGGTTAAGCGCCCGCAACAGGCAGGCGGCCGCGGCGGAACCGCCACCCAATCCGCCACCGACCGGGGCATGCTTTCTCAGCGTGACATGCGCGCCGCACGGCACAGCCAGATCGCCGCGTCGATCGTCACGAGCTTGCTCACGCAACCGGACCGCTGCCCGGTAGAGCAGGTCGTCGTGGGGGTTGGCGGGTTGTCCCGTGATCGGCTCGTCTCCGGCGATCCATTCGACCCGAATATCGTCGTGGTCGCTGTCGACGAGGAGTTCGTCACCGTAGTCCAGCAACTCGAAGAAAGTCTGCAACTCGTGATAGCCATCAAGGCGCCGCGCGTTGATGTGCAGGTAGAGATTGAGTTTGCAGCCGGCGCGGAGCCAGCGGGAAGCGGTTGCAGGCTCCATGCCGGACGAGGGGAGCATCAACGTGACTGCCCGGAATCCCAGGAGTCCACAACGATGCGGATCCGCATCCCTTTTTGGGTCAACTCGACAAAGTGGGGCAGGGTGAGGTGCCCCACATCCTCGTAGCGGGCATATTCCACCTCCCAGCCTTCGTCGGTGAAATTGGTGAGGCGCCCGTGATTGTCGAGGCGGTAGTCGCTAGTTGAGAGCGCAGACAGGGAATCACTTGGCAAACCCCTGAGCCAGCGGGGTAGGGTCGCTAGAGGAATGTGCCAGCCGGTCTGCTCTTTGAGTAGGGCTTCGGGGTCGTCCGTAACACGGCGATTGCCCTTGCCATCGGTCAGGAGCATTTGGCTTTCTGTACCGGTCATCGCCAGACGCCCGGTGTCAAAAGGACCACTCAACTCGAGTGACGACACTGTGCCGACCTGGGTCCATTCCAGCTGGACACTCCCCCCGGTAACACCGGATCGCACCGCCGCCCGCCCGGCGAACGCCCAGTCAGTCATCGATTCGAGCGCTTTCGAGTGTGATTCCCAGGCGGCCAGTTGCGCCTGATCGGCCGGCTCGGTCGGCTGAGTGCCGAGTAGAGAGGCACAGCCGGAGAGAAGGGCGGTGACAGCGAGCAAGGCGGCAAGGCGTAGCAGAGGGGCGGTAGACACGATGACTGACATTAAGAGAGACGAAATCAGTTGGGGGAGGTAGGGGACCAGTCGGATCACGGTTGACTGTTAGCCGGCATCAGCTCCGGGGCAAACCTGAGCAGGGTCTCTAACAGGGTGTTGTCACCGGCATCGAGCTCCAGGGCCTCTTGCCAGATCTCGAGTGCCTGGTCGCGCTGGCCGTCTGCCCACAGGACTTCGCCGAGGTGCGCACCGATTTCGGCGTTGGGGGCTCGGCGATAAGCAATTTTCAAGGCCTTGAGTGATGACTCGAGCTGTCCTTGGCGGTATTTCAGCCACCCCAGGCTGTCAAGGTATGCCGCGTTGTCCGGGTCGATGTGCAAAGCTCGACCAATCAGGTTCTCCGCTTCGTCGAGGTTGCGATTTTCATCGGCTAGGGTGTAGCCCAATGCATTGAGCGCCTGGGCATGATCGGGATCTCGCTCTACGAGTTCGCGCAGCACGCTGATCGCCGAACCGGACTCATCGAGGGCAAACAACGTCATCGATTGTTGCAGACGGAAATCGTTGGCATCAGGCCAGGCGTCGAGGGCCTGATCAGCGATCTGCAGGCTATCTTCAAACTGACCTATTTCCGACAGCGTCGAGGCGAGGGCCAGCATCAACTGCTGTTGATCGGCCTCGTCGATCCCGTCAGAGAGCAGGGCGGCTTCCAACCCGCGGACGGCTGCGTCCCCTTCTCCCTGATCGACACGGGCACCAGCGAGGAGCACTTGGGCATTGGCGTAATGCTCACTGCGCGCACTTACCTTGGAGAGGGCGGCTTGTGCACGGCCCAGGTTAGCTTCCTGCAGGGCAACCCGTCCGCGGATCAAGTGAACCACATCCGACTGCCCGGGTAATTGTTCAAGCCGGCGTAAAGCCTGTTCGGCCAGATCGGGACGTTCCATGCGAAAGGCGAACAAGGAGAGATTGCGCAACAACTCGGGATCATCGGGTCGTTTCTCCAGCGTGCGCTCGAGCAGGGCCAGTGCGGCATCCCCAAGCCCGGCCGCCATTCGCGCTTCGATAAGACCACTCGTATACCGACCCTCTTCGGGGAACCGGTTATATGCCTTTTCGAGAACACGTATGGCCTGTCCGACATCACCGTCACGGTTGGCGATCACCATGGCCAGGTCATACGCCATGGTCTCGTCGGGACGCAAAGACATTGCCCGGTCGGCGGCCTTGCGTGCTAGGGGCATCTCTCCAAAGGAGAGCGCCAGCTTGGCGACGACCACCTGTGCCTCGTATTGCTGGGGAAAACGTTCCGCCAAGTGGTGCGTGTAGTCCACCGCGCGATCACGATCAAGACTCTTCTGCAGATACTGGCCCGTTTCGTTGAAGATCTTCTCGACGTTGCCTGAATCAGATTCCAACCATTGGTTAAGCGCCCGGTCGGCCTGCTCGGTCTCACCGAGTTCGAGCGAGGAGACCATCAGCACCGCGGCAGCACGAGCATTGCCTGGCGAGAGCTGACGCAGGTGTTCCGCAAGGGTCTGGGCCAAGTCGAATCGATCGGCAAAGATGGCGGCTTGGATAGCACGTTCGAGCAGTGCCGGATCGTTGCTGTCCTGAGCCACAGCCGCGTAGTGGGTCGCGGCCTGATCATAATTCTTGTCTCGGCCGTAGAATTCTCCGGCCAAGATGTTGAACACCGGACTCTGGTCGAACGCCTCCAAGTCACGGGCGGTTGCGCCAGTTTCGGTCGCGCCCATATTCGGATCGGCCGTTGGCTCATCGGCCGGGCTGATGGAACAACCGGACCCGAGCAAGGCCAGATGCATTCCGAGGAACAGTGCAGCGGACGGGATCAGTCGCATGGCGGGCCTGTCGAAACGGTGGATTCATTCGGTCCGAAGGGACTTCCGACCGACTGGCCACCATTGTAGTGCAACTGGGTGGCCCGTGGAGGCTGCGGGAAGGTGCAAAGGTCAGTGGCGATAGCATTCACTATCAACCGAGAACGCCATCATCACCCAGACCGTACACTTCGTAGAATATATATTATGTTAAATATAGTTGAGGGCGCTCTCTAGTAGGCCTTCACCATCGATACTTGCCCCACAGTTCCGGGTTGGCCCAGTGACGAGCGTTCAACCAATCTGGTGTGCGCTTGTATGTTTCGATGTCGAACAGGTAAATCGGCTCGTCAGCCGCCTGGCGGGTAAAGCCGAGTGAGACCAACTGCTGGTCCACCGGACCACCAAGTCGATGCCCTTCACCCGGATGCACGATCAGTGGCCGATTCAATCGGTCACGCAGTGCGGCAAAGAATGGTGAAATCGTCTTCGTCCATTCGTCCAACTCGACGATCAACTCGATCACAACGTTTTCCTCGGTGGCCGCCCCGGAGATCAACTCGTCTAGGCTCATCTCAGAGATTGCCGCATCATCCTCGGTTGTCCCTTGGGCGTCTGATGACAGAAAAACGGTCATTCGTTGTCTGTCGTGATACGCCTTTTGACACGCAATCAGCCGCTTGTCGTCAAGGGCCATCGTCTGGCGTTGCTTAGGCTCGATCACTCGCAAGATCAACTTCGGCGTTTTTTTTGCATTCACTGTTGACAGCCTCTCTCAGGATTCCTAGTATGCGCGGCGTTGCCCAGGTGGCGGAACTGGTAGACGCGCTAGTTTCAGGTACTAGTGGAGAGATCCGTGGAGGTTCGAGTCCTCTCCTGGGCACCAAATTGCAAGAACGTTACGAAGGCCGACGACTCTGCGAGTTGCCGGCCTTTTTCGTTCAAGTCCGTTTCGGTTCGACGGACTCCAGCCCGAGCCGATTGTTCGATTAAGGTTTCGGATTCGACAATAGCAAAAAGACCCACCGACGTCGGTGGGTCCTCGCGTCCCGGGCCTCGGCGATGAGCGCCAAGCCGCTCAGCCCAAGTTCCGTTTCTTCAATTCCTCTAGTCTTTCCAGTGCCGTCTCGGCACCCTCTTCCCGTAGTTCGGCCTCGATCATGTCGAAGCTCTCCTGATCGCCCACATCAAGGAAGGCTTCGGCCAGTCCCACGCGGGTGTCGACGTCGGCTTCGGCGGCCGATGCGATTTCATCTGCCGCATCGTCAGGTGTCGACTCCGACTCCACCGGTTTCTCGGCAATCGAGGTATCGCCTAGGTCGAGATCCATGCCTTCGTCCTGATCGCTCGACACTCCTGGCTCATCTCGCTCGCCAGCCGGCTCATAGCCTGAAAGATCCAGATCAAGTGCTTCGGGCTCATCTTTCTCTCTTGCCGGAGCGTCGACACTGGCCGGTGGAGCCTCATTTTCCGGCAACTCCAACTCGTTTTTCTGGTCTCTTGGAGCGGTCTCGCCAACCTGCTGACCCGTGTCCCCCTCCTTCAGTGGTGTCTCCAGGGCAAAGGAGTCGTCGAGGTCCATCGATTGCTCGTCTTCCAGCGCCCTGCTCTCCGGTTCAGGCGTGGCGAGCATGTCATCAAGGTCATCGTCCCAGTCCACTCCAGCGGGTGCTTGCTGTTGATTGGCCTCCCAATCGTCGGTCCAGTCCGAGGTTTTCTCGGTAGGCACAACAGGCTCCAGCGAGGTGTCGTCCGAAGGCGTGGCTCCGTCCACCGAACCTTCGGTTTCGCTTATCGCCACCATGGGCGTGAAATCATCATCTTGCGTTTGCGGCTGGGGGGCGTACGTTGTCTCGCCGGTATCGATAACACCTTTCAGACGGCTCAGTGCCGCCTTAAGGCCGCTGTGCCCCGGGTGCTCGGCCAAGCTGTCCTGCAACAGCTCGACCGCTTGGTGGGTCAGGTTGAACGACTCGAGTACCCGTGCCTCTTCCAGTGCCATTTCCGGGTTCATCGGATCGTCCATGCCGCTGGCCGAGCCCGGCGCCGATTCGTCTGATTCGCTCTCCGGTTTCGCGTACGCCGCACCGGATGCCGCCGCCGTCGCCGCTGCGGCCGAGCCGGCCATCGGCGATGTGGTGGTTCCCGAAAACGCCGGCTCAGCGATCGGGTCGGATTCGGCTGAGCGCTTATGCGCAGTGTCGGCGGTAACAGGCATGGGCACGCCGGGTTCCTCGTCCCGACGATTGCGGCGCAAGGCGAGAGCGATCAGCAACGCGATGATCACCAAGCCTAATGCGCCGGTCAGGTACTTGCCCCATTCCATCCAGAAATTGCCTGTCGCGCGCTCGGCGCTTTCCAGTTCTGCGCGGGACATCTCGATGACCTCCCGCAACTCCGATATCTGGGCATCCCGTTCATCAACGGCGACCTTGACGGTATCGATCTGATCTTTGAGGGCGCGAAGCTGCTCGGTCAGCGCCTCGTTCTCGGCACGAACCGACTCGACCTCCTCCTGATCCAGAGCCGCCTCGCGATTAGTCTGCGTGCTCTCGCTTGGCTGTGTGCCGTCGGCGATCGCCGCGAGCGGCTGCTCACGACTGAGATCACCGAACCCGCCCACGTTCGCGGGTGCGGTGGCGGCTTGCTCACCACCCTCTTCCGGTCCAAGGAGTTCAAGCGCCGGCAGTCGCTCAGTCAAAGTTGCCGTGTCCGTATCGGCACCGTCCTCCGAATTGACTTCATCCGAGCTCGAGGCCGACTCGCCGGTATCGGGCACCCGAAGACGTGCCCCGGCCATCAGGGCGTTGCCGTTACCATTGGCGAATGCCTCGGGATTGGCGTCAATTATCGCCTGCATCATGGGGCGAACATCGGCGCCCTCGCCGACGTATTCGCGAGCAATCTCGTAAAGGGTATCGCCGCGCTGGACGTCATGCGTGCCGTCGAGGGAAACGTCCTGAGCCGGCTCAACCCGTTGCCAACCGGAAGGCGTAGAGGAAGAAGAGGCGGCAGACTCGGTCGCCGCCTGAGTGGAGGCGGCCGAACCCTCGGCCCGGGCCTCCTGAGCAGAGCCCATCGACGGCGGATCCAGAAGCAGGTTGTACTCGCGGATCATCCTCCCTTGCGGAGACTCGACCTCGAGCAGAATGCTCAAGATCGGATCGCGAATCGGACCCTTCGATCCGATTAAGACGTAATCCTGACCCCGCTCCGATTCGATGCTGAACGTGAAATTGCCCGTGATGTTCTCGAGCGGGACACCCGCCTCTCGGTAGAACGAGGGAGGAGCCAACTTCACGGTTATCTCGTCGAGAGGCTCATCGCTGGAGCGCGCCAACGGCACTCGCACATCGAGAGGTTGGCTCAAGTACGACTGCACCCGGGCCTCACCCAGGGTGGCGGCCTGGCTGATCAGGGGAGTCCCGGCACCCAGAATCCCCGCAATCACCAAACTCAACTTCCGCATGTCACTGACTCCTTGCTCGTGCCCGTGCCGAGCCTCATTGCCCGGCAACCGTTCCAGCGCCTTCCTTTAGCTCCAATTCGAGCTCGATTGTGCCACAGATCAAAGGTAGTCGCGCACCAGGCACTCGGCGATCTGGACGCTATTTAGTGCCGCGCCCTTGCGCACGTTGTCCGCGACCACCCACAGGTTGAGGCCGCGCTCGTGCGAGATGTCCTCGCGGATTCTGCCGACGTAGACCGGGTCGTGCCCCGCGCCCTCGGTCACGGCGGTGGGATAGCCACCATCACGGCGGCTGTCAAGCACCTCAATGCCCTCGGCATTCTTGAACAGTTCCCAGGCCTGTTCAGCGGTGATCTTGTCGCGAGTCTCAATGTGGACGGCTTCGGAATGCCCAAAGAACACGGGCACGCGGACGGCGGTCGGATTCACCAGGATTGACTCGTCCTCGAAGATCTTTTTGGTCTCCCAGACCATCTTCATCTCTTCCTTGGTGTAGCCGTTGTCCTGAAAGACATCGATCTGCGGCAGCGCGTTGAACGCGATCTGCTTGGGGTAGACCACGGCATCGGCGTCCTGACCGTTCAGTTTCCGCGCGCTCTGCGTGGCCAGTTCCTCGATGGCTTCCTTGCCCGACCCGGATACGGCCTGATAGGTCGCAACGTTGATCCTCTCGATACCGACCGCATCGTAGATTGGCCTGAGCGCCACCAGCATCTGGATGGTCGAGCAGTTGGGGTTGGCGATGATATTGCGCTGGGTGTAGCCAGAGATCGCATGGGCGTTGACCTCCGGCACGATCAGCGGCACATCATCCTCGTAGCGGAATTCGGAGGTGTTGTCGATGACGACGCACCCGGCCGCGGCGGCCTTGGGGGCGTATTCACGAGAGATCGAGCCACCCGGAGAAAACAGCCCGATTTGAACCTTGGAGAAATCGAAAGTCGCCAAGTCCTCGACCGTCACGAACGAGTTGCCAAACGCAATCTTCTTGCCGGCGGAGCGCTCGGATGCCAATGCGTACACGTTGCCGACCGGAAAATTGCGCTCGGCCAGTATCGACAGCATGGTCTCGCCAACGGCACCTGTGGCACCGACGACTGCAACGTCGACCGTCTTGCTCATGAAGATTTCTCCTTGCAATTTGGAAGTCTGATGTAGGCGTTTTATTTGTGTGGGGGGGCATTCGATCGGCACTGCCCCTGAATCTGTCCATTGAATCTAGCCTAGCGCATCACGGCGGGCGCTAGAAGGGATCCTCCATTCACTTAAACACTCAGGGCACCGACGACGGCCTGTCCCATATCGCTGGTGGACACCTGTGTCATGCCTTCCTGCATGATATCCGGCGTGCGCAAGCCCTGATCGAGCACTGCGACGCAGGCAGTCTCGATCTGTGCCGCCAGATCGCTTCGACCGAAGGAATAGCGCAGCATCATGGCAGCCGACAGGATGGTCGCCATCGGGTTGGCAACGCCCTTGCCGGCGATATCCGGTGCCGAGCCGTGGCTCGGTTCGTACAGACCCTGCCCCGTCTCGTTAAGCGATGCCGACGGCAGCATGCCGATCGAACCGGTCAGCATCGAAGCCTGGTCGGAGAGAATATCGCCGAACAGATTCTCGGTGACCATGACGTCGAACTGCTTGGGCAACCGCACGAGCTGCATCGCGGCGTTGTCGACGTACATGTGGGACAGTTCGACGTCCGGGTATTCAGTGGACAGGCGATTCATCACCTCGCGCCAGAGCTCCGAGGTTTCCAGCACATTGGCCTTGTCCACCGAGCACAGGCGCTTGTTCCGCTTTTGTGCCGCCTCGAAGGCGACACGGCCGATGCGTTCGATCTCGGCCTCGTTGTAATGCATGGTGTTGAAGCCTTCGCGCTGACCGTCGAGCTCGCGGATGCCGCGCGGTTGACCGAAATACACCCCGCCGGTGAGCTCTCGCACGATGAGAATATCCAGACCCGAAACAACTTGAGGCTTGAGCGAGGAGGCATCCGCCAGTGCGCTGTACAGCATCGCCGGGCGCAGGTTGGCAAACAGCCCCATCGTCTTGCGGATCGCCAACAGGCCGCGTTCCGGGCGGAGCGGACGCTCGAGGCTGTCGTATTGAGGGCTGCCGACGGCGCCAAGCAATACCGCATCCGCCTCAGCGGCCTGTTGCCGGGTGGTCTCGGGAAACGGCTCGCCTTTCGCATCGTAGGCCGCCCCGCCGATCAGGCCGTCGGTGAACGACAGTTTCAGGTCGCTGTCGGCCACGACGGCCTTGAGAACGTTGACGGCCTCATCGGTGATCTCCGGACCGATGCCGTCACCCGGCAGGACGAGAATGTTCTTCTGACTCACGAGATTAGCGATCCTTTTATAGTTGAGTTATCAGGAAAGCGGGTTCCCAGCTCGGCGCGTTATCCGCCGACGTTGCCCCGCAGGTCGTTGAATAGCCACGGCGTCTTCTCCTGCTGCGCGAGCTCGTACGCCTTGATCTTGTCGGCATGCTCCAGGGTCAGCGCGATGTCATCGAGCCCTTCGATCAAACAGTGCTTGCGGAAGCTGTCGATCTCGAATGAGTAGGTCGACCCATCGGGGGCCTTGACCACCTGATTTGGCAGATCGATCTCGAGTTCCAAGCCCGGGTTCGCCTCAACCGCTTTGAAGATCGAATCGACCTCCTCTTCTCTAAGCGCAATGGGAAGCAGCCCATTCTTGAAGCTGTTGTTGAAGAAGATATCGGCGAACGATGGAGCAATCACGGCGCGAAAGCCAAAGTCGGTCAGTGCCCAGACGGCATGTTCCCGCGATGAGCCGCAGCCGAAATTCTCGCGCGCCAGAAGGATGGTCGCATGATTGAATGGCTCGCGGTTGAGCACGAAATCCGGGTTCTTGCGCCGTTGGCCGTGATCCATGCCTGGCTCGCCCGGGTCCAGATAACGCCAGTCGTCGAAAGCCGTCGGGCCAAAACCCGTGCGCTTGACCGACTTCAGGTACTGCTTCGGGATAATGGCGTCGGTGTCCACGTTCGAGCGGTCGAGAGGCGCGACGATTCCCTCGTGGGTAGTGAATGCCTGCATGTTTTTGACTCCCTTACGCTTGACGGACGTCGACGAAATGGCCGGCGATTGCCGCGGCAGCCGCCATAGCCGGGCTGACCAGGTGCGTTCGACCGCCCTGCCCTTGCCGGCCCTCGAAGTTGCGGTTGGAGGTCGAGGCGCAGCGCTCGCCCGGCTCGAGCCGGTCGGCGTTCATGGCCAAACACATCGAACAGCCCGGCTCGCGCCACTCGAATCCCGCCTCGAGGAAGACTTTGTCGAGCCCTTCCTTCTCGGCCTGCTCGCGCACGAGTCCTGAGCCCGGCACTACCATGGCGAGCGTGACGTTCTCGGCCACTTGCCCGCCCTTAATGGCGGCGGCCGCGGCGCGGAGGTCTTCGATGCGGGCGTTCGTGCAAGACCCGATGAAGACCTTGTCGATCTGGATATCCGTCATCGGGGTGTTGGCTTCGAGCCCCATGTAGGTGAGCGCCTTGCGCATCCCCTCTGCCTTGACCGTGTCGGATTCGCCCGCCGGGTCTGGCACACGTCCATTGACGGGTCCGACCATCTCCGGAGAAGTGCCCCAACTCACCTGCGGCTCGATCTTGCTCCCATCCAAGGTCACGACCTTGTCGAACTGGGCGTCGGGGTCGGACTTGAGCGTTCGCCAATATTCAGCCGCCCGCTCGAACATCTTGCCTGTCGGCGCGAACGGCTTGTCACGGAAGTAATCGACTGTCTTTTCGTCGACCGCGACCATGCCGGCGCGCGCACCTGCCTCGATCGACATGTTGCACACGCTCATCCGGCCCTCGATCGAGAGCGACTCGATCGCGGAACCGGCAAACTCGATCGCGTAGCCGGTGCCACCCGCAGTTCCGATTTTGCCGATGATGGCGAGCACAACGTCTTTAGCGGTCACGCCCGGCCCAAGTTCCCCATCGACACGCACCTGCATGGTCTTGGTACGCTTTTGAAGCAAGGTCTGCGTTGCCATGACGTGCTCGACTTCGGAGGTGCCGATGCCGAATGCCAGGGCGCCGATCGCACCGTGCGTGGAGGTGTGTGAATCACCACAGACCACGGTTGATCCCGGCAGCGTGAAACCTTCCTCGGGGCCGATGATATGTACGATCCCCTGGCGCATATCCGCCATCGGGAATTCCTGTACACCAAATTCCTGGCAGTTGCGATCGAGGGTACTCACCTGTTCGCGCGAGACGGGATCGGCGATCCCGCCAGCCCGATTGGTGGTCGGCACGTTGTGATCCGGCACGGCCAACATGGCGCCAGTGCGCCACGGCTTGCGACCCGCCAGACGCAACCCTTCGAAAGCCTGCGGGCTAGTCACCTCGTGGACGAGGTGACGGTCAATATAAAGAAGCGCGGTCCCGTCTCCCTGGTCGTGGACGACGTGCGCGTCGAAAAGCTTTTCGTAAAGAGTCTTCCCAGCCATTGGCATTTTCCTCCGGATGGCCGTTTCGGCGTTAATAGCCGTCGGGCATTTATCCTTCTTATCAATAATTTGGCGCGTTTTCTCGTTAAAACTCGTAAAACCCGTTATCAAGTCCCGAGGCGGGCGGGTCGACGGCGTGTTCGATCAGATCGCGCAGATTGATGACGCGCAGCACCTCGTGGTGTGTCGAGGCCAACACCACCGGGGGCGCCACGCCGGCCTGAAAGGCTTCTCGCCAACGCAAGGCACAGACGCACCAGCGGTCACCGGCCGCAAGCCCCGGAAATTCGTAGGCTGGGATCGGGCGGCGCAATTCGTTTCCTTGGGCGGAGGTGTAGTCGAGAAACGCGTCATCGAGCTCCGCGCAAACCCCGTGGACACCACGATCCTCGGTCCCGACCAAGCATCTGCCGTCCCGGTAAAAGCCGGTAATCGGATCAACCGAGCATCTCGCCAGTGGGAGACCTAGTACGTTTAGCGGGTTTGTTTTCATGAGGGGATGATAGTGGCGGTTACCCAATAACCAAAATGGTAAGATCTAATGAACTCCATTCCTTACGATTATAACGCAGTCAGTTGGACCGGATCTCGGAGATAGACAATGCCCCCCCTTCATTTAGACACCCAGCAGTTGCTGACTTTTTTGGCGGTGGCCGAAACCGGTTCGTTCTCCACGGCGGCTACTCGATTGCACGTCACTCAGCCGGCCGTTTCCAAGCGTCTGGCGCAACTCGAGCAGCGTTTGGGATTCCGTCTGTTCGATCGATTGGGCCAGCGGGTGGTCCTGACCTACCGCGGGGAGCAGATCCTCCCCGCCGTGCGCGAGGTACGCTCCAGCTTGGAGGACATCGCGACCGCGGCCGAGATCAGTGGCGAGGCGCTCAGTGGCCGGCTGGTGCTGGCTCTAAGTCACTACGCCGGGTTGCATCTTTTACCAGAGGTGCTCGAGCGATTTTCGGAACACTATCCCGAAGTCCTGCTCGATCTGACTTTCCACGATTCCGAGCGGGCGATCGAGCAGGTGGCGTTGGGCGAGTCGGCACTGGCCTATGCCACCCTACCGCCCCGAGTCGACGATCGGGTTCACACTCGCGTCCTCTGGGAGGAGACCATGCAGCCGGTGGTGGCAAACCGGCATTGCCCGGAAGGCAGTCCACCGGCGCTGGATCGAATCGGCAAGCAACTGCCATTGATCTTGCCCGCGCAGGCCACCAGCACGCGCATGGCCATCGACCGGTGGCTCGACGACCGAAGGCTGTTGCCACCGGCAATCATCGAGATCAACCAACTGGATTCGATCGCGGTACTGGCCGCTACGGGGGTCGGATGGGCCGTGTTGCCCACGCCCCTTCAGCGTGAGGGGTTGCTGAGGGTGGAGTGTGGAGACGGCAGCCTGCCCACGCGTCGTCTGGGGCGGATCGAGGCGGTTGGTCGGGCGCGCAATCCTCTCGCCGACGCCTTCATGGCGATGGTGGAGGACCCCAGCGAGGACTAAAAATGTTCCCGTCTCATTCGATCTTAAGCCAAGAGCGTACCTCGGGGATGAAGTGCACGATTCCTTCTAGGATGCCTGCAGCGTAATTGCCGTTCATCCCCTGCCATCCTCCGCGGGCGATATACAGGCAATTTTCAATGCCCTGCTTGGCGGTGACGTCGAGGGCGGCAGCCTTGACCTCCTCCGTAGCATTGGCCACCACGATCGCTTGAAGTCCACTGGTTAACGCCGGCAGGTCGTTGCCACTGTCACCAGCGAAGACTGTCCGGACTTGCGGCACCTGCAAACGCGCTTGGAGAAACCGGATTGCATGGACCTTGGTGGCCCCGGCCGGAAGGACATCGACAAGCCCGATATCGCGCATCTCATCGATACTCCAGATAACGCTGCTGCGTACACCTCCTGCCGCCAGACGCTCGCTGATCCGCGCGGCAAGTAAATCTCCATCCAAGGCCGGCGGGGCGTAATAACTGAGCTTGTATGTGTTCTGTTTTTCTGGTTCCTGCGGCTCGATATCCGGGACGCCTTCGAGCATTCCAGCGACTGTCTGACGATCCTTCCCGCCCCAGTCCGCCGCGATCTCGTCCGACCAAGCTTCCCACGGGTGCCACGTGCCCTCGTCGACGCGGTAGATCGTCGTCCCCACATCGCCGATGGCGAAATCCGGTACCGGTAGCGCGAACTCGTTGATTGCCGATTCGAGCAGGTGCCGGTCCCTGCCGCTGACGTAAGCCAGCGTGACCCCGGGACTTCGGACCAGTCGGCGAAACAGCTCGCGCGCATCCCGTGACTCCGGTTGATGCCCGTTCGGGATCAGGGTGCGGTCGAGGTCGGTACAGACCAGCAATTCACTCGTCA
The DNA here is from genome assembly GCA_041685825.1 of Guyparkeria sp. Taxonomy (GTDB): domain Bacteria; phylum Pseudomonadota; class Gammaproteobacteria; order Halothiobacillales; family Halothiobacillaceae; genus Guyparkeria. The sequence continues at coordinate 41,668 of JAWLFB010000004.1, read as the reverse complement.
TCGTCGATCCGGAAAAGTGTTGATCCCTGCAGGGCGTGATGGGCGGTGACCGCGGCGGCGGCACTCCATCCCTGGCATCGTGTCCCGCCTGGCGTGAACTTACGCCCGTGCACGAACTCCGGAAAAGACCAGACCTCTCCCTCCATCGGCAGGGCATTCGCCGCGTGGATGGCGTCCAGGTGCAATCGGGCCTTTGCCGTGTGTCCACGACTGGCGAGATCGGCCACGTAAAAGCCCGTGAGCATCGGCCAGAGCCCACCGTTGTGGAATTCATATGGTTTATTCTTGAAGGTGTACGAGAACATCATCTGAAGGTTTTCCCAGTCCCGGTCCACGGGTTCGATGATGGGGTGAAAGGCCGGTAGCAGTGGCATGGCCTCGGACGTGATCTTCGCAATATAGCCATCGACCTGGTCTGCCTGCCAGCACTTCGCTACACGAAACAGATTGGCGAGAACGTTCGCGAAGGCGTCAAACCGATAACCGTAGCCGGTTGGTGAGAAAAACGGCATCCAGTATTGGTCATCCCGGCGCGGCGCAGCCTTGCGCCCCTTCTCGTACAGTACGTCGTGGTAAATATCCGCCGGGTCGTTGCCGTTGAACCAGAAATTGCCACGAATCAGGTGAAGCAGCCGCGTGGTTCGATCTTGCAGTTGGTGGTCGGCCGACCCATGGACATGGGTGTGGATCCGGCAGAACGAGCGCAGGGTCTGCAGGTAAAGCAACTGGTCGTACAGGATATAGCCGGACTGGACATATTCGTCTGCCCAGTCGCCGGTTTGCGGGACGTAGATCAGGCCACGATCGTTGAACTCCCAAGCGCCGAGCAGGAAACGTACACGCTCCAGGGATGGCAGAATTTCGTGCAGGAAGACATCATCCCCGGTGGCACGCCAGTACTCGGCGCAACCAATCACGAACCAGAGATCCGCATCCACGCGCCCGGTGGTGCCACCGTAACTAATGCGTTGCGTGGTGGTGTCGACATTGCTGGGGATCTCGCCGTGCGGACCCTGGTAACGAGCCAACGTGCCGAGAGTCTGGCGCATCGTGGCTATGAGTGACTCCTCCCCGGTCATCAAGGCGGCCAGCCCGATGATCACCCCGTCACGAGCCCAGACCCGGCGATAATTGTCCCGCTGGGTGGGCGAGGCAAGAAACCCATCGTCGGTCGCGCATTGGCGAACCAAGTTCATTGCCTGCTCCAGGCCTTCCTTGCGCGTATCGGATGATGTCGACATCGCTCCCATTGGTCTCCGCTTCCACGGTCATCACGCAACCGAGTGTAGAACGTAGAACGCGGGAAACCGCCCTGACAGAGTTCACATTGGCCGAGTGGTCGGAGATCGGCCGTGGCTGAAGCTACCGGGCAGCGCTGTCGCCCTTCTCGCCAAGGCTCGATTCCAGTGCGACGAGTCGCAAACTCAGCATCCCCGCAATCACCACGAACGCCAGTGCAAAACCCAAGCTGCCGGCAATGCCCAGCCACTGGTAGCTCGCCCCGGAGAGCACCGTGCCCAGTAATCGGCCACCAGCATTGGCGGCATAGTAAAAGCCAACGTTTTGCGATGTCTTTTCATCGGCAGAATAGCGTAATACCAGGTACGAGTGCGTGGCCGAATTCAGCGCGAAGACCACGCCAAAGAACGCCAGCCCAAGCGTGATCATCCAGCCGGCAGTCTGCCCCGAGGCAATCGCCAGCATGAGCGCGCCCAACGGCAGGACAAGGGCAAAGCTCCAGGCCACGGCAGTGCGGGCGCCGGGGCCATCATTGGGGCCATCGTCGTCAACACCAGTATGTGTATCGCCCTTGCGCCGGCGTGTGCCAAGCAACCAGGGCGCCGCGGACTGAACCAGTCCGTAGCCGATCACCCATAGGGCGAGATAGGCACCGACCCAGTGGAAATCCCAACCGATCGACACCAAGAAAACTGGCAACGCCACCACGAACCAGACATCACGGGCGCCGAACAGGAACAAACGCGCGGCGGCCAGCCAGTTGATCAAGGGCTCGTGCGAAAACATCTGCCGAAAGCCCGTCTTGCCCTTGATCGCACCGAAACCGCCCGGCAACGTCAGAGTCATCAAAAACCCCACCAAGAGCAGTGCAGCCAGCACCCCCATCGCTCCCTGGAACCCGATGGCGGCCAACAGCACGGCGCCAAGAAAGAACCCGGCCCCTTTCAAGGCATTCTTCGAGCCGGTGATCCAGGCAACCCAGCGGAACAATTGCGCGTTCCCCTCGCGCGCGACAAGCTTGACCCCGGCTTTCGCCGACATCTTATTGAGGTCCTTCGCGATGCCGGACAGCGCTTGGGCGAACATCACGTAAGCCACCGTCAGCCAAGCGTCGGGTACCGTCAGCATCAGCAAGGCGGCGATCTGAAGCCCGGTACCGAGCTGCATCGTTCGGTTCAGGCCGATGCGGGCGCCCAGCCAGCCCCCCACCAGGTTGGTGACGATGCCGAAGAACTCGTAGAAGAGAAACAACATCGCGATGGCGAACGGCGAGTAGCCCAACTGGTAGAAATGCAGCACCACCAGCATGCGGATCGCCCCGTCGGTCAGGGTGAACAGCCAATAGTTGCCGGTGATCGTGAGGTAGTGGCGTAGGGCGGTAGGCATGCTGACTCCGGGAGATTGGTCTCAGGCCCGGCCGATCATCGATACGAGCTCGACCAGCCGTTGGGCATAGCCCCACTCGTTGTCATACCAGGCCAGCACCTTCACGAGATCCCCGTCTATCACCATCGTCGACGGCGCATCGATGATCGAGGAGCGTGGGTCGTTGGTGTAGTCAACCGAGACCAGAGGCCGTGTCTCAAACCCCAGGATGTCTTTCAAGTCTCCCTCGGCAGCCGAGCGCAACAACTCGTTGACCTCATCGACCGTGGTCGAGCGACCGGGAGTGAACACGAAGTCGGTCAACGAGGCATTGAGCAACGGCACACGAACCGCCAGGCCGTTCAGTCGCCCGTCGAGCTCCGGGAAGATCGCGCCGATAGCCTTCGCCGAGCCCGTCGTGGTGGGCGACAGCGACATCGACGAGGCGCGGGCCCGCCGCCAGTCCTTGTCGCCCTTGTCGACCACGACTTGCGTGTTAGTAAGGTCGTGCATGGTGGTCATCGTGCCCCGCTCAATCCCAAGGCTCTCGTGCAGGACCTTGACCACCGGCGCCAGGCAGTTGGTGGTGCAGGACGCAGCGGTAACGACTGGGTGACGGCTGGCGTCGAACAGGTGGTGATTCACCCCCATGACGATATTCAGCACGTCGTCGTGCTTGACAGGGGCCGCCACGGCGACGCGCGACACCCCTTGTGCAAGGTGCGGGCTGATCTCGTCGAGTTGTCGCCACCGCCCGGTGGATTCGATCACGACATCGACCGCCGAGCGGGCCCAGTCGATTCCCTCGACTGACTCGCTTTGGGTAAAGCGAATGTCACGACCGGCCAACGTCAGGGCGTCGCCCTCCCCTCCGACGGGCAGTCGCCAACGTCCATGCACGGAGTCGAACTCGGTCAGGTGAGCCATGCAAGCCGCATCGGCAGCGATCTCATTGACATGCACCACCTCGAGATCGAGTTCCGGGCGATCGGCCAATGCCCGAAAGGCCAAACGACCGATGCGCCCGAAACCATTGATACCTACCCGAATCGGCATGACTGAACTCTCCCGTTGGTGTCGATAAGCACTAACTGCGCGCATACAGTATATGGAATAAAGAATATTTCGAAGGTTACGCCGTCAATATGACAGTTCCGTGTTGCCACTGACCGACCCTGCGGGATATGCCGTTCGTGACACCCACTGGCCGGCAATCAGAGGGCTGAATCTAGTCTGATTGCGAACCAGAAAAGTTTTTCACAGAAACTGTGGATAACTATGTGGAAGAAACCCAGAATTGTCGGTCCCACAAGGCAGGAGACGTTGTTGGCTAATTTTTAACCAAACCGTAGCAGTTGAGACAAAAACACACAATATCAATGCCTTATTGAATACTCGGCGCTAAATGATTGATTCATCGTGCACGAAAAAGGCGCAACCGATGTTGCGCCCCGTTTGATGTGGAAAATGCCGGCTGTCAAGCCTTGACAGATGGCATTTTTGCCGTCACTTCGCGCCGATCAACTCGATGGCATAACCGTCCGGATCTGCGACGAACGCGATGATGGTGGAACCGGCATTCATCGGACCGGGTTGGCGCAAGATTTCGCCCCCTTTTTCCCGAATCTTTTCGGCGGCCGCGTGGACATCATCGACCTCGATTGCGATATGGCCATAACCGTCGCCAAGGTCATACTGGTGATCACCCCAGTTGTATGTGAGCTCGAGAACGGCCGTCTCGCTCTCCTCGCCATAACCGACGAACGCCAAAGTGAACTCGCCAGCCGGGTAGTCTTGCTGACGCAACAGCTTCATGCCGAGCACATCGGTGTAGAAAGCCAGCGACTTCTCCAGGTCGCTGACACGGATCATGGTGTGAAGAATGCGCATGGGTCGTCTCTCCCGGTGGGAATGAATCGAAATTTCGTTTGAATCAATGGCGCCAGACTGTAGACGATCGGCTCGATTCCTGCGACCCCGCTCAGCGGAGAGATTCAACCAGTCCCTAACGGTGCCGGCCGATGCAACAAAAAGCCTTGAATGTAATCTACTCCCATCTCGGTTACCTGTTGGTGCTGATCGTCGGTTTCCACCCACTCGGCTACGGTCTGTGCGCCCATTACGCGGGACACCTGAACGATGGCGGAGACAATTACCGCGGCCACGGGATCATGTGACAGATCTTCGACCAAACGCCCGTCGATTTTGACGATGTCCGGGTTGAGGCGGCGCAGGTACTCGAACGACAGAAAACCGCCGCCGAAGTCATCTAGGGCAAAACGGCAACCAATACGGCGCATTGCCGCAATCAATCGTTCAGCCTGATCCAGATTGATGATTGCCGCGGTTTCGGTGATCTCGAAGACCACTCTGGCAGGATCCACGTCCCACTCGCCGAGTTCCTGGCGGATGAACTCCAGCATATCGGGCTCCTGCACCGAATGGGCCGAGAGGTTGATACTGAGCGTGCCGCTATCCGGCGGCTGCCGGGCGAGCCAGCGGCAGCTCTGGCGAATCACCCAGCGATCGATCTCGCCCATCGCATGATGTTTCTCGGCAATTTCGATGTATTCGGTGGGAAACCGCGGACGCCCGTCGACATCGGTCACGCGCAGCAGCATCTCGTGGATTATGGGAATGCCTGCCCTCACCGGGACGATACGCTGCGCGGCAAGATCCAGGCGGTCCTCGGCGATTGCCGCTCGCAAGGCGTTGAAGCGCTCGATCTGTTGCTCCCGTTCCAGCAACTCGGTGTCCTCGCCCGAAAATTGCACCACCCGGTCGCCGCCGAGTCGCTGGGCGCTCTGGCACGCACGCTCGGCGTCTTCTAGACGCCGTGAGGCCAGCAGGTCGTCGCTGTCGATACGGGTTACGCCAACGCTGGCCTTGAGCCGCAGGTGCTCGTGTTCGTCCGGCAAGCGGAACGCGTGAATGATTTCCAGCACCTCGCGGGCGACCAACGTGCAGGTATCACGATTGGGCAGGGGCATCCAAATGGCGAATTCATCGACCCCCATGCGCGCCAGCACAGCATCCGAAGGCAGTTCAAGCGAAAAGTGACTGGCCAGCGAGGCGAGTATCCGATCGCCCAACTCGCGGCTGCCAATTTCATTGAGCAGCCGAAATTCGTCGAGGTCCGTCCAGATCAGGCAACTGGCATGGACCGGATCATTGCGTGGCGCCTTGCCCGGCATGGCTTGGGAGAGGAACTCCTCCATGGCCTCCCGGTTAAGAATCCCTGTCAACCGATCGTGCGTGGCCCGGTAGGTCAACAGGGCATGGGCCGAACGCAGTTCGGTCACATCCAGCATCGACACGAGCACCTGCGTGCCCCCCTCCTCCGAGTCCAGCCGCCTGAGCTTGAGGTTGACGTCGAATCGTTGATTGTCCCGTTCGATCACACCGTCCACCGATCGCGTTTCCAGGGTCCCGGCCCGTTCGACCAGTTCACCGAACGCGCACTGCGGTGATAATCCCTCGATCCGGAGCTTGAAGGCATCACAGAAGGACCGTCCGATCAAACCGCCCTCCATGTCAGTGCGCGCGAACTCTTCGACCGCGCGGTTTGTGAGCAGGATGTGCCCGGAGGCGTCGGTAAGCACCGCGCCGGTGTGCAGGCCGGAGAAAGCACGTCGGAGCCGGCGTTTTTCGACACCCAGTCGTCTCGCGGCCCGCCGGGCTTGCCAGGCAAACAGCGTGAGCACCACGACGACAACCAGCACCAGATACGGCCAGAAATGGCGTACCAGGGAGCCGGGCGAGATCGGCTCGGGAAGCCATTTATCGCGCAGACGATGAACGATGGAATAGTCCAGCGGCGTGCGCCATCCCACGATACGCGCCTGCTCCGCCGCCTTTACATCGGCCGGCATGGCGATCAGCTGGCGGGCAACCCGGTTCGCCAGATCCTGCGGCGCTTGGCCGGTGGCAGCAAAAGGCCATTCCGGAACCAACGGAGTGTTGCTGGGATACGGAAACCCTTGGCGTTCCGCCGTTCCAACCGGAACCAACCGGCTGTCGGGGTAGGTATCCAGGTAGCGCTGAAAGTAGCTGGAACGAACCACGCCGGCATGCGCCCGCCCATCGAGCACGGCATCGACCACGGCTGTCAACGGCAACCCGGTGAATATCGGCGTGATCTGGTGTTCCACGTCCAGACCTGCATCCTCCAGAGCTTGCATCCCGAGGAGCCAGCCACCAAGCGCATTCGGGCTGGTTCCGGCAACCCGGGTGCCCACCAGATCATCGAGTTCGACGAAATCGGCACCCTCCCGGGTAAAAATCACCGCACCCAACTGCTCAAGTCCTTGACCATTGCCCTTGACCACCACGGTCGCCAAAGGCCAGATCGAATCCAGCCGGGAGAGCTCCGAAAACTGGAGTGATTGCGTCAGGACAAAATCAAGCTGCCCTTCGACAAACGCATTGCGTAACTCAGAGAGGAACAGGGGCCGGATAATGAAGTGATAATCCGGGTTACTTTCGCTCAGGTAGTCGGCAGTACCCTGCCAGCGACTGATCGCATCATCCTTGCCTGCGTAGGCAAGCACACCGATGTGGATCGGTGTTTCCGCGTCTCCCGTGCTAGTTTGCGCATGGACCGAACCGGCGCCAAAACCCGACGCGAGAAGAAGACAGACGCACGCAATCCACCACCCGTCGAAGACAGAAAGGCGACCGGCACGCTGTCCGCTCATGTCCAACGTCTAATCCTTGCCGTTTCGCGACATCTAATCCTCACCATCTGCGTCCTTCTGTCATCCATTGTCAGGTCATCCAATTGGGTTTTTCGCCAACCGTGCCAATGCCCGCCAATGAACGACGGCCCCCCGACGTCAGCCAACCAGTGCCCGGCGTTCCGAGGCAAGCCGCTCGACCAGTGGTTCCGGACGATGAAGCAGGTATCCCTGGGCAAAGTCCACTCCGATGCGTTCGAGTTTCGCCAGTGTCGTCGGTGTCTCCACCCACTCGCCTACCGTGCGGGCACCCATGACACGCGCCACGTCATGAATGGATTCAACAATGACGGCGGCGACGCGGTCGTGCTCGAGGTCGCGAACCAGTTTGCCATCGATCTTGACGATGTCCGGTATCAATCGCCGCAGGAAATCGAACGAGATCAAGCCGCCGCCAAAATCATCCAGTGCCACCAGGCAGCCGAGTTCACGTAGGGAAGCGACCAGCTCGGCCGCCTGATCGAAATTCGCGACCGCTGCCGTCTCGGTAATTTCGAAGCATATCCACGTGGGGTTGATGTCGTAACGTCTCAACTCGTCCCGGACGAAGCCGACCAGTTCACCATCCTTCATCGACTGGCCGGACAGGTTGATGGTCAATCTCGCCGGCGGCTCCGCACCAGCGATCCGATGTTCATGCAGCCCCTGCAATGTCCGTCGAACCACCCAGCGGTCGATTTGCGGCATGTAGTTGAATCGTTCAGCCAATTCGATCAATGGAGCCGGCGACCGCAGGTCCCCATCCTCACCGGCCAGCCGCAACAACACCTCCAAGCGAACGGCGTCGGTCTCTGCAGAGCCGATGGCATGTATCTCTTGAGCATGCAACACGAAGTGGTCCTGTTCGACAGCCTGCTTGAGCCGGTTGAGTTCGGCAAAATCGGACTGGCGGAGAGAGCGCTCCGCGCTGCTCTCCTCGAACACGACCAGACGGTTGCCACCGAGATTCTGGGCGGTCACGCAGGCGGATTCGGCTTCTTCGAAAACGGTGGCAGCGTTGTAAACCCCGCCGGCGGCCAGTTCACGCACACCAATACTGGCCGACGCACGCAGCGACTGGTCGTTGCCATCGAGGCGGAACTCACGAATTGCCTGAAGGATCTGTTCCGGCCAGCCATCGCCGGCCGGGGTAGCCAGGTAGATGCCGAACTCATCCCCGCCCAAGCGCCCCACCGGCGTGTTGGGCGGCAACATCACACGCAGGTAGCTCGCGAGGCGGCGAACCAGTTCATCGCCCATCCGGTGCGAGCCACCCTCGTTGATCAGGCGAAAATGATCCAGATCCACCCAGAGAAGCGTACCGCCTTCACCGCCCTGCCTCGAGTCGAGGGGTTGCCACCGTGACTCGACTTGCTCGAGAAAATGTCGCCGCGTCAGCAGGCCGGTCAACTCGTCGTGTGTGGCTCGATAGGCCAACTGTCGACTGGTCTCGTCGAGCTCCGTGATGTCCATCATCGAAATAACCATCCGCTGCACTTCTGCACGCCCGAGGTTGTCATCCATACGGGCAGCTGTGAGGCTGACGACCCGTCGAGGGTAGCCATGCGCCAGAATCACCGAGTACTCGACCCAACTGCGACTGGCAAGTTGTTCGATCATGCCGGCCAGCGAAAAGTCATTTATGCCGTCGCGCAACATCAAGGCGAACACGTCCGTCAGACGTTGCCCCGTGGCGTCGTTCGGCGGCACGTCGTCGGGGAGCAATCGCTCGGCCGACGGGTTGAGAAACTGGATGAATCCCTCGCCGTCAAGCGTCAGGACCGCATCGTGCATCGCTGTCAGGGTGGCCCGGTGCTCGCGTTCGTTACGAGCCAGGATTCGGCGAGCATGCCATTGCTGCCAGAGCAACAAAGACAGAAGTGCACTCAGACCAACGGGTATGACCCACCAGTAGGCACGCAACCAGTCGACCATGCTCACCGGCGGCGTCAGCCAACGGTCGGCCAACTCACCCAGATCGCCGTAATCAGCCGGTTCGGACCAACCGGTCAGGTTGGCGGCAAGAATCGGCGGTGAATCGGTCGGCATCGACAACAGCGCCGAACGAACCTGGTCGCGTAACGTCGATTCGGCCCGTGTGGTTGCGGCGAACGGCCATTGCGGTACCAATCGGGTCGAGAGGGCGTGCTGATAACCCGGCTCGCTGACGCGGTTGAGCACCTTGAACATATCGGGGTCGTAGCGACCAGCCTCGATTTCCCGCGAGAGCACATCCGCCCGGACGATGCCGACATCGGCCCGTCCAGACGCTACTGCACTGAGCACGTTGGTCATCGGCAAGCCGACGTACAGCGGCAGGATGTCGTTGGCGATCGACAGCCCGGCCCGCTCGATCTCCTCGGCACCAAGGACCCATGCCCCGAGGGCATTGGGTGCGACCCCTGCGACGATCGACCCCCGCAGGTCACCAAGATCGTTGATCTCCTCACGCTCAGCCGCCCGGACGATCACCGAACCGAAGCGGTTGCTCGGGCCGCCGGGGGCATCGACTACCCGGGTGGCAAGGGCCTCGAGGCCGAAGTCGGAACGTAACTGGACGAATTGAAGTGGCTGAAGGTGCACGAAATGCAATTCATCCTGCCGGACGGCACGAGCCACTTCCTGCAGGTATAGCGGCCGGATCTCGAAGCGTGTCCCTTCGACACGGCCACTGAGATAATCGGCAGTCGAATTCCAGCGTGCATTCGCCTCTTCCTTGCTAGTGATCGTAAGTACGCCGATGCTGATCAGTCGATCCTCACTAGCCCATGCCTGCGCATGGAGCGCCGACTGCCATGCACCAAATAGAATGACGGTCAGCAGCAAGCCATGAACCAACACAATACCGATCCGGTTACTCCGATCCGCGGCAGCAAAAAGGCGGGCCGTGGCGCTCGCCACGCCCCGCCTTGTCGATCCTGGCATCCTAATGGCGTCCCTATCGCTGCAGTTTGCTGCTCGGTGCATCCTCGACATCCCTTGCCTGTAGGCGACACCCTTGTGGGCACAGAGCGGTTCGCTCCTGCCGCATGGAAAGAGTCCCGCCATCCATCCGGGGCACCCTTCTCTCGACCTGTCAACCTCGCCGGCCGGCCTTCGCGCTGATACGCAGACGCAGGGCATTGAGCTTGATAAAGCCCTCGGCATCGCGCTGATCGTAAGCACCGGCGTCGTCTTCGAACGTAGCGATTGCCGGATCGAACAGGCTGTTGTCGGACTGACGACCCGCCACGATCACGTTGCCCTTGTACAGGCGCAGGCGCACGTCACCAGTGACGTTGTCCTGAGTCGCGTCGATAGCCTTCTGAAGCATCTCACGCTCGGGGGCGAACCAATAGCCGTTGTACACCAATTCAGCGTACTTGGGCATCAGTTCATCCTTCATGTGAGCCTCGCCCCGGTCTAGTGTGAGGGACTCGAGGGCCCGGCGTGCTTTCAGGAGGATGGTGCCACCCGGGGTCTCATAGCAGCCACGAGACTTCATCCCCACGTAACGGTTCTCGACCATGTCGAGTCGACCGATACCATTCGCGCCGCCCAGCTGATTGAGCTTGAGCAGGAGCTCCGCCGGCGAGAGAGCCTCGCCGTTGATGGAGACCGGATCGCCCTTCTCGAAGCCGATCACGATCTCGGTCGCCTGGTCGGGGGCACGCTCCGGGCTGACCGACCAGCGCCACATTTCCTCCTCAGGCTCCCACCACGGATCCTCGAGGTTGCCGCCCTCGTATGAGATATGCAGCAGGTTGGCATCCATAGAGTACGGCGACTTCTTGCCAGCCGCAGCGAAGTCGACCGGGATCTCGCGGGACTCCGCGTAGTTCATCAGCTTCTCGCGGGAGGTGAGGTCCCATTCACGCCAAGGGGCAATCACCTGGATATCTGGATTAAGGGCATAGGCGTTTAGCTCGAAGCGCACCTGATCGTTGCCCTTGCCGGTGGCGCCGTGGGCGACTGCATCCGCGCCGGTCTCGCGGGCGATATCCACCAGGCGTTTGGCGATCAGCGGCCGGGCGATCGAGGTGCCCAGAAGGTACTCACCCTCGTAGATGGCGTTAGCGCGGAACATCGGGAAGACGTAGTCGCGTACGAAGGTTTCGCGCAGGTCGTCGATGTAGATTTCCTTGACGCCCATCATTTCCGCCTTCTCGCGGGCCGGATCGAGCTCCTCACCCTGCCCGAGGTCCGCGGTGAAGGTGACCACCTCGCAGTCGTAGGTCTCTTCCAGCCACTTGAGGATCACCGATGTGTCCAGACCACCGGAGTAGGCCAGTACCACCTTGCCGAGCTTCTTGGGGGGCGCGGGATTACTCATCAAAACTCCTGATTTAGATTTGTGTTGGCGATGTGCTTGGCACGATATCGCGTCATTATATAGACACCGCTACGCCATGACAGGGCATAGGGGTTTTCAATCCCCCGATTACGCCATGCCGAGCGGCGTCACATCGGCGCTTCGCGTTTGGTCATCGCCCACTATAGGCGGCGTGAAACGGCTTCGGCATGCGCTCGAACATAGGAAAACTCGCCGTAATCGCGCATAATGAGGCGCAAATTTTGGTCCGGTGCGACCATCGAATCCCCGCCGCGATGCGCTTTGGGGGGGGGTCGGACGCACCCAACGACAGCTTTGAGGAGTGCTTGTGACCGATTACATCGATCAGGATCCGCAGGAAACCCGGGAATGGCTTGACGCTCTCGAGGCAGTGGTCAGCTTTGAAGGAACGGAAAAGGCCCGCCATCTGATTGGCCACATGATCGAGCTGGCTCGACAGCACGGCATCGACACCCCTTACTCCGCGACGACCCCCTACATCAACACGATTCCGCCGGAGAACGAACCGCAATATCCCGGCGACCGTCAGCTTGAGCAGCGCCTGCGTGCCCTGATCCGCTGGAATGCCATGGCGATCGTGGTTCGGGCGAACAAGGAAAGCTCAGTAGGAGGTCACATCGCTTCCTACCAGTCCAGCGCCACCATGTACGAGGTCGGCCTAAACCACTTCTTCAAGGGTCACGACCATCCGGAAGGCGCCGATATGGTGTTTTTCCAGGGTCACGTCGCACCGGGGATGTATGCCCGGGCGTACCTCGAGGGGCGCATGACCGAGGAGCAACTGCTCAATTTCCGCCAGGAGGCACACAAGGATGGTTTGAGCTCCTACCCGCATCCCTGGCTGATGCCAAACTTCTGGCAGTTCCCGACCGTCTCCATGGGCTTGGGACCTCTAATGGCGATCTACCAAGCGCGCTTCATGAAGTACATGGATGCGCGTGGTTTCGGCAAGATCAACAGCCGCAAGGTCTACGCCTTCCTTGGTGATGGCGAGATGGACGAGCCCGAATCCCTCGGGGCGATCGGCCTGGCTGTGCGCGAGAAACTCGACAACCTCGTTTTCGTCGTCAACGCCAACCTGCAGCGCCTCGATGGCCCGGTTCGCGGCAACGGCAAGATCATTCAGGAACTCGAGGGTAGTTTCCGCGGTGCCGGCTGGAATGTCATCAAGGTGATTTGGGGCCCGGGCTGGGACGAGCTCCTTGCTCGCGACAAGTCCGGCAAGCTGATCGAGCGGATGATGGAAGTTCCCGACGGCGAATACCAAGCCTACAAGGCGAAGGATGGCGCGTTCGTCCGCGAACATTTCTTCGGCAAGTACCCGGAGACAGCCGAGCTGGTCAAGAACATGACCGACGACGAAATCTTCTCGCTTACCCGGGGCGGCCACAGCCCGCGCAAGATGTTCGCGGCCTACAACGCGGCCAACGAGTGCAAGGGCAAGCCCACGGTCATCATCGCCAAGACCATCAAGGGCTACGGGATGGGCCCGTTCGGGGAAGGCGCAATGACCGCACACCAGCAGAAGAAGCTGGACAACGACGGGTTGAAGTATTTCCGCGACCGCTTCGGCCTGCCCATCTCCGACGAACAGCTCGAGCAGAACGTGCCGTTCTACAAGCCGGACGATAGCCACGAGCTGATCAAGTACATGAACGAACGACGCAAGGAGCTCGGGGGGTACCTGCCGTCTCGCGTTGACCGTGCCGAGTCGATCCCGGCGCCGGATCTCAAGGCGTTCGACATGATCCTCAAGGGCACCGGCGAGCGCGAGATGTCCTCGACCATGCTCTTCGGTCGCATTCTGGCAATGATCTTGCGCGACAAGAAGCTCGGCAAGCGCGTGGTGCCAATCATTCCGGACGAGGCCCGGACATTTGGCCTCGAGGGCCTGTTCCGCCAGGTGGGTATCTACGACCCGGCAGGTCAGCTCTACGAACCGGTCGATTCGGACCAGGTGGCCTGGTACAAGCAGGCAGCGAACGGCCAGGTTCTGCAGGAAGGTATCAACGAGGCTGGCTCGATGTCATCGTGGCTCGCCGCGGCAACCGCCTACGCCAACTACGGCGAGGCCATGGTTCCGTTCTACATCTACTACTCGATGTTCGGTTACCAGCGTGTTGGTGATCTCGCCTGGCTGGCCGGCGACATCCGGGCCCGTGGCTTTTTGATCGGCGCGACCGCCGGGCGGACAACGCTCGAAGGCGAAGGCCTGCAACACAACGATGGCCACAACATCATGATGTTCTCGGCCGTACCGAGTTGCCGCGTTTATGACCCGACCTACGGCTACGAAATGGCCATCATCATTCGTGATGGCCTCAAAGTGATGGTGGAGGAAAAACAGGACTGCTACTACTACATTACCGCGATGAACGAGAACTACTCGCATCCGGCAATGCCAGAGGGAATCGAGGAAGGAGTTCTCAAGGGCGCCTACCGCCTGCGCCAGAGCAAGAAAAAGCTCAAGAGCCGTGTCCAGCTCATGGGCTCCGGCACCATCCTGCGCGAGGCCGAGGCCGCCGCCGTGATGCTCGAAGACGAGTGGAAAGTGGCCGCAGACGTCTGGTCGGCCACCAGCTTCACCGAGCTGGCCAGGGAAGGTCAGGCTTGTGAGCGCCACAACCGGCTGCATCCGGATGCGGCTCCGAAGACGCCGTACATCACTACGGCCCTTCAGGAGCGCAATGCCCCGGTCATCGCAGCGACCGACTACATCCAGGCCTACCCGGACCAGATCCGTCGTTTCGTGCCGAACACGTTCACCATCCTAGGCACGGACGGCTATGGCCGATCCGATAACCGTGAAGCGCTACGGCGCTTCTTCGAGGTCGACGCAGCGCACATCGTGGTTGCCGCGCTCAAGGCCCTGGCCGACGAGGGAACCATACCGGCCGCCAAGGTCAGCGAGGCGATCAAGAAGTACGGCATCGACCCCGACTGCGGACCACCGATCGAGCGCTAAGACCTACCGCCCCTGCCCCGTGCATCTCGGCACGACGCGGGACAACGGCCCCATTCGATCCGACGCCCGCGTAGTTTGAACGGGCGCGCATGCAACCTTTCATGGAGACAGGCTGATGGCCATCAAGTCGATCACCCTCCCCGATATCGGCAATTATGACAACACCCCGGTTATCGAGGTGCTAATTTCGCCCGGTGACCGGGTGGAAAAGGAAGACTCGCTGATCACGTTGGAGTCCGACAAGGCTACGATGGAGATCCCGTCCCCGCACTCGGGCGAGATCAAGAAGGTGCTGGTCAAGGTTGACGACACACTCAAAGAAGGTGACCTGATCGCCGAAATCGAGGCAGAGGAAGACGCCAACGCACCGGCGGCCGAGGAAAAGCCGGCCGAAGAGCCGGCAGCCGACGAACCTGCCGAGAAAACCACCGAGGAAAAACCGGCCGAGCCGGAGAAGCCGGCAGCGCGCACCGAAAAAGCCGCCTCGTCCGGATCGACGGCGGCGCAAACACCGGCACCGGCGAACCGCCAGAGTGCGGGTGCAAAATCACACGCAAGCCCGTCTGTGCGCCTTTTCGCCCGCAAGCTGGGTGTGGATCTGTCCAACGTCCCCGGCACGGGACCCAAGGGGCGTGTCCTGAAAGAGGACGTCGAAGGGACAATCAAGAAGGTAATGGAAGGCGTTGCCAATGGTGGCACCGCCACCGGGGCTGGAATTCCGCCGCTGCCGGAGATCGACTTCTCCCGGTTCGGCGAAATCGAGGAAAAGCCGCTCTCGCGCATTAAGAAACTTTCCGGCAAGCACCTGTCCACGGCCTGGCTGAATATCCCGCACGTCACGCAGTTCGACGAGACGGACATCACCGAGCTTGAGGACTTCCGCAAGTCCCTCAAACCGCGCGCCGAAAAGGCGGGTATCAAGATGACGCCACTGGTCTTTGTGCTCAAGGCACTGGCGCACGTGCTGCGCGAGTTCCCGCACATGAATGCCTCGATTGCTCCGGACGGCGAAAACCTAATCATCAAGAAATACATCAATCTGGGGGTGGCGGTTGATACCCCCAATGGCCTGCTGGTACCGGTCGTGCGCGACGTCGACCAGAAAGGTATCTTCGATCTGTCGGAAGAACTGATGGCCATCTCTGAGCGTGCCCGCAGCGGTAAGCTCTCCGGCGAGGATCTCTCCGGCGGCACATTCTCAGTTTCCAGCCTCGGTGGCATCGGTGGCACCCAGTTCACGCCAATCGTCAACGGCCCGGAAGTCGGCATCCTCGGCGTGTCGAAGGCCAGCATGCAGCCGGTCTGGAACGGCTCGGACTTCGAGCCTCGCCTGATGTTGCCCTTAGCGCTGTCCTACGATCACCGCGTCATCGATGGTGCCGAGGGGGCACGGTTCATGACCATGCTCTCGCGCACGCTCACCGACCTTCGCGAACTGATGCTGTAAGGAGCGCCGGATGACCATCGAAACCATCAACCTGCCGGACATCGGCAACTTTGACGAAGTCGAAATCATCGAGGTCCTAGTCGAGGCCGGCGATACCGTTGAGGCCGAGGACTCGCTGATCACCCTGGAGACCGACAAGGCCACCATGGAAATTCCTGCCCCGGCTGCCGGTACGATCACCGAGATGCTCGTTGGCGTGGGCGACAAGGTCAGCACCGGCAAGCCGATCGCCAAGTACGAGCTCACGGCGGGCAGCGGTGAGGAGGAAAAGGCAGAAGCTCCGGCCGAGCAATCGCCCGCTTCGCCCAATCAGGAAACGGCGGCCGCGCCGGCCGCTGCGGAGACAACCGACGCCAGGGCGGACGTCGAGTGCGACATCTGTGTGCTCGGGTCCGGGCCGGGCGGCTACACCGCCGCCTTCCGTGCCGCGGATCTCGGCAAGAAGGTCGTGATGATCGAGCGTTACCCAGTGATAGGCGGCGTGTGCCTGAATGTCGGCTGTATTCCCTCCAAGGCACTGCTGCACGTCTCTGAGGTGCTCAACGAAACCCGCTCGATGGGCGCGCATGGCGTGACCTTCGCCGAACCGAAAATCGATCTCGACAAGCTGCGCGGTTTCAAGGAAAAGACGGTCAAGAAACTGACCGGGGGGCTTGAATCCCTGGCCAAGCAACGCAAGGTGCAGATCGTGCGTGGTTACGGCCGCTTCGTCGACCCGCACCACGTCGCTGTCAGCGGCGACGATGGCAAGGAAACCCTGATTCGGTTCGACCATGCCATCGTCGCAGCGGGCTCACAGCCGGTTAAGTTGCCGTTCATTCCGCATGATGACCCGCGCGTGATGGACTCCACTGACGCCCTCGAGCTCGAGGAAGTGCCGGGCAAGATGCTAGTTGTCGGAGGTGGCATCATCGGGCTGGAAATGGCGCAGGTCTATGATTCTCTGGGTGCTGACATCTCGATCGTCGAGCTGGCCGACACCATCATCCCGGGGGCAGACAAGGAGCTGACCCGGCCGCTGCTGAAGATTCTCAAGAAGCGTTACCAAGACGTCTTCCTCGGCTCCAAGGTAATCAACGTCGAGGCCAAGAAAGATGGCCTGCATGTGACCTTCGAAGGGAAGAACACCCCGGAAACGGCTGTTTTTGATCGCATTCTTGTCGCAGTCGGTCGCACGCCGAACGGCAAGAAGATCGATGCAGACAAGGCAGGTGTTTCGGTGGATGAGCGCGGCTTTATCGCGGCCGACGAGCGGATGCGGACAAACGTGGAGCATATCCATGCCATTGGAGACGTGGTCGGTCAGCCGATGCTCGCGCACAAGGCCGTTCATGAGGGCAAGGTTGCCGCGGAAGTCATCTGCGGCCTGCCGTCCGCGTTTACGCCGATGAGCATTCCAAACGTTGCCTACACCGATCCGGAGGTCGCCTGGGCGGGCAAGACCGAGGACGAGCTCAAGGCCGAAGGCACTGAATACGAGAAAGGTGCCTTCCCTTGGGCCGCCTCGGGCCGGTCGCTGAGTCTCGGTCGCGACGAAGGACTTACCAAGGCCCTGTTCTGCAAAAAGAGCCACCGCCTGCTGGGTGCCGGCATCGTCGGTCCAAACGCCGGTGAACTGATCGCGGAAGCCATGTTAGCCATCGAAATGGGATCCGACATGGCCGACATCGGCCTGACGATCCACCCCCACCCCACCCTGTCGGAAACGCTCTGCTTCGCCGCCGAGATGGCCGAAGGTACGATCACGGATCTATTGCCGCCCAAAAAACGCTGATCGAGCGCCGGCAAAGGGAGATCGCCTGTGGAATACCTGTTGTTCGCCATCCTCGGGATGGTCGGTGGTGTGGCCGCCGGCCTGCTCGGCATCGGTGGCGGGCTGATCATGGTCCCAGTCCTGCTGATGATCTTCCCGACAATCGGCATCAGCGGCCCCCATCTGGTGCATATTGCGATCGGCACCTCTCTGGCCGCGATCGTGTTTGCGTCGGTCACCTCCGTCTACAGCCATCACCGGCACGGGGGCGTGCTCTGGGATGTGTTCGCACGATTTGCACCCGGAATGGCAATCGGGGCGATTCTTGGCTCGACGGTGGCACATCACCTGCCAGGCGAGGTGCTCAAAATCGTCTTCGGGGTGCTCGAGATCGCAGTGGCCTTGCAGATGGCATTCGGAAAGACGCCACCGGCCAGTCGGCAGCTCCCCGGGATCGTGCCTCTCACCGCGGTGTCGAGTACTTTCGGGGCGATCGCATCGATCATGGGCATGGGCGGCGGTGCGATGACCACACCGTTCTTTCTTTACTGCAATATCACCGCCCGCAACGCGATTGCCACCAGTGCCTCGCTGACCCTGCCAACCGCCTTGTTCGGAGCGGCGGGTTACGTGGTCAGTGGCTGGACGATTGATGGGCTTCCCAATATGACGGCCGGCTATGTCTACCTGCCAGCACTGGCCGGGATCGCCGTGTTCTCGGTGCTTTTCGCCCCCATAGGTGCGAAACTCGCTCAGATATTGCCAGCCCTGGCACTCAAGCGAATCTTCGCCTTTGTGCTTATGGGTCTGGGCGTTCACATGATTCTTTCCTGATCTGGGTCCGCACTGGGCCAGATCCCGATCCGCTTTCGACCTCAGTCCTTCGGGAGCATTGGCATGACGCGCAAGAAACGCATCGCGGTCTATCCGGGCACATTCGATCCGATCACCTACGGTCACGTCGATCTCGCTCAGCGTGCCGCCCGCCTGTTCGATGAAGTGATCGTCGCGGTGGCCGGTGATTCGAGCAAGCACACCCTCTTCTCACTGGAAAGGCGCCGGGCGCTGGCTGAAGAGGCGATAAACGATGACAGTGGCGTCATTCGCGTCGACTCATTCGATGGGCTGCTGGTTGACTTCGCCGCCGATGTGGGAGCCACTGCCTTGGTACGAGGTCTACGCGCGGTAAGCGATTTCGAATACGAAATCCAGTTGGCTGCCATCAACCGGCGTCTGAACGCCAAACTCGAAACCGTGTTCCTGTCCCCGGCCGAAGATCTCGGATTCATCTCGTCGAGCATCGTGCGAGAACTGACTCGGCTGGGAGGCGACGTGACCGATTTCGTGCCTCCTGCCGTGGTCCAGGCACTCAAGGAATCGTGGCACCATTAGCTACGCCGATGGGCTCGGCGTGGCTTCATTCAGGGGTGCCGCATAATAACTGACCGGCACACTGTGGAATTTTGCCTCCAAGCGCGCCAAAATCCCCTTTTACCTGTTATCCTGTGCGCCAGTTACCGATTAGATACTTGGGGAGGAATCCGCATGTCCCTGCTGATTACCGACGAATGCATCAACTGTGATGTCTGCGAACCGGAATGCCCGAACGGCGCCATCTCCCAGGGTGACGAGATCTACGAGATCGCGCCCAACCTATGCACCGAGTGCGTGGGGCATTACGATGAGCCGCAGTGCGTCGAAGTCTGCCCGGTCGATTGCATCATAACCGATCCGGACAACAAAGAGACCGAGGATCAGCTGATGGGGAAATACCATCAATTGACTGGCAGTTAAACTCGCCCGAGTCTTGTTCCAATCAGACACCCGCCAACCTCGGCGGGTTTTTTCGTCTGTGGTGAGAAACGCTAGACGTCTTAGGTCCGCACCCGGATGAACTCGGTCACCGTACCGAAGGTTGCGAACCACTCTGCATCGACTTCGTCGTCGGACAGATGAATATCGAAGCGATCCTCAAGAGCGGTAAGCAAGAGCACCACACCCATCGAATCGAGCTCCGGTATCTCGCCGAACAAGCCGCTTTCCGGCGTAAAGCGTTGCGCCGGTCCGGGAAGGTCCAGCGTATCGATGATGACCTTGCGAACCGTCTGGAAGAGCGGGTCGGGTGCGATCGATACCTCTCTCACACCTGGGCCCCGATTCGTTCGATCCCGCCCATGTATGGGCGCAATGCCTCCGGCACGATGACGTCGCCGTTTTCGCACTGGTAATTCTCGAGCACGGCCACCAAAGTACGGCCGACGGCGAGACCGGAGCCATTAAGGGTATGCACCAGTTCCGGTCTGCCCTCGGCGTTTCGGGTGCGTGCCTGCATCCGACGGGCCTGAAAATCGCGAGTATTGGAGCACGACGAGATCTCGCGATAACGCCCCTGCCCCGGCAGCCATACCTCAAGATCATAAGTCTTGGCCGCGGAAAAGCCCATGTCAGCAGAGCACAGCACCAGCCGACGATAGGGCAAGCCCAAGGCGTCGAGCACCGCCTCGGCATGTCCGGTCAGTTCTTCCAGGGCGCGTTCTGACTCGCCTGGCGGAACAATCTGCACCAGTTCGACCTTCTCGAACTGGTGCTGACGGATCAGCCCGCGCGTGTCACGGCCTGCCGCACCAGCCTCGGAACGGAAACACGGGGTGTGGGCGACCATCTTCAACGGGAGCTGATCGCGCTCGAGGATCCGATCTCGCGCCAGGTTGGTCACCGGCACCTCAGCGGTTGGGATCAGGTACCACGGCGCTTCACCCTCGAGCTTGAACAGGTCCTCGGCGAATTTGGGCAATTGGCCGGTACCAAACAGAGAATCGGCATGCACAATGACCGGCACCTGGACCTCAGTGTAACCGTGCTCTTGAGTATGCAGATCCAGCATGAACTGCGCTAGCGCTCGGTGCAGGCGGGCCACCGGCCCCGACAGCGTGACAAAACGCGCGCCGGTGAGCTTGGCTCCCGCCTCGAAATCCATGCCGGCGAGCCCGGCGCCCAGATCGACATGATCTCGTGCTTCGAAGGAAAACGTCGGTATCTCGCCTACGGCGTGCATTTCGACATTGTCATCCTCGCTTTCGCCGAACGGCACATCGTCGTCCGGTAGATTCGGGATGCCGGCGAGAAACACATCCAAATCATCCGCGACCTCGTTGAGCCGCGTCTTGGCAGCATCAAGTCGATCGCCGAGCTCACCAACGGCGGCGATCAACGGCTGGATGTCCTCACCGGCCGCCTTAGCCTTGCCGATTTTCTTGGATTCGGTGTTGCGCTCGGCCTGCAGGGTTTCGGTCTGGACCTGCAGCGTTTTGCGTTCCGATTCGAGTGATTCGAACCGCTCGCGATCGAAGGCAAACCCGCGACGGGCCAACCGTGCGGCGACATCGTCGGTTTCCTGGCGAAGAACTCGGGCGTCAAGCATTGGGGGTCCGTCGGTTGCGAAGGATAGGTAGATCGGCGGGTCATGCCACCCAGCCGGCAAGGTGTGTCAAGCGATGTACTCGACCTCGACGATCTCGAAGGTGCGGGTCTTACCACCCGGAGCGTTGAAGGTGACCTCGTCACCGACCGACTTGCCAATCAGGGCCCGGGCGATCGGCGAGTGGATCGAAACGAGGTCCTTCTTTATGTCAGCCTCATCGTCGCCGACGATCTTGTAGCGAATCTCCGAATCGGTATCCAAATCGAGCAGCTCGACGGTGGCGCCGAAGATTACTTTGTCTCCCGGTGGCATGCGGGTGACATCGATAATCTGCGCATGCGAAAGCTTCGCCTCGATCTCCTTGATCCGCCCCTCCACGAAGCCCTGCTCCTCGCGAGCAGCATGATATTCGGCATTTTCCTTGAGATCACCCAACTCGCGCGCCTCGGCGATCGCCGCAATGATGCGGGGACGCTCGACACCGCGCAGACGCTTGAGCTCTTCCTCAAGGGCGGCCGCGCCGGCGGCCGTCATCGGGGTCTGATTCATACAACGCACTCCTGATGCAGGTTCTGCAGCCGGTTGACGGTGACCGGCTGGTGCAGATATTTCAGTGCCAGCGCCATCGCTTCGGCACCGGCCAGGGTGGTGAAATACGGGATACGGTAGTGCAGCGCTTCACGGCGAATCTCATAGGAATCGCTCCGGGATTGCTGACTGTTCGATGTAGTGTTCACAATCATCGCGATTTCACGGTTTTTGATCATGTCCACCACGTTAGGCCTACCTTCCGTCACCTTGTTGACCGTGGTCACCGACAAACCGTTCTCGTCCAGGAAACGCGCCGTACCGCGGGTCGCGACAAGCGAGAAACCCCACTCCACCAGAGCCTTGGCGACCGGCAGCATCCCCTCGTAGTCCTGCTTTCGTACGGAAATGAAGGCGGTGCCCGACAACGGCAGGGAGTTGCTTGCCCCGGCCTGTGCCTTGGCGAAGGCCTCGCCGAATTCGCGCCCGACGCCCATCACCTCACCGGTCGATTTCATCTCGGGGCCAAGCAGCGGATCGACACCGGCAAACTTGATGAACGGGAACACCGCCTCCTTAACCGAGTAGAAGGGCGGGATCCGCTCGGCGGTGATGCCCTGGCGTTTGAGGCTCACTCCAGCCATTGTGCGCGCGGCCACCTGTGCCAGCGGGACCCCGACCGCCTTCGAGACAAACGGCACGGTGCGTGAGGCACGCGGATTGACCTCGATGATGAAGATCTCCTCACCCTGGATCGCGACCTGGGTGTTCATCAGGCCAACGACGTTCAACTCGCGCGCCATCGCCTTGATCTGCTCGCGGACCCGATCCTGAACGGATCGCGGGACCGTGTACGGAGGTAACGAGCAGGCCGAGTCACCCGAGTGGACCCCGGCCATCTCGATGTGTTCCATCAAACCGCCGATCACCACGTCCTCGCCGTCACAGACAGCGTCGATATCCATTTCGGTGGCATCGTCAAGGAAGCGGTCGAGCAAGACCGGCGACTCGTTTGACACCTTGACCGCGTCGCGGATGTACCGCTTGAGGCCCTCCTCGTCGTGGACGATCTCCATCGCCCGACCGCCAAGCACGTAAGAGGGGCGCACAACCAACGGATAACCGATCTCTGCGGCGAGATGAATGGCTTGGTCGGCTGATTTGGCGGTCCGGTTGGGCGGCTGCTTGAGTTCGAGCTTGTGGATCATGTCCTGGAACCGCTCGCGATCCTCGGCGCGGTCGATGGCATCTGGCGTGGTCCCGATGATCGGCGCACCCGCCTTCTCCAGATCCCGCGCGAGCTTTAGCGGTGTCTGTCCACCGAACTGGACCACCACCCCGCGCGGCTGCTCGACCTCGATAATCTCGAGCACGTCCTCGAGCGTCAGCGACTCGAAATACAGTCGATCCGAAATGTCGTAGTCGGTCGATACCGTTTCCGGGTTGCAGTTGACCATGATGGTCTCATAACCGTCCTCGCGCAGGGCGAGAGCAGCGTGAACACAGCAATAGTCGAACTCGATCCCCTGTCCGATGCGGTTCGGCCCGCCACCAAGGATCATGATCTTGTCGCGGTTGGAGGGCTCGGCCTCGCAAAATGGCTCATAGGTCGAATACATGTACGCCGTCGATGTCGGGAACTCGGCCGCGCAGGTATCGACCCGCTTGTAGACCGGCCGCACGCCAAGTGCGTGGCGGTGCTTGCGCACCGTACTCTCGGTCTCGTCGAGCAACTTGGCCAGCCGCGCGTCCGAGAATCCCAGGCGCTTGAGCTGGTACATCTGCCCGGTGCTGATCTCCTTAAGCCGCCCCCCGCGCAGTAATTCCTCGGTGCGCACCAGGTGTTCGATCTGCCGAAGGAACCAAGGGTCGATGAACGAATGACGGTGGATACGCTCCACGTCGAAGCCATTACGAAACGCATCCGCGACGTACCACAGCCGATCGGCACCCGGCGAATGCAGCTCGCGCACCAGCCGATCTTCGATGTCGTCGTCCGACAAGCTGGCTTCCAGCACCTCGTCCAGACCGTCACGACCGATTTCCAGGCCGCGCAATCCCTTCTGCAAGGATTCACTGAACGTCCGGCCGATCGACATGACCTCGCCCACCGACTTCATCTGAGTGGTAAGGCGGTCGTTGGCCGCCGGGAACTTCTCAAAGGTAAAGCGAGGGATCTTGGTGACGACGTAGTCAATGGTCGGCTCGAACGAGGCCGGTGTCGCACCGCTAGTGATGTCGTTCTTGAGCTCGTCGAGGGTGTAGCCAATGGCAAGTTTGGCGGCGACCTTGGCGATCGGAAAGCCAGTGGCCTTCGAGGCCAGTGCGGATGAACGCGAAACCCGCGGATTCATCTCGATAACGATCATGTCGCCGTTTGCCGGATTGACGGCAAACTGCACGTTCGACCCACCGGTTTCCACCCCGATCTTACGCAGGACCGCGAGCGAGGCGTTACGCATCACCTGATATTCCTTGTCGGTCAGCGTCTGTGCCGGGGCGACGGTGATCGAATCACCGGTGTGCACACCCATCGGATCGAGGTTCTCGATCGAGCAGATAATGATGGAGTTATCGTTCTTGTCACGCACAACCTCCATCTCATATTCCTTCCAGCCAAGGACCGACTGTTCGATCAACAGTTCGTTGGTCGGCGAAAGGTCCAACCCGCGCCGAACCAGTTCCTCGTATTCCTCGCGGTTGTAGGCGATCCCCCCGCCGGTTCCGCCCATGGTGAACGATGGGCGGATGATCGCCGGAAAACCGATCTCCGCCTGAGCCGCGACGGCGGCATCGAAGGTATGCACCACGGTCGAGAGCGGCGTCGATAGACCGATCTCGGTCATCGCGTCCTTGAAGCGGTCTCGATCCTCCGCCATGTCAATGGCGTCCTGACTCGCACCGATCAACTCGCAACCAAACTGCTCCAGAACGCCGTGCCGGTAGAGATCCAGCGCGCAGTTGAGAGCGGTCTGACCGCCCATCGTCGGCAGCACGGCGTCCGGACGCTCCTTTTCGATAATCGCGCTGACCGCCTCCCAGGTGATCGGCTCGATGTAGGTCGCATCGGCCATCTCCGGGTCGGTCATGATCGTTGCCGGGTTCGAATTGATCAGGATGACTCGCAGGCCCTCCTCGCGCAGCGCCTTGCAGGCTTGGGCCCCGGAATAGTCGAACTCGCAGGCCTGACCAATCACAATCGGCCCCGCGCCGATGATCAACACACTTTGAATATCGTTTCTCTTTGGCATGCTCGACTCACCTGCCAGCCGTAGCTGGGCAGTTGGTTATTCTGGAAAGGGGCTCAGCGACGGGCGTCGATGCTCTCGACGAACTGATCGAACAGCAGGTCGAGGTCATGCGGCCCGGGGCTCGCCTCGGGGTGGCCCTGGAAACTGAAGGCCGAGCAGTCGGTACGACGGATACCCTGCAGGCTGCCGTCGAAAAGCGACCGATGCGTGGCCTCAAGATGGACCGGCAGGCTGTCCTCCTCGACCGCGAAACCGTGATTCTGACTGGAGATCAGCACACGTTTGCTGCCAACATCCTGAACCGGGTGGTTTGCGCCGTGGTGGCCGAACTTCATCTTGCTGGTCTTCGCCCCGCTGGCCAGGGCCAGCAACTGGTGTCCAAGGCAGATGCCGAACAGCGGGATGCCGGTCTCGAGCACGCGCTCGACGTCGCTGATCGCCTTCGTGCAGGCTGCCGGGTCGCCGGGACCATTGCCGACCAGAATGCCGTCAGGGTTGATCGACAACAGATCCTCGACCGCCGTGTCAGCCGGGAACAGTGTGATGCGGCAACCGCGATCGACCAGTTTGCGCAAGATGTTCTGCTTGAAACCGTAGTCGTAAGCCACCACGTGGCGGGTCGCTGGCAGCCGATCCGCCTCGTCCACCCACCAGGAACCGGCGGTCCACTCACGCCGCTCGCGGGTGCCGACCTCGGGAATGAGGTCCATGCCGGCCAGACCTGCGAAGCCCTGTGCCTTCTCCACCGCGGCGGTGGCATCGAGTTCACCGCCGGCGACTATGCAGCCTTTCATGACGCCTTGGTCGCGCAGACGCCGGGTTAGTTCACGGGTGTCGACCTCCGATATAGCGACCACCCCATGCTCGCGGCAGTAGTCTCCGAGCGACTGTTCACCACGCCAGGAACTCATCTGACCGAAATCGCGAACCACTAGGCCGGCGACGTGGACCGAGTCGGATTCGGCGTCTTCGGCATTGATGCCCACATTGCCGATATGCGGGTAGGTGAGGGTCACGATCTGACGGCGATAGGACGGGTCAGTGAGAATCTCCTGGTAGCCCGTCATTGAGGTGTTGAACACCACCTCGCCCACCGACTCCCCATCGGCACCAATGGAGGTGCCGTAAAAAACGCTCCCGTCTTCAAGAGCCAGGAGCGCAGTGTTGGCCGGGAGCCCGGTGTTCGCGTCTGAGACCGTGCTATCCAAGAACTTTCCCCCACAGATTTGTCATGTCGCCCCACCCGAGCCGGCGCTGGCCGCCGAGAAAGCCCGCGCCCCTCGGTTTCGGGGCGCAATTATGACTGAAACGCCCCGATGCTGTCCACGGCACAAGGCGCCTGATCGGGACGTTCCCCGAACCATCCCGGGACGATTTACCATGAGATCAGACCGGTTTGAGGCCCAGTACGTGACTCATGTCGTAGAGACCAGCGGGTTTGTCCGCCACCCATTGCGCGGCCCGAACGGCACCCTTGGCGAAGGTCATCCGGCTCGAGGCCTTGTGTGTGATTTCGACACGCTCGCCGATGCCGGCGAACAGCACCGTGTGGTCGCCGACCACGTCTCCGCCTCGAATCGTCGAGAAGCCGATGGTTTCAGCGGGCCGTTCACCCGTGATGCCTTCCCGACCGTAGATGGCCACCTGTTGCAAGTCCCGTTCGAGCGAGTCGGCGACTGCCTCCCCGAGACGCAAGGCCGTGCCGGACGGCGCATCGACCTTGTGGCGATGATGCGCCTCGATGATTTCCACGTCATAGTCGTCACCAAGCATCGAGGCGACCTGCCCGAGGACCTGAAGCAGCACGTTGATACCGATGCTCATATTGGGAGCGAAAACGACCGGAATGTCGTGTGCAGCGACCTGCAGCGTCTCCTTTTGTCCCTCGGAAAGACCGGTGGTGCCAATAACGATCGCCCGGCCGGCCTCTCGGCAAATCTCGAGATGTCGCATCGTCGCGTCGATGGAAGTGAAATCGATCAACACGTCGAAAGCGTCGCCGTGGCCGGCCAGATCATCGACCACCGGCACGCCGATCTGCCCGATCCCCGCGATCTGACCCGCATCCTGACCGATCAACGGACTGCCACTGCGTGCGAACGCCGCACCCATCTTCGTCTGGCCACCCTGCTGTGCCGCCTCGATTAATCGACGCCCCATGCGGCCGTTGGCGCCAACAACCCCGACTCGTGTGCTCATGATCTTCTGTCCGACTCCAAAGGTTCTGATTGCGAAGGATTCTGGATGCGAATGCGTCAAAGTTTACTAACCTTAGAGCTTGAAAAAACCGGCGCGATAGTGCGACAGCTCGGCCACAGACCCCCGTATGTCGTCCATAGCCTGGTGATTCGAGTTCTTGCGATAACCGGCCAGCACCTCGGGCTGCCAGCGACGAGCCAGTTCCTTGATCGTTGACACATCCAGGTTGCGGTAATGGAAATACGCCTCGAGCTCCGGCATCAACCGAGCGAGAAAGCGTCGATCCTGACAAATGCTGTTGCCACACATCGGTGACTTGCCTTGAGGAACATACTGGCGGAGAAAGTCGAGCGTCCGCATCTCGCCACAGCGCAGATCACAGTCGCTATGGCGGACACGTTCGATTAGCCCACTCTGCCCATGCACACGCTGGTTCCAGTCATCCATTCCCACGAGCTTGCCCTCGGGCTGGTGAATGGCGAGCACCGGCCCCTCGGCCAGGACATTCAAGTGCTTGTCTGTCACAAGGGTAGCAATCTCGATAATGGTGTCTCGGACAGGGTCGAGCCCCGTCATCTCGAGATCGATCCAGATCAGATTGTCTTCCGGAGCGTGCATGAACTCTCTCCTAAATTGATGGCTACCGTGGCAAGCGAAGCGTCGTGAAGCCTAGCACGTCAATGCAAGCTTGCCGCCGAGCCAGGCGTGGACCACCCTGCCCGAAGGCGAGCGCTGTCCGCTATACTGTTCTCCGGCACATCCATCGTCGACCGCAGGCATCGCCTGCCTCCGAACTGCCCGGATTCCCACGTTCATGGCCGAACTCACTGACATTGATCGCCAGGAAGAGCTCGATTCGTTGATCCACGAGATCCGCGACACGCTCTCCCACGAGACGAGAACCGATCCGGGCAACGATGGGGAGGAGGGGTTTGAACCCCTGTCGGATCTGGCCAAGCACGACCTGGCGCTGCTGGCGCAAAAGATCGAACGACTGCACCCCGCCGACGTGGCCAAGGTGCTCGAATCCCTGCCACAGGACGAACGCCTGATCGTCTGGGAACTGGTCCATTCCGACCGCGACGGCGAGGTATTACTCGAGGTCTCCGACTCGGTCAGGGAGACGCTGATCGAGGTGATGGATCGCGACGAGATCCTCAACGCCGCCTCCACGCTCGACACCGACGAACTCGCCGATCTAGCCCCCGATTTGCCCGAGGGGATGATGCAGGACGTTTTCACCGCCCTGCCGATCGACGATCGCGAGAAACTGCGCTTCGTCATGTCCTACGACGAGGACACCATCGGCGCGCTGATGGATTTCGACCTGGTGACGGTACGTGGCGACGTGACAATCGAGGTAGCGCTACGCTACCTGCGGCGAATGGACTCGTTGCCCGATCACACCGACAAACTGTTCGTCATTGATCGGGACGGGTTGTTCGAGGGCGTGATCCACCTGAAAACACTGCTTCTCAACGACCCGGAAACGGTGGTATCCGACGTGATGCAAAGCGATTCGGTGCGCTTCCATCCGGAGGACAAGGCACGGGATGGGGCGGATGCCTTCGAGCGTTACGACCTGGTCAGCGCTCCGGTGGTCGACGAGGTCGACCGACTCGTTGGGCGAGTGACCATTGACGCGGTGGTCGACTTCATACGCGAATCCTCCGACGAGGAGCGACTCTCCCAGGTCGGCCTTTCCGAAGAGGAGGACATCTTTGCGCCAGTGCGAAAGTCTGTAAAGAACCGCGCGCCCTGGCTGGCCGTGAATCTTGTCACGGCAATCGTGGCCGCACAGGTGATCGGCCTGTTCGAGGGGTCGATCCAGGACCTGGTGGCTCTGGCTGTCCTGATGCCGATCGTCGCAGGCATGGGCGGCAACGTCGGCAACCAGACCATCACCATGATTGTCCGGGAACTAGCCTTCCGGAAGCTCGGCGGCGGCGACATCCGCCTGCTTTATGGCAAGGAGCTTAAGGTCGCGCTGATCAACGGGGTCGTCTGGGGCGGGGTCCTTGGCCTAGTCACCTTCGTGATGTACCAGAACGCCGGGGTCTCAGCGGTCATGCTCGCGGCAGTAAGCCTCAACTTCCTGAGCGCTGCCTTCTTCGGCGTCACCATACCCATACTGCGTACCCGGATGGGACGCGATCCCGCGCTCGGCAGCGCAGTCATGATCACGGCGATCACCGACTCAGGGGGGTTCTTCATCTTCCTGGGGCTCGCCACCCTCTTCCTGCTTTAAGCTACAGGCATGACTCGAAAGATCCGCCTGAGCAAGCAACAACAGCGCCATATCGACCGCCGGCGGCGCGTCGATGATCAGGCCGACACCGCCCTCTCCTCGGGTATCGTGGTGACCCATCACGGCCACGATCTGTTGTTCGAGGACCGCGATCACCGACTCCACCGCGGTCGCGCCCGTCGAACCGTGGGCCGCCTGACCACGGGCGATCGCATCCGCTGGCACTGCGACGAACAGGGGAACGAGATGATCGAGCAGCGCGAGGATCGCCGCAACCTGCTGATCCGTCCCGACGCCTATGGCAAGAAGAAAATGATGGCCGCAAATATCGACCAGGTGCTGATCATCACCTCGGTGCTTCCCTGGATGAACCCGGACGTGGTCGAACGCACGCTGGTGGCCGTTTTCGCCCTGCCGGCCACGCCGGTGATCGTCGTCAACAAGATCGACCTCTTGCCCGGCCTGCCGGCCGACGAGCGTCGTGCCATCGAGGGAAACATGGCCCTGTGGGAGTCGCTGTGTTTCGAGGTCATTCGCACCTCGGTGAAGTCTGGCGAGGGCACCGACGCACTACGTGCCCGGCTCCACGAGCAGGTCACGCTGATGGTGGGGTTGTCCGGGGTGGGCAAGACGTCCCTGTCGCGTGAGCTCACCCCCAGTGCCGATAAGGCGGCCATCGGCGAAATCTCAACTTTCAACCGCGAAGGCACCCACACCACACGTGCCAGCACGCTATACCGGTTTCCGGACGGCGACGGTGGGTTGATCGACGCTCCCGGTGTGCGAGATTTTCCGGTCGAGGTAGTACCGCCACCCGCCTTGGAAGAGGGCTTTCCGGAGATCCATGACACCTCGGCATACTGCCGTTTTAATGACTGTCGTCACATCAACGAACCTGGGTGCGCGGTGCGTGCGGCCGTGGCGGATGGCGACATCCTCGAACGCCGCCTCGCCCAGTACCAGGCGATGCGCGAGGCGAACGACTAACCCCCGGCCGGCCCGGTTCAGCCCGGAGGCCACTGCATCGCGCGCCCGCCAAGCAGATGCAGGTGCAGGTGGTAGACCTCCTGTCCCCCGTCACGATTGCAGTTGAAAACCGTACGGTAGCCCGACTCGTCGATACCTTCTTGGGCGGCAACCTCACGAGCAACGACGAACAGTTCTCCTACAAGCGGGGCATCGTGGGGCGAGATATCGTTGATGGTCGGAATGGCCTTTTTCGGGATGATCAGTACGTGCACCGGCGCCTGGGGATTGATGTCGCGAAACGCGAGTATGCGGTCGTTCTCGAACACGATATCCGCCGGAATCTCGCGATTGATGATCTTGCTGAAGATGGTCTCGCTCACGATCGAGCCTCCGTACGTGAATTCCCGTTTACCTTAGCCTAACTTAAAGGCTCCTCGGCCCGGCACTCCGCAGCCGCTGACGTGCGCTAGATTGCTGGCGAGCGAATTCATTAGTAAACTATCTTTCTTCGACGCGCTCCTTCCAGGTGCCCGCCGAGTCGACGTTCTCCTACCCCACGGCAGGTCCGACCTGTCGCCGACACGGTACACAACCCATGTCCCCGATCTGCGCCCTTTTCGCACTTACCGCTCGCCGACTGGCTGCTGTGCTTGCTCCAGCCGCCCTGCTTCTCAGCACCAGCTTGCCCGCCACGGCCCAGAAGCAGGGTGACCAGCCACCACCCAAGGTGCCGGTCATTCAGATCGAGCCGAGCAGCGCGTCGGTCTACAAGGAATACACCGGTCAAACCGAGGCAAACCGCTTTGTCGAGGTTCGTGCTCAGGTCAACGGCATTCTTGAGTCTCGAGATTACGTCGAGGGCGCCCGGGTCGAGACGGGGGACGCCCTCTTTCATATCGACGACCGTCCGTTCCGCGCCGCAGTCAACGAGGCCGAAGCCGACCTGAGCTCGGCGCGAGCGACGTTGGCCGCGGCTCAGCGCGATTGGCGTCGAATCAGGTCGCTGTTCGATCGTGGGGTTGCAAGCGAGAAGCAGCGGGATGATGCACGTTCGGCACTCGAAACTGCCCAAGCCGACGTGCAGGTGGCCGAGGCACAGCTCGAATCGGCTCAGATCGACCTGGACTACACGTCGGTCTCGGCACCGATACCGGGCATCACCAGTCGCCGTGCCGTCGATCCGGGCAACCTGATCAGCGTCGGTGACCGACTGGTCAGCGTCGAGGAAATTGACCCGATCCAGGTCACGCTCTCCTACCCGGTTGACGACCCCTTCGCCGACACAGCCGCCCTCAACCCGTCCCCGGAGCAGACTACGCCCGCCGAAATCGTCGGCATTACCGGACCCGACGGTGAAATGATCAGCGGCGATCTCGACTATCGCTCGGCGAGCATCGAACGCGGCACCAACTCGATAGAATTGCGCGGGGTATTCGACAACCCCGGCGATGTCCTGCGGCCAAACCGTTACGTGCGGGTTCGCCTGAAAGTAGACGAGGTTCAGGACGCGGTGATTATCCCTGAAACCGCTATCGGTACCGGTGCGGAGCCTAACAGCACGGTGGTCTACGTCATCGGAGAAGAGAATAAGGCAGCCCAGCGGCGCGTCGAACTCGGCCCGATGAGCGACCAGGGCCGCATAATTCTGTCAGGCCTCGAACCGGGCGACCGGCTGGTGATCGACGGACTGCTCAAGGTGCGCCCTGGGGCGCCGGTCGACCCGCAAGACCCGAGTGAAAGCAACGGCGACTGATCGTCACCCTCGCCCGTCGAAAACCTACCCGCCCGTGACGCCCTCGTGACGAGGGCACCGGAGATCACCGATGTTTTCAAAGTTCTTCATTGACCGCCCGATTTTCTCCACCGTGCTGGCGATCGTGATCATGATAGCCGGTGGCGCCGCGTTCACCGGCCTGCCGGTCGAGCAGTATCCAGAAATCGTGCCACCGGAAGTCGAAGTTCGGGCGACCTATGCCGGCGCCGATGCGAGCACTATCGCGGAATCGGTCGCCGCGCCGCTCGAACAGGCCATCAACGGTGTCGACGACATGCTGTACATGACGTCGGGGAGCTCGGATGCGGGCCAGATGAATCTGTCGGTCACCTTCGCTACCGGCACGGACCCCGACCAGGCGACCATCGACGTCAACAACCGGGTACAACGTGCCCTGCCCCAGTTGCCGCAGGAAGTGCGTGACCAGGGCGTGGTGGTGAACAAGAAGAGCAGTTCGCTGCTGATGGTCATCACCCTGATCTCCGAGGAAGAGGAGTTCGACACCAAGTTCCTCTCCAACTACGGGCTGATCAACATCCTCGACTCGCTCAAGCGCGTGCCCGGGATTGGTGATGCGCGTCTGTTCGGCGCTCAGGATTACTCCATTCGCGTCTGGTTCGATCCCGCCAAGCTTTCGCACTTCGACCTTACCCAGGACGACATCGCCGAGGCGATTAGCGAGCAAAATGCCCAGTTCGCCGCTGGCAAGTTCAACGACTCCCCCAACAAGGAGGGCGAGGCGTTCACCTACACGATCACTTCCGGCGGTCGTTTCAGCGAAGTCGAAGAATTCGAAAACATTATCCTCGCCTCCTCCGAGGATGGCGGGACATTACGCCTCAAGGACGTCGCCGAGGTCGAGCTGGGCACACAGACCTACGGTTTCAATGCCACCTACAACGGCGCCCCGACGGTGCCCATGGGGCTGTATCTAGCACCGGGTGCCAACGCTCTCGAGACCGTCGCGCAGGTCCGGGAGCAGATGAAGGAGCTATCCGAGCGTTTTCCGGGCGATATGAACTATCAGATCCCGCTGGACACCACGGACTTCGTGCGCATCTCGATCAAGGAAGTGCTCAAGGTATTTGTCGAGGCACTGATCCTAGTCACCCTCGTGATCTTCATCTTCCTACAAAAACCGCGCGCCACCATCGTGCCGCTGGTCGCGATCCCGGTTGCCCTGATCGGCGCACTGGCCGGGCTGTTCCTGAGCGGCATGTCGATCAACCTCTTGACGTTGTTCGGTTTCGTGTTGGCAATCGGCATCGTCGTCGATGACGCAATCATCGTTATCGAGAACGTCGAGCGCTTGATGCGCGAAGAAGGCCTGAAGGCCCGAGAAGCGTCAATCAAGGCCATGGAGCAAGTCACGGGGCCAATCGTCGCCACCACGCTGGTTTTGCTGGCGGTATTTGTGCCGGTGGCCTTTATCCCGGGGCTCGCCGGCGAGATGTATCGCCAGTTCGCTGTGGCATTGTCGATCTCGGTCGTGCTTTCCGGCGTGGTCGCCCTGACGCTGACCCCGTCGATGACCGCCCTGCTCCTGAAGAACCACAAGGACAAAGAGCCGGTCCTGCCTTTCCGAATCTTCAATCGTGGCTTCGATGCCTTCCGTAATGGATACATGAAGCTGGTCCACTTCTTCTTGGTCGCCTGGCCGGTGGGCCTGCTGATCTTCGCCGGCGTCGTGGTAGCCGCCGTGGTGATGTTCCGCAGCACGCCAACCGGCCTCGTCCCCGAAGAAGACCCGGGTTACTTCATCTCCACGTTGAACCTCGACCCGGCAGCGAGTCTCTCCCGCACGGGGGAAGTGCGGGACGAGTATTCGGCCATGATCCGCGAAAACCCGGACGTGCAAATGCAGGTCGCCTTTGCCGGCTTTGATCTGCTCGCCGGTACCCAGCGTCCGTACAAAGGCGTGGCCTTTACCCGACTCAAGGACTGGTCCGAGCGCCCCGACGAGGATCAGAGCGTCCAGGCGACGGTCAATAAGGCCATGGGTGCCGGAGCCCAGATCGAGGAAGGCATGATCATGGCATTCGTTCCGCCACCAATCCGCGGCATGTCGACCACCGGTGGTTTCGAGGCCTATCTCCAGCAGCGGGGATCGGCCGACGTCAAGGCACTCGCCGAGGCCGCAAATGCCCTGGTCGCCGCCGCCAACGAGCGACCGGAACTGGCTGGGGTGCGCACCACCTTTGTCGACAACACGCCACAATTCCGCATGGACGTTGACCGCGAGCAGGCCTACGCCCTGGATGTACCGGTCGCCGCGGTGTTCCGCACCATGCAGGGCACGTTCGGCACTCGTTACATCAACGACTTCACGTTATTCGGCCGTAACTTTCAGGTCAATATGGCCGCGGACGCCGATTTCCGCGCCGACCCGCAGGACTTGGAAAACGTCTTCGTGCGCAGCGGGGATCAACAACTGGTGCCGATCAGCTCGGTGGCCACCCTGACGCGCACCACAGGAGCGGACGTGATCGACCGTTTCAATATCTTCCCGGCCGCCAAGATTATGGGCAACCCGGCCGAGGGCTACTCCTCGGGACAGGCCCTGACCGCGATGCAGGAGGTCATCGACCAGACTCTCGGTGGAGGCGATTACACACTGGGCTGGGTTGGGTCGGCTTTTCAAGAGCTTTCCAGCGGCTCAGCCGGGGCGATCGCCTTCATGCTGGGCGTGATCATGGTCTTCCTGATCCTCGCCGCGCAATACGAACGCTGGTCGCTGCCCTTCGCCGTAATCACCGCGGTTCCGTTCGCCGTGCTCGGTGCTCTGATAGCCATTTGGATGCGTGACCTGAATATCGACATCTACTTCCAGGTCGGCATGTTGGTGTTGATCGCGATGTCGGCGAAGAACGCCATCCTGGTGGTCGAGTTCGCCTCCAAGATGCACAACGAAGATGGCCTGTCGATCAAGGACGCCGCGCTCAAAGCCGCACGCATCCGGTTCCGGCCCGTGATAATGACCTCGATGGCCTTTATCCTAGGCGTGCTGCCACTGGCACTCGCGACCGGCGCCGGTGAGGCGGCACGCAATTCGCTCGGCACCCCGATCGTAGGAGGGATGATTCTGGCGACCTACGTGGCTATCTTGTTCATCCCGATGTTCTTCGAACTGCTGCAGACCGGCAGTGAAAAGTTGTTCCGCCGCAAGAAGGCATCGGCCTGACGGATCTCGCCGTCATGAATGTCACACGTGGCGCAACGCTGATACCACTCGGTCATCAGACGGAATCGGGCGGTGGCCGACTTTGGGTGAGGCTAGCGGTCACGGATGGGGCGCTGGTCCGGATGCAGGTCGAAGACGATCCACGCCACGAGTTCACGTCCACTCGCATGGTTCCAGCCAAGTACGCCGACGTCGTAGAGGCACTGACGGACTGGAGCACCCGGATCGCTAGCCGATTTGACTGGACTACCCATCCAGGCTTTCCCGAGATAGGGACCGCCTTTCAACGGTCTGTCTGGTCGGAATTGTGCCGCGTGCCGTGGGGAGAGTCGTTGGGTTACAGTGGCCTTGCCCAGAAAGTGGGCCGACCGGGCGCCGCGCGGGCGGTGGGGCAAGCAGTGGGCGCCAATCCCTGGGCGCCACTGATCCCGTGTCACCGGGTGCTCGCGGCGCACCACGGCTTGGGCGGTTACGCGCAGGGCACACGTATCAAGGCGAAATTGCTTGCGATCGAGGAGATCGCCTTCCGTTGAGGTAGTCGTTCGTGGACGTCTACACCGACGGGGAGTCGGTCGACCCCGTTGTCCGCTTCTCGGTGGCCTGCGCGTCGAGCTCGCCCCAATACCGCATCCGCTCGACGATGCTGCGCTCGAGGCCACGCTCCACCGGTGAGTAGAACCGCTCACCATACAGGCCGTCGGGCAGGTAAGTCTCTCCGGCGGCATAGGCATCCGGCTCATCGTGGGCATAGCGATACCCTTTGCCCCAGCCCTCTCGTTCCATGAGCGCAGTGGGTGCATTCCGAAGGTGCATCGGAACCGGATCCGTCCCACGTCGCTTGACCATGGCCAGTAT
Source organism: Guyparkeria sp. (assembly GCA_041685825.1). Classification (GTDB taxonomy): domain Bacteria; phylum Pseudomonadota; class Gammaproteobacteria; order Halothiobacillales; family Halothiobacillaceae; genus Guyparkeria. Next base: position 5,425 of record JAWLFB010000004.1, on the reverse strand, counting down.
CGCCTTGTGCGCGGTGTAAACCGCATTGCTCTTGGGAGCGACGGCAAGATATATGGCCGCTTGGGTCAGCATCAGCTCGCCTTCTGGTACACCGAGACGATCGAAGGCTGTCCAAGCATCCAGCGCCATGGTAAGGGCGCGCGGATCAGCGTTGCCAATATCCTCGGAGGCTATGCGCACCAGTCGACGAGCCAAGTATGACGGGTCGGCCCCGCCATCGAGCATTCGCAACAGCCAGTAGGCTCCGGCATCGGGATTCGAGCCACGGATCGCCTTGTGCATCGCCGATATCTGGTCGTAGAACTCGTCCCCGCCCTGGTCGAAACGGCGGGGCGACTGAATCAGGAGCGCCTCGAGGGTCTCCTCGCTCACCTCGCGAGCCGCTCCGTCGGCACTGTCACCGGCCAGTTGCGCGGCGAGTTCTAGCAGGGTGAGCAAGCGCCGCGCGTCACCATCGGCGGCAGCCACCAGCCGGTCGGCGATTGAGGATTCCAACACCAACGGCGGCCCACCGGTCGTTTCCCGTACACCCCCAGGATGCGCCAACGCCCGGTCGAGCAAGGCATGCATCGCCGTATCATCTAACGGCTCCAAGCGGTAGACCCGCAGCCGTGATAGCAACGCATTGTTCAACGAAAACGACGGGTTCTCGGTGGTTGCGCCGACGAGCACCAACACACCCCGCTCCACCGAAGGAAGCAGTTGGTCCTGTTGCGACTTGTTGAACCGGTGGATTTCATCGAGGAACAGGACAGTGAGACGCCCTGAGGACTGTCGGCGGTGACGGGCTGCCTGAATCACGGCCCGCAGCTCACGCACCCCAGCCTCGACCGCCGACATGTATACGATTTTAGCCTGCAGGCGCTCGGCATAGAGACCAGCCAGCGTGGTTTTGCCCACGCCAGGAGGCCCCCAGAACAGGCAGGAATGCGCTTGGCGCTTTTCCATCGCCACCCGTAACGGTGCCGATTCGCCCACCACGCGCACCTGCCCGGCAAATTCATCGACATGACTTGGGCGCAGGCGGTCGGCGAGCGGCCGGTACATGGAGGTCGGCTCGGCCCGAGGCTCCGTTTCCTCGACGCCGAAAAAATCGTCTTGCGAATTCAATTCACCCGCCTCTAGACTCTGTTCATGCAAATCTCGGTGGCTATCACACCCGCCTCACTTGATGGCCGGTGGCTCGCGGGCCTCAACCACGTCGACACCTTCGGGGGCTTGGAAATGGAATTTCGACTCGTCCACCGGTTGGTTGAAACGGCGGGACTGGAACGAAACCCGGGTGGTCTGATCGAGCTGGTCGATGAAGCGCATCTCGCGAATGCCCCGATCGTCCACGCCCAGAAGCACTTCGCGGAAGTCCCCCTGCTCATCCCGCGGACGCAAAGCGAACCAGCTCAACCCACTCTCGCTCTCGAGGTGACGAACACGGAAGACCTCTGTCACCGGTCGCGCACCGGTCAGGATCGCGATTGGTGCACCATCTGTCGCCGACAAGGGTGAACGGCTCGCCTGTCGCAAGTCGGGTTCGTAGACCCAAAGCGTGCCCTCATTGGCAATAAGCTCCTGTGCGTAAGGGGTTTCATATCGCCAGAAGAACTGCCCCGGGCGCTTGAGTACGAACGTGCCCGACGATTCCCGGCGCACCTCCCCCTTCGTGTCGCGTCGCTCCTGGACGAAATCCGCTGACAGCGTCTCGATGTCAGCCAGCTGTTTGACTAGCGCATCGACATCCTGCGATGGCTCGGCAAGAGCCAAGGGTGAACACAGAGAAGCAGTCAGAGTCAGAAAGGCCACCACGACCAAAAAACCGCCATTGCGAAAAGATTGTCTGTTCATGAATCACCAGGTGAGGGGTGGGAACGGTTCGACGCTCGGCGGGCGGACAGGTTCCACCTCGTACACGTATATGCGAATCAGATAGACACCGCCTCGGTTGGCAGCTATTTCGGTGGTGGAGGCGCGATCACTTCGCGGCTCCCATTGGAGCCCAGCGCACCGACGACGCCATCGGCCTCCATTTGCTCGACCAAGCGAGCCGAGCGGTTGTAGCCGATCTTGAGGCGGCGCTGGACGTAGGAAATCGAGGCCTTGCGGGACTCGGTCACGATCGCGACCGCTTGATCATACAACTCGTCGATCTCCTCGCCGTCGGGCCGCACGGGCTTTTCACCGGGTAAGGTCACGTTCGAGGCAGTGTCCTCGGAAAGCACTTCGTCAACGTACTCCGGCTCGCCAAGAGTTTTGAGCGCCTCGACCACTCGGTGGACCTCTTCGTCCCCGACAAAGGCGCCGTGAACCCGCATTGGCATACCGCTACCCGGCGGGAGATAGAGCATGTCGCCGTGCCCAAGCAACTGCTCGGCACCCATCTGATCGAGAATCGTGCGGGAATCCACCTTGGATGAAACCTGAAAGGCGATACGGGTGGGGATGTTGGCCTTAATCAGGCCGGTAATCACGTCCACCGAGGGGCGCTGTGTGGCGAGAATCAGGTGGATACCAGCAGCGCGCGCCTTCTGGGCCAAACGCGCGATCAATTCCTCTACCTTTTTACCTACCACCATCATCATGTCGGCAAATTCGTCGACCACAATCACGAGGTACGGCATTGGCTCGAGCATGGGCGGCGGCAGGTCCGGATCGAAAGCCTGGGCGTGGTCGTAGAACGGGTCCTTGATCGGTTCGCCCCGTGCTATCGCCTCGTGGATCTTCTCATTGGCCCCCGCGATGTTTCGGACCCCCAGCTTGGCCATCAGCCGATAGCGGCGTTCCATCTCGCCAACCGCCCAACGCAGTGCGTTCGATGCCTCTTTCATATCGGTTACTACGGGGGCCAAGAGGTGCGGGATGCCCTCGTAGACAGACAGCTCCAACATCTTCGGGTCAATCAGGATCAGCCTGACTTCTTCGGCGGTTGCCTTGTAGAGCAGGCTCAGGATCATGGCATTGACGCCCACCGACTTGCCCGAACCGGTGGTCCCCGCTACCAGTAGGTGGGGCATGCGGCCCAGATCGGCCATGATCGGTTCACCGCCGATGTCCTTGCCCAACGCCACAGTCAGTGCAGAGCGCGCTTCCCGGTAGCGGCGGGATTCCAGCAACTCCCGCAACGCGATGATCTCACGTGACGTGTTGGGGATTTCAAGCCCCACGGTCGACTTACCCGGGATCACCTCGACTACCCGGACCGAGATGATCGACAGCGCCCGAGCGAGATCCTTGGCCAGATTCGATATCTGGCTGACCTTGACCCCAGGCGCCGGCTGAAGCTCGAACCGGGTGATGACCGGACCGGGGTGCGCGGCCACCACTTCAACCGAAACACCAAACTCCGAGAGACGCGCCTCGATCACTTCCGACATGTTTTGCAAGTCGTCCTTGTCGAACCCACTGCTCTGCTGAACGGGGCGATCCAGCAGTTCGAGGATCGGCTTGCCGTTCGCCGTACCGAGTTCCGGCTGCGGAGGCGTGCTTGGTCTCTTCTTCGTAGAAGTAACAGTCGTGGTCGGTGCTGGCTTTGGTGGAGGCACCGCCTTTGTCTTAGGTTTGGACTTGTTTCCTGCCGACGGTGCCTTCTTGCGGCGCTGCTCGACCTCCTCATAACTCGCCCCGATTTCGGGTATCGGCGCGGGAGCCATCCGACGAGAGAGCGGGAACCGAGCCACGATCCAGCCAGCGAGTGCACGTACGCCATTGACGAGGCGAAGCAACGTCGCGCCAATCAAGTCGAACAATGCAAACCAGGAAAGCCCAGTAGTGGCGGAAATGCCCAACATCATGAGTCCCAGTAGAACCAGCGTACTGCCCAGCGCGCCCAGCAAGCGGACCATGCCCTCGGCAAGTACCAAACCCAGCACCCCTCCGGCAGAAAGGCCGGTAGGCGTGGCCAACGGTTCATGATTGATCGCGGCGAGCACGCTGACGCAAAGCACAAGGAGGAGCACGCCAAGCCACTGAATCGCAAACGGTAGGTCCACCCAGGATTTGCCCTGTCGTGCGCGACGGAAGGTGCGCCACAACAGAGGCAACAAGGCCGGCACCAGCATGTAGGCACCGAAACCAACCAGATAACGTACCCCATCTGCCACCCAAGCGCCCACAAGCCCGGCCGAGTTACGCACTTCACCGGCGCCGGTCACACTAAAGGCAGGGTCATCCGGATGGTAGCTGAGCAACGCGAGCAGGTAGACGCCCAGCAATAGCGCCACGACCAACAATGCCAATTCCAACAGGGCAAGTTGAGGCCGAAAGATCGCGGGCTTGGTTATTCCGGGCATTTGGGGCCGCCTATCCTTAATATGCTCAACAGGTTACTCGCGTTTCTTTGAGTGAAGAATCGAGTTGAAATCATAGCAAGCCGACAACAACGGTGCCAAGCCCCCCAACCGCCCCGAAACCCGCCGAATCGGCGTTTGACAACCAAGTTGTTCGGCTATCATGTTCTATGAACGAAGAACCAACCCACTACCGACAAGCAACCGGAACCCAACATGAGTAACGAACCCGATCTCTGGCGCGAAAAGCTTACCGAAGAACAGTACCGAGTGTGCCGCCTTGGCGGCACCGAAGCACCCTGGTCGGGCGCCCTTAACGACGAAAAGCGCCCGGGGCGCTTCGACTGTGTTTGCTGTGGACGTCCGCTGTTTGTCAGTGATGCCAAGTTCGATTCGGGCTCAGGCTGGCCCAGCTTCTTCCAGCCCGCCAGCGCCGACGCACTGATCACGCGGAGCGATACGAGCCACGGCATGGTCCGCACCGAAGTCCTCTGCGCCCACTGCAATGCCCACCTTGGTCATGTATTCGAGGACGGACCGCAGCCAAGTGGGCTGCGGTACTGCATCAACAGCGTCTGCCTGACCTTCGTTCCGGCGAAGGATAACGCCGCTACTTAACGACCCGGAGACTCGGACCACCCTTGCCCCCACCCGAGGGCGACGGGGGGGGCGGATCATCGTCAGGCTCTCCTCCATCCGGATCGCCATCCGATCCGCTGTCGGAAGAAAGAGACGACGCATCGTCGCTTCCCTTTCCCGTGGCGCCGTCCTCGCCACCCGGCACCGCACGAAGCTGCGGACGACCCTTGTTATCCGACTTAGGGGCCGGCGTCCCTTCACGATCCTCCTCGGACTCCGGGAAGGTCTCTTCCGGCTCGTCCGGGAAGGTTGCTCCCTGCCCCGAGTCACGATCGACGATCGCACGTACCGCGTGCATGGGGACAAATACCCGCTCGGGCTGCCCGCCGAAGCGAGCCTCGAACGAGATGCCCACTCGATCCATGTGGAAATCTCTCACCGCCGACGGGCTGATATTGAGCTGGATATGGCCGTCTTCAACGAACTGGGTCGGCACCATCACCTCCTCGGCATCGGCATTCACGACCAGGTGCGGTGTGTGTCCCTGATCAAGAATCCAGTCGTAGAAG
>JAWLFB010000043.1:0-17511 GCA_041685825.1 Guyparkeria sp. | reverse complement strand
GCGTTGATCAGCATTCGTTTCATGGAAAAAATCTCGACGTTTCTGCACAAGCCGCGGCTGGCAACAGGCCGCGCGCGACAGGTGACTTGAGTTCAGAGGAACGTCCCGACGCACGATTGCCGACCATCCCGCCAGTCGCCGAGCCGCACAGACGCGCGAACACGACGCCTGCCGTCCGACCGCAACGAGGCGGTACAAGACGGCGAGCGGCAGGGAGAGGAACCGGAAAAGGCGCATTGAGTTCAGGACGTAACAACCGTTGATCGTTCGTGACAACTGTGGGCGGGCGGCAGCCCGAGGCTGGTCGTGCCCGTCTAGGCCAAGCCGAAGGTGTTGGCGAGGCCGCATCGTGGGCAAGCGGGATGGGCTGGCATGGGTCGCCGGCTTGAATGAAGAGTCCGAGCGCTCGCTGGCTGCCGCGGGTGGTTGGCACATGCCACACCACCTGACTTTCGCCACAGTGCCCTGATACTATCACAACCCCGCCAGCGCACGGTCTCAATTGCGCCGACAGCAAACCCGAGCCGATGACAGCCGAAAACCGCCAAGCCACCGCCGAAAAAGCCCCCGCCGATCGCCCACGAGTTCGCCTCGAGACGGTCGATGCCCGGAGTGACGGCCAGCGCCTCGACAACTTCCTACTGCGCGAACTGGGCGCCCAGCACGACAAGCAACCGCGGGCACTAGTCTATCGCTTGATCCGCAAGGGCCAAGTGCGCGTGAACAAAAAGCGCGCCAAGCCGATGCAGCGACTGCGCGATGGCGACGTGGTCCGCATCCCGCCGGTGCGGGACTTGCGTGGCGACCCCGACACGACCCGCCCTGCGGCCCGGATTCCAGCCGGCTGGCTCGAACGCGTCGAGACTCTGGTCCGCCACGAGGACGAGGCGTTGTTGGTAATCGACAAGCCAGCCGGACTGGCCGCGCATGCCGGTAGTGGCTTCGATTTCGGCCTAATTGAGCTGTTGCGCAGCGCCCGCCCAGACAGCGACATACTGGAGCTGGCCCATCGCATCGATCGCGAAACCAGCGGCCTGATCGTGGTGGCCAAGTCGCGCACGACGCTGCTCGATCTCCAGGAACAGTTCCGCCCTGAGGGCGCGGCGAAAAAGCGCTACCTGGCCCTCAGTCACGGCCACTGGCGAGACTCATACCAGACCATTGCGGCCCCTTTGCGCAAGGACCAAGGCGATGGTCGGGCCCACCGAGTGGTGGTCGACCCGCGTGGCGGCAAGTTCGCCCGCACCGATTTCGAACTCCTGGGTACCAGCTATCGAGGGCCGGCGCTCAGCCTGATGGCGGCCACCCTGCATACCGGACGCACGCATCAGATCCGCGTGCACTGCCGGCATGCGGGTCATCCCATCGTCGGTGACAGCAAGTACGGCGATCGCGCCCTCGACCGCCCCCTCTCCCTTCACCAGGCACGCCGCCGGCCCGAGCTGATGCTGCACGCCTATCGGCTCACCATCACCCACCCGGCCCACGGCGGTCGACTGACCATCACCAGCAACCCGCCCAAAAACTGGGAGACACTGCTGGACAACGCCGGGCTCGCCTTGAAAAACCACCAGCCGCCCCGACAACCGCTCTCATGACCGACATCAGCAAACTCCTGGCCCGACCGGGACATCTGGCCTCCCTTCCCCGACTTGTCGTGTTCGACTGGGACGGCACGCTGGCCGACTCAACCGGCCGGATCGTCAACGCTTTCCAGGAGGCGCTGACCTCGGTGGACCACCCCCCCCTGCCTGACGAGTCGATTCGCGGCATTATCGGCCTGTCGCTGGTCAACGCCATTGCCGAACTGTTTCCCGAAGCCGAAGACCGCTTTCGCGAGGCGCTGGCCCAAGCCTATCACCGCTGCTACTTCGCCAACGAGGAACCGGTCGCGCTCTACGCGGAGGCCGAGGCGCTGCTCAAGGCTCTGGCTGAGACCGGCTGCCTGCTGGCCGTGGCGACAGGCAAGTCGCGCCGCGGACTCGATCGCGCCCTTGCGCAAACTGGAACGGCGGACTACTTTCATCACACGCTCACTGCCGAACAGACGCGGTCGAAGCCTCACCCGGAGATGCTCGAGGGCATCCTCGACTTCACAGGCAGCCGCCCGACCGACACCTGGATGGTGGGGGACACCGACTTCGATCTGCTGATGGCACGAAACGCGGGCACCTACGCGATCGGCATCACCCATGGCGCCCACCCTCGTGAGCGACTGGCCGCGGCACGACCGGACTGGTTGATCGAGCGACTGGCCCAACTGCATGGTGAATCCGGCGATGACGGTCGGCAGGCCAAAGAATCCGCGGTATCCAATACTCCTCGGGAACCAGGGACCCATCCCGCCGTCTGATTCGATCGTGGGGCTACCCGAGTCGACACTCCGCCCCGTAACGGCGAGGCGCGCGTGCGCTCGACGCCACGCTTTAACGACTGCTTCGGGCGACCACCTAGAATGACAACGCAGGCACGAACCCCATGAGCCAGAACACCCCGCCAGACGACGTGCGCATCGAACCGCCCGGTGGCCCGGATTACCACCCCGGTGAGCCGCGCAGCGAAGAAAAAACTCCGCGGCGCGAAAAGGGCGAGACCTCGCCGGACTGGGCGCGCGATGCCCTGCTCGACATGGCTCGTCACGGGCTGGTCGAGCAACGCCGTGCGCGGCGCTGGAAGGTGTTCTTCCGCTTCCTCTCGGTGGCGCTGGTTGTCTGGTCGCTGACCCTGATCACCCTGCTGTTCACCGCCGGGGATCGCAGCGCGCCAGGCGTTTCCAAACCCGCCGCCGCGGTAATCGATATCAGTGGTCTGATCGCCGCGGGCGAGACCACCGAGGCTCGTCGCGTGATCCCACAGCTAGAAAAGGCATTCAAGGAAGAAAACGTCAAGGGCATCGTCTTGCGCCTGAACACACCTGGCGGTAGCCCGGTCCAGTCTAGCGCGATATTTAATGCAATCCGCGAACTCAAGGGAGAATACCCGGACAAGCCGGTCTATGCGGTAGCCGAGGACATGGCGGCCTCGGGCGGTTACTTCATCGCTGCCGCAGCGGATGAAATCTACGCCAACCCCTCCTCGATCCTCGGCTCGATCGGGGTGCGAATGGGCAGCTTCGGCTTCGTCGATGCGATGGAAAAGCTCGGCATCGAGCGCCGATTGCTCACCGCCGGCGAGAACAAGGCCCTCGGTGACCCGTTCAGCCCGAGCGATCCCGAGCAGACCGCGTACCTCGAGAGTGTGCTCGGCGAGATCCACGACCAGTTCATCGAGGCGGTGAAGTCCGGCCGAGGTGATCGACTCGATGACGATAAAGCGATCTTCTCCGGGCTGTTCTACACCGGCGAGACCGCCTTGGAAAACGGCTTGATCGACGGAATCGACAGCGTGCGCGGCGTGATCCGTGAGCGTATCGGCGTCAAGCACCAGATCGATCTCACCCCGCGAAGCAATCGGCTCGAGCAATTGCTGGGGGCGACCGCGGAGGAATTCGGCTCCGCCCTGACGGCCATTAAGAGCGAGCCGGCGCGACCGATGATGCTTCCCTGAGCACCAAGGCTCGCTCGGGTTAGACTGTGGGCATGACTGAGACCTGCCAGACCCGCATACCTTTTACAGCCGGCATCAGCGCCGGCCCACAGACCACGTACCGCCCGGTGGAAACCGAGGAAGCCTCGGAGCAGGCGGTCAGTGACGAGCCACCCATGTACCGGGTGCTCTTGTTGAACGATGACTTCACCCCCATGGATTTCGTGGTGCAAATCCTGATGCAATTGTTTGGCATGACTTTCGATCAGGCCAACGCCGTCATGCTGGAAGTGCACCACTACGGGCGCGGGGTCTGCGGCGAATTCACCCGCGAGATCGCCGAGACGCGCGTCAGCCAAGTGAACCAGATTGCGCGGGAACACGAATACCCGCTGATGTGCGTGATGGAACGCGCCGAGTAGAAATCCGTCGAGACGACGCAAACGTCCTCACCCCGTTGGCAACGCCGGAATCCGGCGTATCATCGGGACATGGGCAACGGCCCGGTTGTCAATAGATGCCAGGCGCTCCCAGGGAACCGCTAACTGGTTCCCTCACCAGACCGGAGGAGAGGATCGGTGCTGAGCAAATCCCTCGAAACCACTCTGAGCCGCGTGTTCGATCGAGCCCGGCGCCAGAACTATGAATTCGTTACCCTCGAGAGCCTGTTGCACACGCTGCTCGAGGATCCCGACGCACGCATGGTGCTGGAGGGCTGCAATGCCAACATTTCGCAGCTCGCCATGGACCTCGAGGCGCACATCCGCCGCACCACCCCGCGCATCCCGGAAAACGACCCGCGCGAGACCCAGCCGACCCTGGGTTTTCAGCGCGTACTCCAGCGCGCAGTGATGCAGGTACAGGCGGCCCAGCGCAGCGAGGTCTCCGGTGCGCACGTGCTCGCCGCGATCTTCGGCGAGCAGGATGCGCATGCCGTGCACCTGCTGCACAAGGCCGGTGTCACGCGCCTCGACGTGATCAACTTCATCTCGCACGGCCCCGAGACCGACGACGAGGGCGTCGATGACGAAGAGCCCGAGATCAATCAGGCGGACGTCGAGGCCGCCGAGGAGCAGCCCGCCGACGAAAACGCCTTCGAGAACTTCGCCATCAACCTCAACAAGCAGGCGGCCGAGGGCAAGATCGATCCGTTGATCGGCCGCAGCGCTGAGCTCGAACGCGTCCAGCAGGTCCTGTCCCGTCGACGCAAGAACAACCCGCTGTTGGTCGGTGAGGCCGGCGTGGGCAAGACCGCCATCGCCGAGGGTTTGGCCCGCAAGATCGTCGACGGCGAGGTGCCCGAAGCGTTGTCCGAGGCGACCATCTATGCGCTCGATCTGGGCGCGCTGGTCGCCGGCACCAAGTACCGCGGCGACTTCGAGAAGCGCCTGAAGGTCGTACTAAAGAAGGTCCGCTCGGTGCCCGACGCAATCCTGTTCATCGACGAGATCCATACCCTGATCGGGGCGGGCTCGGCCTCCGGTGGTTCGATGGATGCTTCCAACCTGATCAAGCCGGCACTGGCCTCGGGTGAACTACGTTGCATCGGTTCGACCACTCACCAGGAATACCGCAGCATCTTCGAGAAGGATGCCGCGCTGACCCGTCGCTTCCAGAAGATCGACGTCCCCGAACCCACCGAGGACGAGACCATCGACATCATCCGCGGCCTGCGCGAGGGCTACGAGAAGCACCACCACGTCGTCTATACCGACGAGGCGATTGAGGCGGCAGTGAAGCTCTCGACACGCCACATCAACGACCGCCACCTGCCGGACAAGGCGATCGACGTGATCGACGAGGTCGGCGCGCAGTATCGCTTGCTCCACCCGCGCCCCGATGACAACCGCATCACCGCCAGCGACATCGAGCGCGTGATCGCCCGCATGGCACGCATACCGGAGCGCAGCGTCTCCACCTCCGACCGCGAAGTGCTCCGCCACCTCGACCGCAACCTCAAGATGGTGGTCTTCGGCCAGGACGAGGCGATCGCGCAGATCACAACCGCAATCCGACTGGCCCGTTCGGGGTTGCGCCCGGACAACAAGCCGATCGGCTCGTACCTGTTCGCCGGCCCGACCGGCGTGGGCAAGACCGAGGTCTCCAAGCAGCTCGGCCGCTTGTTGGGCATCGAGCTGGTCCGCTTCGACATGTCCGAGTACATGGAGCGCCACAGCGTCTCGCGCCTGATCGGCGCACCGCCGGGCTACGTCGGCTTCGACGAAGGCGGCCTGCTTACAGAAAAGGTCCACAAGAATCCGCACTGCGTGCTGCTGCTCGACGAGATCGAGAAGGCGCACCCGGACGTGTTCAACGTCCTGTTGCAGGTGATGGACAACGGTTCGCTGACCGATACCAACGGCCGCAGCATCGACTTCCGCCACGTCATCCTGATCATGACCTCGAACATGGGAGCCGAGGAAATGGCCAAGAACAGCATGGGCTTCGTCGCTCAGGACATCGGCTCGTCCGGGATGGAGGCGATAAAGCGCGGTTTCACACCCGAGTTCCGCAACCGACTGGACGCGATCATCCAGTTCCAATCGCTCGGCACCCGGCAGATCGCCAACGTGGTCGACAAGCTGTTGCTGGAGCTCGAGCAGCAGCTCGAGGCGAACGACGTCACCCTGCAGGTCGACGACGAGGTGCGTCACTGGCTGGGCGAGAACGGCTACGACGTGGTGCTCGGTGCCCGACCGATGGCCCGTTTGATCCAGGACAAGCTCAAGCGCCCGCTCGCCGAGCAGATGCTGTTCGGCGAGCTCGCCGACGGTGGCAAGGCACGCTTCACCATGGACGAGGACGAGCCTGCCCTGATCGCCACACCCGCCCCCGAGTCGGTGGCCGAGGAATCCTCCACGGCCTGAAGTCGGCAAATGGGCTGGTTAGCGACCAACGGCGCCCAGCGATGGGCGCCGTTTTTTGGCGGGCTGCTTGTGACGAGTGCAAAAACACGCTCGCCCGGCTCACGCAAGGCGTGGCCGGGTGGGTATAGTCCGTCGGGATCGGTGGCGGTCGGCGCGGGCGGACCTATCGCGGGATCAGCGGGAGCGGAAGGAGATGCGACCCTTGGTCAGATCGTACGGGGTCAATTGCACGGTGACTTTGTCGCCGGTCAGAATGCGGATGTAGTTCTTGCGCATGCGACCGGAGATGTGGGCGGTCACCACATGGCCGTTTTCCAGCTCGACACGGAACATGGTGTTCGGCAGGGTGTCGATCACCACGCCCTGCATCTCGATGTAATCTTCTTTTGCCATAAATCCTCTAGCAGGTTGAAATGGGGCGTGATTATCGACGAAAACCGAGCTCGCGCCAAGAACACGCTCCCTTCGGGCCAAACACTGTGCCGAATGTTTCAGCATGGGTGAGCCGTTCGATGACCAATCAGGTTGGTCGCAAGGCGGGCATTATGAACGAAAATTGTCCAACCTTATATCGAGAATCGTAGACATGACCGAACACCGCGATCTGGTGGACGCGCTGATCCATCGCTATTCCACGCCTCCGACCTGCCTGACCGGGCCGGCGCCCGACGACGACACTCTCCAGCGCATCCTGCAAGCCGCCGAGAGCGCACCGGATCATGGCGGGCTTCACCCGTGGCGATTCCTGGTGATCGACGGTCAGGCACTCGACCGTCTCGGCGAGACCTTCGTCGAGGCGATGCGCCAGAAGGACCCCGAGGCCAAGGAAGAAACCCTGAAGCGCGAACGGCTTCGTGCGCAGCGTGCTCCGATGATCATCGCCGCGATCGCCCACCAAGAACCCGACCACGCCAAGATCCCCGAGATCGAGCAACTACTCTCCGCCGGCATCGCAACTCACCAGGTACTGCTCGCCGCCCGGGCGTCGGGATTCGGCGCGGTCTGGTTGACAGGCCTGCGGGTCTACGACGAGAACGTCATGCAGTCACTGGGGCTGGCCAAGAACGAACGTCTTATCGGGTTGATCAATATCGGCCAAGTCAAGGAAGGTGCCCCGACACGCGGCAAGCGCCGTCGCAAGGCCGTGATCGAGCGCTGGAACGGCTGAACGACCCGCATTCGCCCCGGAAGCGCAGCAGGCGGCTCGATTTTTCGTACAATGCCCGCTTGATCCACATCCACCCGAGCCAGCCGAGGCCCATCGAGCAAGCATGTCCGAATCCAACGAGCCGATCAGCCACTTCATCCGCAACCGCATCGACGCCGACCAGGAGAAGGGCACCTACGGCGGCAAGGTCACCACACGCTTCCCGCCGGAGCCCAACGGTTACCTGCACTTCGGGCACGCCAAGAGCATTTTTCTCAACTTTGGCCTCGCGCGGGACTACGAGGGCATCTGCCACCTGCGCTTCGATGACACCAACCCGGTCAAGGAAGAGCAGGCCTTTGTGGATGCCATCCGCCAAGATATCGAGTGGCTGGGCTTTCGTGATCCGGCGCACGAGCATTTCGCCTCGGACTACTTCGAGACGCTCTACCAGGGCGCGGTCGCACTGGTGAAAGCCGGGCTGGCCTACGTCGATTCCCAGTCCGCCGAGGAAATGCGGGCCAACCGCGGCACGCTGACCGAGCCAGGTACCAACAGCCCAAATCGTGACCGCTCGATCGACGAGAACCTCGATCTATTCACCCGCATGCGCAACGGGGAATTCAAGGATGGTGAGCACATCCTCCGGGCGAAGATCGACATGGCCGCGGCGAACCTCAACATGCGCGATCCGGCCATCTACCGCATTCGCCATGCACTTCACCACCGCACCGGCGACGACTGGCCGATCTACCCCATGTACGACTACGCCCACTGCGTGTCGGATGCCATCGAGGGAGTCACGCACTCGCTGTGCACGCTGGAGTTCGAGGACCATCGCCCGCTGTACGACTGGTTTATCGACAAACTCGCGGATCTCGGCTTCTTCGAGCGCCCTCTGCCGCAGCAGATCGAGTTTTCGCGGCTTAACCTGACCTACATGCCGCTCTCCAAGCGCAAACTGATCCAGCTGGTCGAGGGCGGCCATGTCGACGGCTGGGACGACCCGCGCATGCCGACGCTCAAAGGCGCGCGTCGTCGCGGCTTCACCCCGGCGGGTTTCAAGCTGTTCACCGATCGCATCGGCGTGTCCAAGTCCGACAGCCTGATCGACTTCGGCGTGCTGGAAGACTGCATGCGCGAGACGCTCAACGAATCAGCCGAGCGCCGCATCGGCGTGCTCGATCCATTGAAGCTCGTGCTGGTGAACTTCCCCGAGGATCACGAGGAGACCTGCTTTGCCCCCAACCACCCGCAGAAGCCTGACTGGGGCAAGCGTGAGGTGACGCTCACCCGCGAGTTGTGGATCGAGCGCGGCGACTTCGCCCTCGCCCCACCGAAGAAGTACTTCCGCCTCAAACCCGAGGGCGAGGTGCGCCTGCGCTACGGTTTCATCATCAAGCACGTCGGCCACGACCTGGACGACGACGGGCAAGTCACCTGCGTCTATGCCGAGTACGACCCGGACACCAAGTCCGGCACGCCGGGCGCGGACGCGCGCAAGGTCAAGGGCAATATCCACTGGCTCTCGGCGCGCGACGCCGTCGAGACGGTGATTCGCCAGTACGACCGACTGTTCAACGTGCCGGCCCCGGGCGCGCGGCGCGAGGGTGACGAGGCGGAGCTCGAGCGCGATTTCTTGGACGATCTCAACCCCAACTCGATCCATACGCTGAGCGTCTATCTCGAGTCCCGCGCGGCGAACGCCGAGCCAGAATCGATCTACCAATTCGAGCGCCACGGCTACTTCGTCGCTGACCAGAAGGAGCACGTGGCCGGTCAGCGCCCGGTCTTCAACCGCGCCGTGACGCTGCGTGATTCCTGGGGCCAGGGGAAGTAAGGCACGGCCCTGGCCTGGTCTGAAAGGCGAGCGCAGCGAATGCTGTCTTCGTGGGCGCAGACAGGTAGTCCGGTGGACCTCCCCGTCGTAGCTCTTTCAGGCGAGAAAGGCTCGGCTGTCGCCGCGCTTCCGAAAACCGTGCTGATCCCGATACCGGATCACCCGCAGCTTAAACGCCAATGAATATTTCACCATTGAGAACACCCCTGTCAGTCGGATTGGTATCCAAACTTTCAGGGGTCACTTCAAGTCCCGGGGCCGTTTTCTCGTTGCGCGGCTAGATCAGAGGATCTGGCCAGTCGCAGTCACCCTTTTACGTAGGAACTGCACCAGCCGGTCCCCTTGACCGCCTTGTCGCGAAAGATGGAACAACCGCCCCAGCCATCGCCCGCCGCATCGACCCGGTAGAGCGCGCAATTCGCGCAGGTCTGGCCATCCTTGTACGACGAGTGCTCTACATCGCTGACCTCATGCTTGTAATCCAGCGACTTGGCCATGGCGTCGTCCTCGGACAACTGCTCAAGGTCCTGTGCCTGGGCCGGGGCGATCGCCATCAGCGGGATCACAGCCGAGGCCAATGCCCCACCCACGAAGCGCCGGCGCGATCGATCCATCGGCACGTCAAATTTCGATGATTGCTTATCCGTCATGTTTCCTCTCCTTTGGATGGATTGGCAGCGCCTCGACTGTAGCGCGCTTTCCCTCAGCAGGGAAACCATTTAGACAACGCTAACTTATTAATATAAAAACGGTTCTCATTCTCACGCCCATTGCGATTTATCTCACGACATCCCCCAACTCACCACCAGCATCACCGAGGCGGCAATCACCAGCCACCAGGCCAGCCGTGACGACTCCTCGGGCTCGGGCGGTTCCTCGTCGCTCGCCTGTTCCCGCTCACTGGGCGGGGCAGGTTCGCGTTGTTCGTAGTCGGCGATAACGCGCTCGGCACGGTCCTCGTCACGCTCGTCGATCAGCATCACCCGCGCGAAATCCTGCGGGGCCAACTGCCCCACCGCGCCCTGCTGGTAGAAGCCGGCCACCTCAGCCTCGATGCCCTCGGCATTCAGCATGCCGCAGACGATGTGTGCTTCGAGGATGTCCGCTGCCCGATAGATGGTCTTCATGCCCGTTTCCACTGCTGCAATTTCGTGATTTCGGTCCCCGGCAAGGAGGTGCCCGGGACCGCGATTGATGTAGACTACGCGCCATCTCAATCCAAGCGTTCAGCCTACCGCCATGTCCCAGGAAATTTCCCCGGAAAACACCCCCCTCACCTACCGCGATGCGGGCGTCGACATCGATGCCGGCAATGGCCTGGTCGAGCGCATCAAGCCGGCGGTCAAGCGGACCCAACGCCCCGAGGTCATGGGTGGACTCGGCGGCTTCGGTGGCCTGTTCGCGCTGGACACATCCAAGTTTACGCATCCGGTGCTGGTCTCGGGCACCGACGGGGTTGGCACCAAGCTGCGCCTGGCGATCGATCTCGGCAAACATGACGCGATCGGCATCGACCTGGTCGCCATGTGCGTCAACGACATCCTGGTAACCGGCGCCGAGCCGCTGTTCTTTCTCGACTACTACGCCACCGGCCGGCTCGACGTCGATGTTGCTGCCCAGGTGGTCGAAGGCATCGCCAATGGCTGCGAGCAGGCCGGCTGCGCTCTGATCGGCGGCGAGACCGCCGAGATGCCCTCGATGTACGAAGAAGGCGATTACGATCTGGCCGGTTTTGCCGTCGGTGCGGTGGAGAAGGATCAGTTGATCGACGGCAGCAAGGTCGCCGCCGGCGACACGCTGATCGCCCTGCCCGCCTCCGGCCCGCACGCCAACGGCTACTCGCTGATCCGCAAGATCATCGGGCGTGCCCAGCCGGACTGGAACAGCGCCGAAGGCAAGCAACTGATCGAGCAACTGCTCGCCCCCACCCGCATTTACGCACGTGCCGTGCAGGCACTGGGCGAACAGGTCGACATACACGCGATGAGCCATATCACCGGCGGCGGACTGACCGAAAACCTGCCGCGCGTCTACCCGGATCACCTGGCCGCCGCCATCGACTGGTCGAGCTGGCAGCGCCCGACCGTGTTCGACTGGCTGGCCAAGCAGGGAAATGTCGAGATCGCGGAGATGCGCCGCACCTTCAACAACGGTGTCGGAATGGTAGTGATCGTTGCCGCCGACCAGTCCGACGCGGCCCTGTCGGCGATGAATGCCGCCGGCGAGAAGGCCTGGGTGATCGGCAAGATCGTCGAGCGGGGTAACGGCGAACCCGTCACCTACCGCTGATGACAGCGGCGAACAAAGCAAGGCTGGTGGTAATCGCCTCCGGCAACGGCTCGAACTTCCAGGCGATCATCGATGCCTGCGAAAGCGGCCGGCTCGACGCCGAGATCGTGCTGCTGGTGGTCAACCGTCCCGGCGCCTACGCGCTCGAACGAGCTCGGATGCACGGCATCCCCAGCCGGCTGATCGACCACAAGGGCTACGCCGACCGCGAGTCCTTCGACGACGCCATGGCCGAGGCGATCGCCGAGGCGCGACCCGATTGGATCGTCATGGCTGGCTTCATGCGCATCCTCACCGACAGCTTCGTCGACCGGTTCCAGGGCCGCCTGATCAACATCCATCCATCGCTGCTGCCGAAATACCCAGGCATGAACACCCATGCCCGAGCTCTGGAGGCCGGCGACCTGAAGCACGGGGCGACCGTGCACTTCGTCACACCGACCGTGGATGCCGGCCCGCCAATCGTGCAGGGGCGTCTCGAAATACTCGAAAACGACGGCGTCGAGTCCCTCAAACAGCGCATCCATGGCGTCGAGCACCACATCTACCCGCTGGCGATCGACTGGCTGGTCAAGGGGAAGATCGACTTCGATCGCGCCACCGCCCTTCGGAGCCCCGCGGTAGTCGATGCCTCCGGGGCGCTGATCGTACCGCCGAGTCATTAGGCGATATACGCAACCCACCCCCTCTATGGGAGCTTGCCTCGCAGGCGAATCGCGACGATAGGCGCGAGCCCCGGTTTAACGACACTACAGGTATCCGCGGGGGCGGCCGCTAAAGCGGTCGTCGCGAGCGAGGCTCGCTCCCACAGTCTGGCATTCTCAGCGCTCTAACCGGCCGACAAACCACGGCATTGCTGCCATCAGGACCAAGCTGAGCAAGTAGGCTCTGCCCGCAACCCGGTCACGCCCGACCAGATACTCCGCCAGTGTCAGCCCTCGCAGACCGAGTACCAGCCCAATCTCTGCGAGCAGCAACCATCCGTCCGCCACAACCGTGTCGGCGGCGTCGCGGACAATGGGAACCGGCGCCCTGTCCAGCGGGCAGCCAGCGCGATTACCAGCCACATCACCGGCATCTCGGCCAGCTCGGCGGCTTTTGCGCCCAGCCACGGGGACAGCCGAAGTTCTCGAAACACGCTGAGGACTAACCCGGCGGCAAACACCAACAGGAAATAGACTGTGCCCGCCTTGACTAACGTCATGGTGTGCCTGTCCGCGTTCCTGGAGCCAACAAAAAAGGGCCCACCTGAACCAGGCGGACCCTTCGGCATGACCATCCATCGGATCGATCAGCCCTTGAGCATGCCGTAGAGCTCATCTTTAAGCGCCAGACGCTGCTTCTTGAGATCTTCCATATGCTCGTCGGTGACCGGCTCGTCCTGCTTTTCCAGCCGCTCGATTTCCTTGGTCAGTTCGTCGTAACGCTCGAACTGCCTGCGGAAATGATTGTCGCTGGTCTTGAGCTCGTGAATCCGGTCTTTGAGTTCCGGGAATTCATGCGCCAGATCGTGATGTTCAACCTGCATCGGTCACCTCTGTTTCGGGATGGAAAAACGGGCCGGTCAATCCGGCCGATACCATCGTATATGATAGCGCCTAAGACGACCGCCGTCCCCCGAGTAATGCGCTCGGGCATCCGCCGATCGGATCAGAAGTGCGCGTTGACCTGCAGGCCAAGAATGTCGACCTTGCCCCGATAGCTGCCCTGCAGTTCATCGGGAATATCCGACTCCGTCCGATTGTCGATCGTGCTGTCGTTGAGCCAGATGTGGGTGTATCCCACGTCGACCGACCATTGCTTGCTGATCTTGTAACCCAACCCCATGGACGCCCACGTCCGGTCGGAGTCCGGCAGGCGCGCCGTGCGGAATTCGGCATTCGGCACCGGGGTCTGGTCGTAGGCGGCGCCGGCACGCAGTGTCCAACGCGGTGCGAACTGCCATTCGCCACCCACCGCGATGCGCAGGGCATCCTCCCAGTTCTCGGTAGTGATCGCTTCGCGACCACTACTCTGCTTAACCTTGAGCTCCTCGAAGCTCGACCAGCCGGTCCAGAGGAGGCCAAACGAGCCGGTGAGCGTATCGCTGAATTCGTGCGTCAGACTCGCGGCGACGCTCGCGGGAATATCAAGGTCTGCCTTCGCCGGACTGTCGGCAAAATTTGGCGACGCCGCCAGAACTTTCGGCATAGTGTAGTCCGCATCCCCGGACAGCTCATGCTCTATTCCTGAGCGATAGGTCACGCCAATACGGGTTGCCTCACTCGCCTGCCACAACGCACCGAGGCTATACCCGACCGACCAATCATCACCCTCGATTTCCACCTGGCCGTCAGGCAACGCTAGGCGACGTCCGGTTACGGCGGTCGAGTTTATTGCGGACGTCAGCTTCGCCTCGGCACGCTGGATGTTGATCGAAGCACCTACCGTCCAAGCCGGCGTGACATCGAAGCTCACCGACGGACTGATGTCGATTACCTCGATGTGGCTCTCGATCGCGTGGTAACGACCCAGCCACCCCTCGTCATACTTGGTAGCCAAACCAAAGGGCACGGTCAGCGCCATGCCCACCCGGGTCTTCTCATTGAGCTGATGGACGATCGAGGCATTGGGGATGGCCGCCGATTCGCCCGCATCGCCGCCAAGACCGGTCGTTCCACCCCCGCTTGATGCCGCACTCGGCTGCAGTTCGAACGTCGGCATGACGTAGTTCACGCCGCCGGACACAGCGGTACCATCGACCTGTGTCATGGCAGCCGGGTTGCCGACCAGACCGCTGGACTCCTCGTTGCCGGCGGCCAGATTGGCGTAAGCCTGACCTAGGCCGGTTGCGTCCGTCTCCATCAAGGCAAAGCCGGCTGCCTGGGCCTGGCCGGTCAGCGCGGCCATCGAAATCGACACGGCGGTCGCCAGTGCCTTCCTGTGGAGACGGTTCACGGCGGGACTCCTCTTTCTTTGCTTTGTTTTTTATATTTGATTTGCGTGATGCCGGGACTGCCGCTCACGCGCTCCGCTCCCTAGCGAGCGTTGAACAGGGACTTGATGTCCTCAGCGTGTTCCTTCTCGATCAGCGGACGCTTGAGCTTTTGTGTGGGCGTCATCAGCCCATCCTCGATGGTCCACGGCTCGGTGAGTATCTTCACGCGGCGGATCTGCGCGTAGCCGGGGAAGTCCTCGAGGCGGGCATTGATGCGCTTAAGAACCAAACGCTCCACGAAGCGGTCGGTGAGCGTTTCAGGGCCCTCGGGGTCCATGTCGAATTCCTGCATCAGACCGGCGAAGGTTTCCGGCTCGACCACCACCAGTGCCGCGAGCTGATACTCACCCTCGCCCAGCACCAGTACTTGGTCGACCAATCGGTCGAGCCCGATAGCCGACTCCATCGCCGCCGGCGGCACCTTCTCGCCGTTGGCCATGACGATGATGTCCTTGAGCCGGCCGGTGATGCGGATGTGGCCATCCTCGTCGATCGCGGCCTGGTCGCCGGTATGGAGCCAGCCCTGCGCGTCGATAGCCGCGGCAGTGGCCTCCTCGTTCTTCCAGTAGCCCTGCATCATGCCGGCGCCCTTGACCAGCAGTTCGTCCTGCTCGCCGAGGCGCACCTCGACGCCTTCGAGCGTCGTGCCGATGGTCTCGGGGCGGTTGTTACCAGGACGATTGACCGATACCACGGGGCTCGCCTCGGTCAGGCCGTAACCTTGCAGCACGGGCACACCGATGCCGGTGAACACCCGCGCCAGTTCCGGCGAGAGCGGCGCACCACCACAGATGGCATAACGCAGCCGGCCACCTAGGCGCTCGCGCAGTTTGGCCGCCACCAGCCGATCGAACAGCGGCCAGAAGGCAGCCTCCCACGCACTGCCTTCGCGACCTTGCGACCGCTCGAATCGGGCCGTACCGACCAAGACGGTGCGCTCGAACAGCTTCTGTGCGAACGCCCCCTTTTTCTTCAGCGCCGAGCCAATCCGGTCGTAGACGCGCTCGTAGACACGCGGCACGGAGATCAGCAGCGTCGGCTTGATGATCCCGAGATCCTCGCCAAGCTGCTGTGCCGAGCGCGCGAAGGCCACGGTCGAACCGCAGATCATTGGCAGGTAGTAGCCGCCGGTACGCTCGAGCGTATGCGACAGCGGCAGGAAGGAGAGAAACAGGTCGTCGCCGGTGATCGACGCGACCTTGGAGCAGGCGAAGGCGTTTTCCAGCATGTTGCTGTGCGTGAGCATCACGCCCTTGGCGCGGCCGGCGGTGCCGGAGGTATAGACGATCGAAGCGAGCGTCTGGCCGTCGCCCTCCAGTCGCACCGGCTCACCGCGCGCGCCGAAGGTCCAGTCGGCAAAGGATTCCAGATGCTTGTCCTTCGAGCGATCCTCGACGTCGACCGGTGCCAGCGTGATGATCCGGTTGAGGGTCTCGAAACCTTCCGCGACCGCCTCCAGCCCACGCCACTGCCGCCGACCGTCGACGACCAGCAGCTTGGCGCCGGTCTCCTTGATGATCTTTGCCACGTTGAGCGGCCGGTCGTCGGTATAAAGCGGCACCGTCACCAGCCCAAGGCCGAGCGCGGCCTGATCGAACAGCACCCACTCGCGGGCGTTCTTCAGCATGATGGCGATGCGATCGCCAGATTCTAGCCCGTCACGCGTCATCGCCGCCTGAATGCGCCCCACCTCGTAGGACATGTCGGCCCAGCTGGTATCGATCCAGTCCTGGCAACCGGGATCGTACTGGCGGTAGGCGATCGCTTGCGGCGTGCGCTCGACGCGCTCGAAAAAAAGCCCGCTCAGGTTGACGGCCTGGGCAGGCGTGACGCGGTGATCCTCTTGGGTCGGGTTGGGCGAGGACATCATCTTCCTCCGGCTAACATCCTGATAGTGGCCGGAGTGTATCAGTGCCGATACACGAGGTAACGGCATAGAGTTTTATGCCCCATCAACGCCCAAAACCCTATTGCAAGGCCATTTATCAGGCAGGCAAGAAATCGGTGACGATGTAGTAGTCAGGCGCAGGAGAAGGTTTTGCACGCCGTTTGCACCGGGGCGGCAAAGATCAAGCGCCTTGCGCGGCGTGCGAGGGAATTTTCTTGCTTGTCCAAGAAAATGTCCGAAAGCAGGACACCCCACGGCTTGGCCCTTCGGCCCTTCAGATCGGATCAGATGACGACCGGGTCGATTTCCTGAGTGACGCTGTCACCACGCTCGATCTCGGCACGACGCAACTCGTATTCCATCTGCAGGTTCAGCCAGAATCGCGCCGTCGTGCCGAGGTACCGCGCCAGGCGCAATGCCGTATCCGCCGTCACGCCCCGCCGCTCAAGCACGATATCGTTGATCCGGCTGGGCTGCACCTTCAGCGCCTTGGCCAACGCATTGGCGCTCATCTCCATCGGCTCGAGGTAGTCCTCGCGCAGGATCTCGCCCGGGTGGACCGGGCGCATGCCGTTGCCAATCATGACGCCTCCACGTATGCGATCAGCCTCGCAACAACCCCTTGACGCTGATGTCCTCGTCAAGCGCGGGCCAGTGAATCCCCTCGCCGTCCCCAAGGAGCTCGAATGTCTCGAGTTGCTTACGATCAGCGCCCGCCAACGACGGGAACCATGCCAAGGGCACGCTGATCTTACGGCCATCCACCAGCACGACCGTCATGTCGTCTTCACCGAACAACACCCGCTCGGCTCGAGGCTGCGCCTCAACCGCCAATGTGCTCATTCCAGGCCTCCAAAAAAGTGTCCTGATTCGTCCGAACGATATCCATTATGGTCCGGAGTTCATGGGACGGAAAGTGGCTCGAACTGGCGAGCGCAACCGGCTTAAGCCAGCATTTCGCCAAGAGGCGATCCCTCT
>JAWLFB010000113.1:0-4375 GCA_041685825.1 Guyparkeria sp. | reverse complement strand
CATCGGCCGTACCGGCCGTGCCGGGCGCTCGGGCGAGGCGATCCTGTTCGTCACCCCCCGCGAAAAGCGCATGCTCAAGGCGATCGAGCGGGCCACGCGTCAGCCGATCGAGCAGATGCGCCTGCCGAGTGCGACCGACATCGCCAGCAAGCGCAGCTCGCAGCTCAAGGACCAGATCACCGAGATCCGCGAGGCCGAGGATCTGACCCCGTTCGTCGAGATGTTGAACGACTACCAGAACGAGCACGACATCGAGATGGCCGAGGTGGCCGCCGCGCTGGCCTTCCTGCTGCAGAAGGATCGCCCGGTGATCGCCGAGCAGATCAAGGAAATGGCCCCGCCGCCGGCCATGAAGGAGCGTGACAGTGGTCCGCGCGATGACAGCGACAAGATCCGCTATCGCATCAACGTCGGGCGTGAGCACGGCGTCACGCCGGGCAACATCGTCGGCGCGCTGACCAACGAGGGCGGTATCAACGGTAAGCAGATCGGTGCGATCGAGATCGAGCAGGATCACAGCTTCGTCGACCTGCCCGCCGGCATGCCCGACCGCCTGGTCCAGCAGATGAGCAACATCCACCTGTTCGGCATCAAGCTCGGCTTGCAGGCGATCGGCCCGGCCCCCGCCGGCCGACCGCGCCGCAAACCCCGCGGCCCCGGTGGCCCGGGTGGCCACCCCGGCAAGGGGCGCCCGCCGCGTCGCAATTTTGACCGTCGATAAAAAATTCGACGATCGATAAAGAAAATGGTCGCCCTCGGGCGACCATTTTGCCGTTGGGCGACATTGACTCGCCCGGTCACCTGCCGTGGGGAGAAGTTTTAACTGCGACAGAGCAAGACGAAAGACCGACCTCTAAAGAGATCATTCAGGCCCTTCGACGGACACCAAGGGCTCGAACCTCACCAAATCGCGCGAGAAGCCCCTGCCTTTAGGCATGGGGAGGAATAGCGCGTCATCTTTTTTAACAAAGCCTGCTATGTCTATACAGTAGGGGAATGAATGCCGCGGCAACGAGAGGGCCTGAGTTGACCCATTTGCCAAAGACCACGATCAAGACGCTAAGCGTGCGGGTGAAGGACCGACACGCGAAGGTGCTTGATCACATGGCGTTCGAGGTCAATCAGGTCTGGAATCTGGCCAATGAAATGGCCTATGAGGCTTGGCATGTTCCCGTGCCCGGCGTGGGCTGGATTCAGGGGGCATGGCGCTCGGCCTTCGACGTTCAGAAAGAACTGGCCGGCATCAACAAGCGGCGAGGCTGGTTGATCGGATCGGCCACGATCCAGGAAGTGATCGCCGTCCACGGAAAGGCCCGCAACCAGTTCAAAAAGAGCAAGCTGCGTTGGCGCGTCTCGCGTGGCGCCAAGCGCAACCTCGGCTGGGTGCCCTTCAAAGCACGTGCCGCCCGGTTTGAAGGCGGCAAGGTTCGGTTCGCCGGGCAGAGCATCGCGGTCTGGGATAGCTACGGGCTGGATGACTACAAATTCCGCGCGGGCAGTTTTGCCCAGGACGCCCGTGGACGCTGGTACTTCAACGTCCAGGTCGAAGTGTCGATCCAGACCACCGTACCCAAGGGCACGTCCGCAATCGGCATCGACCTCGGACTCAAGGACGTGGCGACGTGCTCGGACGGCACCCGGCTGGAGGCCAAAAAAACCTATCGTGCCTTGGAATCCAAATTAGGCATCGCTCAACGCGCTGGCAAGAAAAATCGATCGAAGGCGATCCACGCCAAGATAAAGAATAGGCGCAAGGATGCGCTACACAAGTTCAGCCGCAAGCTGGTCGACCGGAATGCGGCGATCATCGTCGGCAACGTGAGCAGTCGCCGTCTGGCGAAAACCCGCATGGCCAAGTCCGTCATGGACGCCGGCTGGGGGATGCTCAAGACCCAACTCCAGTACAAGGCGATCGCGCAGGGAGTTTGGTTTGAAGAAGTCGACGAAGCCTATACCACCCAAGCCTGTTCGTGCTGTGGCTCCCTCAGCCCCAGCAGTCCGAAAGGTAGAGCAGGACTTGGAATAAGAGAATGGACCTGTCAGGCGTGCGGTACGCGCCATGACCGCGACATCAATGCCGCAAGGAACATTCTCGCGCTCGGGCATGAGCGTCTCGCAGGAGGAATCCCCCGGCTTTAGCCGTGGGGAGGATGTCAACCAAAAAAGCAGGCATTAGGATCCTCGTCGATCTCTTGGAGCAGCACGTCCAATCGGGACGACTCCGGAAACGGGGTGTAGCGATGCCACCTCAAATCGGCACGCTTCCAGTAAAGCTTCCAGACATCACGTGACTTCACGTACACCAGCCGGGCGAACTCCTCCTCGATACGGTGCCCCCGCATTGACCGACGCAACTCGAATAGCTCGACGGCCTGGTTATCCAACCGAAAGCCGATGTCGAGTTGCGCGCGAATGTCCGGCGGCGGGCGACGTGTTTCGACGAATTCGCCGACCTGTTTCTCGATGCGGCGTTGGTCCAGTTCACTCAGGGCCATGTCAGTTCTTTTCGTGGCGCCAGTGGGGATCACCCAAGTCCAGTTCGACCTCGCTCACGTGCTCACCGCGAAAATCCACGTGCCCCCGGTAACGATCAAACCCGCTACGCGAAAAATCGAACCCGAACCGACGCGTGATCAGCGGCCAGCCCCGATCATCTCGGCCCAGCCCGACCCGGCGCAGACTCACGCTCTGATCGAGCAGTTGCACGTCGGCCTTCTCGGTCGCCTGGCGCGCCAACGAGAGCGCACGCCGACGGAACCGATCGTGCTGAACCCAGAGACCGACCGCAGCCAGCACCAGGATCAAGATGAATACGTCCCCAAGGGTCCACATTGATGTCAGTCGTCCTTTATCGAATCGGTGCCGTCAACGGGGCATGCGCGCAACACGCGAGCGGCGCCGGCAACCGGTCGGCGGCTTGCCTTTGTACCACAGTTGCGCTACCTTTCGCTGCCCTGCCGGGGTGGCGGAATTGGTAGACGCAGCGGATTCAAAATCCGCCGGTAGAGATACCGTGTCGGTTCGAGTCCGACCCTCGGCACCAAGACGATTGAACACGAAAGGCGGCACTCGGTTGTGCCGCCTTTCGTCGTTTCAGGATATGCGTTTCAGCAAGGTAACGCTCATCATAGCCTAACCGCAAAAGAGCGCAGCCACCCATCAATTCGGGAAAATTCCAGCGTGTCCTGTTGGAAAAACTCCATGATCTCGGAATGAATACGTGAGGACGTCCGGTTCAGGCGAACACCGTTCAGCCTGAGGAAAACGTCGGTCGCCGCAAACCCCACTCGTTTGTTCCCATCCATGAACGGGTGATTGATCACGAGACTCTCGAACAAAGCCGCCGATTCGGCGATGACATCCGGGTAGTAGCCGGTCTGTGGTCGAAACAGGGCTGACTCTAACGCACCAAGGTCCCTGATGCCTGAGCCACCACCGTAACGCTGAATCATCACTTCATGAATGGCCAGCACATCCGCAACGGATAGGTAAACCGTCATTTGGCCAGTTGACGATAAAGTTCGTCGTATTCCTCGACGCTCTCTACAAGATGCATTAGTACGCGACGAGACGGACGCTCGCCCGCTTTCCGCTCGATGTACTCTCGCAACGCCTCATCGAGGACCGCCTGAAACTGACGACCTTCGACTCTCGCTATTCGACGCAGTTGCTCCAATACGTCTGGCGACGCCTGGGAGGAGAACTTCTTTAACTCGGTCGTGGACATGTGAACCAACCTCCAGTGTTCATCTTCCTCATCATGATAGATCAAGACGAACAATCACCCACAACCGCTGGACCGGTATCAAGCCGATACGGCCTGATCGTGCTTCAATACAAGAACTGCCCTCAGCGACGCGAAGCCAAGGAGAACACTCATGATGCGGCTGTCCTTTCACGGAGCGAACCGGGGCGTGACCGGCTCCTGTCACCTGCTGGAACTCGACGGGCTCAAGGTGCTGGTCGACTGCGGGCTCTTCCAGGGCGGGCGAGAAATCGACGAGGAGAACGCCGCAGAATTCGGCTTCGACCCGCGTGAGATCGACATCCTGCTCCTGACCCACGCGCACCTCGATCACTGCGGTCGCATACCCCTGCTGGTCAAGCGCGGCTTTACCGGCGAGATCATCGCCACACCGGCCACCCGTGAGCTTGCACGCGTGATCCTGCTGGATGCCGCCCACTTGCAGGAGGAAGAAGCCGAGCGCAACGCTCGCAAGGCCAAGCGTCGCGGCAAGCGCGCCGAAGGCCCGTTGTACGGCGAGCTCGATGCACTCAATGCCATGGACCTGTTCGGTCGCAAGGCGCAGTACGAGCAACCCTTGGAACTGGCCACTGGTGTCACCGCCACCTTCTATGACGCCGGGCACATCCT
>JAWLFB010000112.1:0-4403 GCA_041685825.1 Guyparkeria sp. | reverse complement strand
ATGGCCCGCACCTGGCGCCTGGTCCAGACCGGCTATCTCTACCATTACGCGTTCGTCATGATCCTCGGCCTGATCGGGCTGATGACGTGGATCGTGTTCATTGGCGCGTAACGCCGAAAACGATAACAAGCGAAGGGAAACGGTTCGATGCTGACCTCCTGGCCCATACTGAGCCTGCTCGTCTGGTTGCCGATTGCGGCAGGCCTTGCCGTCATGCTGTTCGGCGAACGGCGTGCCGCCTCGGCGCGCTGGTTCGCGCTGATCGTCTCCGTCTTGGTCTTCGTGATCAGCCTCGGCCTGATCGTCGGATTCAACACGCAAACGGCCGCGATGCAGTTCGTCGAGCATCTGCCGTGGATCCCGGCTTTTGGCATCAATTACGCACTGGGCGTCGACGGCATTTCGATGCCGCTGATCGTGCTGACCACCTTCACCACCGTCCTCGTGGTGGTCGCCGCGTGGGAAGTGATCAAGGACAAGGCGCACCAGTACCTGGCCGCCTTCCTGATCATGGAAGGCATGATGAACGGCACGTTCGCCGCGATGGACGCCATCGTCTTCTATTTCTTCTTCGAAGGCATGCTGATCCCGATGTTCATCATCATCGGCATCTGGGGCGGCCCGCAGCGGGTCTACGCGACGATCAAGTTCTTCCTGTACACCTTCCTCGGTTCGGTGTTCATGCTGGTCGCGCTGATCTACATGTACTTCCAGGCGGGCAGCTTCGCCATCCCGGTGCTGCACGAGTTACCGCTGACGTTGACCGAGCAGATCCTGATCTTCCTCGCCTTCCTGATCGCCTTCGCGGTGAAGATCCCGATGTGGCCGGTGCATACCTGGTTGCCGGATGCGCACGTCGAGGCGCCAACCGGCGGTTCCGTGATCCTGGCGGCTATCATGCTCAAGATCGGTGGCTACGGTTTCCTGCGCTTCTCGCTGCCGATGACACCGGACGCCGCGGCGACGCTCGATTGGCTGATGATCGTGCTGTCTCTGATCGCGATCGTCTACATCGGCCTGGTGGCGATGGTCCAGTCGGACATGAAAAAGCTCGTCGCCTACTCGTCGATCTCGCACATGGGTTTTGTCACCCTCGGCCTGTTCGTGATCTACATGATCGTTGCCAACCCGGATAACACTGCGGCCAGCGGCGTAACTCTGGCGCTCGAAGGCGCGATGGTCCAGATGATCTCTCACGGCCTGATATCCGCGGCGATGTTCCTCTCGATTGGTGTGCTCTATGACCGGTTGCACACCCGTGACATCTCGGCCTATGGCGGGGTGGTGAATACCATGCCGTGGTTCGGTGCGCTGGTCGTTTTGTTCGCCATGGCCAACGTCGGCCTGCCCGGGACCTCGGGCTTTGTCGGCGAGTTCATGGTCATCCTCGCGGCGTTCAAGGCGAACTTCTGGATCGCGTTGCTCGCGGCTCTCACGCTGATCATTGGTGCGGCCTACACCCTGTGGATGGTCAAGCGCGTGATCTTCGGCGAGGTCAAGAACGAGGGCGTGAAGACGCTTGAGGATTTGAACTTCCGCGAGGCCTGGGTGCTGGGCGTACTCGCGTTCCTGATCGTGCTGATCGGCGTCTGGCCGAACCCGCTGGTCGAGGTCATGCACGCCTCGATCGAGAACCTGGCGCAACAGGCGCTGACCACCAAGTTGTAAGACGTTCCCTATGACACTCGCCTCACTGAACCTGCAACCGGTCCTTCCCGAAATCGTCCTCGCGGCGATGGCGTGCCTGATCCTGCTTGTCGATCCGTTCCTGCCCAAGCGCGGGCCGACGGTAAGCTTCGTGCTCTCGATCCTGACCCTGATCGCGCTGTTCGTGATCACGCTGGTGCAGATGGACGACAGTGTGCGCATGAGCTTCGGCGACATGGTTGTCAACGATCCCATGGCCGACCTGATGAAATTGGTGGTCTACGTGTTGGTCGCGGCGGTGTTCGTCATCTCGCGCACCTACCTGCGCCAGCGCGGCATCGACAAGGGCGAGTACTACATGCTCGGCCTGTTCGGCGTGCTGGGGATGATGATCACCATTTCCTCGAACCACCTGTTGCTGCTTTACCTCGGTCTCGAGCTGCTGTCGCTGGCCATGTATGCGATGACGGCCTTCAAGCGTGACGACGGCCGCGCCTCCGAGGCGGCGATGAAGTATTTCATTCTCGGTGCACTGGCCTCGGGGATTCTGCTTTACGGCATGTCGCTGCTTTACGGCGTGACCGGCGACTTGGCGTTGACCGCGATCGCCGATTCGGTCGTCGGCAACGAGGACTCGATGGCGCTCAAGGCCGCCGTGGTGCTGATCGTTGTCGGCGCGGTGTTCAAGATGGGCATCGCCCCGTTCCACATGTGGCTTCCCGACGTCTACGAGGGCGCGCCGACGGCCGTGACGCTGTATCTGGCCGCCGCCCCGAAGGTCGCCGCGCTCGCGTTGGTAATGCGGCTGCTAGTCGATGGCATGGGGCCGCTGTTCTACGATTGGCAACCGATGCTGATCCTGGTGGCGATGCTGTCGATGGCGATTGGCAACGTGGTCGCCATCGCGCAGACCAGCTTCAAGCGGATGCTGACCTACTCGACCATCGGGCACGTCGGTTTCATCTTGCTGGGCGTGCTGGCTGGGACCAACGAGGGTTACGCCGCGGCCTTGTTCTACACCATTGCCTATGCCGTGATGACCATTGGTGGCTTCGGCATGATCCTGCTGCTGGCACGCCAGGGCTTCGAGGCCGAGAGCATCGAGGATCTCAAGGGCCTGAACGATCGTAGCCCCGTGATGGCCTTCGTCTTCCTGCTGCTGATGTTCTCGATGGCCGGCATCCCGTTCACTTTTGGTTTCTGGGCGAAACTTGCCGTGCTGCAGTCTGTCATAGGAATTGGGCTGTGGTGGCTTGCCACCTTCGCTGTGATCACGGCGGTGATCGGCGCTTTCTACTACCTGCGCGCGGTCAAGATGGTCTACTTCGACCGTCCAGAGGACACCAGCCCGATTCAGGCCGACATCAACGTGCGCGGCGTGCTGGTCCTCAGCGGTGCCTCGATGCTGATCTTCGGCCTGTACCCGACCGGTCTGACTGCCCTGACGGCCGGTGCCTTCGGACTCTGAGCCCCTACTTGCCACACGTCACCGAAACGAGGCCTACATGATCGACGACTGGATTATCGCGAGCTACCTGATCGGCCTGTTCGTCCTGGCGAACCTGCCGTTCATCAATCAACGGCTGTTCCTGGTGATCCCGGTGGTCGAGCCGGGTCGTCAGAAGTCGTTCTGGTGGCGGATCGTCGAGTGGCTGGTCTACTTCGTCATCGGCATGGGTGCAGGTCTTTATCTGGAACACATGATCGGTGGCATCGAGTCCAAGGGCTGGGAGTTCTGGGTCGTGGCGGCCTCGATTTTCGCTGTGTTCTCGGTGATCGGCTTTATCTGGCAGTACCAGATGCGGAAATACCTGCAGGTCTGATCGAATCTCACCCCAGTTACCCGGTCCTCACAAAAAACCGCCAGGTGAGCGTTGCTCACTGGCGGTTTTTTCGTGCTCGTTATCCTGCGAGATGTTGCCACGATTTGCGTGGAGGGCAGGCGAAGGGCAGCCGGCCCAAGGGTGCGGGTGGAAAGTCGTCAATCGGGCAATCAATGGCGTCGTGTCGATTGATCGCCCCGCTCGTCGTGGCCGGTTGGCGCCGAGTCGGTGTTGTTGGGCGCGTTGTGGGTCGGGGCGGGTGGTGGATAGATCAGGCTCGAGGGGCGCTGTGTTAGCAGTTGCCAGTAGGCGCGCACGAGGTTTCTGGGCCGGGCAATGCGGGCGCCGCGCGCCCGCAGGGCGACGTTGAGTGCCAGGGTAAAGCTCACCATGAGGTTGACGGCGCCGATCATCAGCACGAAGGCGAGCAACAGGAGGAACATCAACGGCCCGGCGAACTCCTGAGACATGGCGTAGCCCAGGTCCGCCGACGAGAAGGCGACGTGGCGGATATCGAGCGGCAGCCCGACCAGGTAACCCACGTAGCCGGTGGTGCCGAGCATGATGCCGAAGGCGAAATTGCTGATCAACGCGCCGTAATGGTCATGGAGGTAGGCTGCCAGACCATGGCGGGCATCTTGCGGGAGTAATCGCTTGAGCAACGGATGCTCGCGCAGCCGTGCCTCCAGGCCCAGGTACGCGGCACGGTTGTCGAAAAAACCGGCGATCAGGCCCGAGAGGAACAGCCAGACCCCGGCGATGGCCGCGTAGAACAGGGCCAGTCCGGTTGCCGGATTGATCCCCTCCAGGATGTATTTCGCGCGCTCGGGGGTTATCAGCGAGGCGCCTGCCTGTTGTTGCCACACCCACGCGATCAGGAAGGCCAGCGACAGGGCGGCAATGACGTTGCCGGCGATGGCAACGAACTGCGTG
>JAWLFB010000042.1:0-18122 GCA_041685825.1 Guyparkeria sp. | reverse complement strand
GTCGACCCGACCTTCGAGCGGGTCTACGTCTCGGGGTTGTCGAAATCGAGCCCGGTCTATCGCACGTTGGCAGCCGAAGTCGACAAATCGGAGGCGGTGTTGGTCGACGATCGGCGAGACGCCACGGCCCGGTTGGTGGTCGAGGGTGATTCGGTCGAGGAGCGAGCCTCGGTGGTCGACCCGAGTGCCGACGTGCGCCAGTACGAGTTACTCCACGAGTTGCGCTATCACATCGCATTGCCCGACGGCTCGCGCACGCCCAGTCGCAAGATTAGCCAGGCGCGCAACTACAACTACGATCCAACCGGGGTGTTGGCCTCGTCGAGCAACGAGGGCCAGATCCGTCGCGAATTAGGCGAATTGGTGGGGCAGTTGCTGTTCTACCGAATGCTCGCACCGATCGATCCGGACACCCTGATCGCGCCCGCTGACGGTCGCTGAGGCCCAAGTGCTCGCCAAGCCGCAGGAATTCGAGCAGCGTCTTGCCCGAGGGCTGGAATCGCTCTATGTCATCGGTGGAGACCAGCCGTTGCTCGTCCAGGAAGCGCGGGATGCCATCGTTGCGAAGGCCCGCGAGGCCGGGTGCGAGGAGCGATTACGCTTCGAGGTGGATGGCAAGTTCGACTGGGGAGCGCTGGAGAGCCAGGGCGCTAGCCTGTCTCTGTTCGCCAACCAGCGGATCATCGATCTGCGCATGCCGGGTGGCAAGCCGGGCCGGGTTGGCTCGAAGGCATTGAGCACGCTGGCCGAGCGGGTCAAGGGTGGCGGTGAATCCGATGTTTGGATTGTGAGTTTGCCGCGCCTAGATAATCAATTGCAGAAAAGCGCGTGGTTCAAGGCGCTGGCCGGGGCGGGGATCGCGGTGCGGTTCAACGACGTGCCTTTAGCTCAGCTTCCGGCCTGGATCACCCGGCGGGCCGCGGCTCAGGGCGTGCGCCTTGAACGCGACGCGGCCGAAATGATCGCCGGGCGCGTGGAGGGCAACCTGCTCGCCGCGGCTCAGGAAATCGAGAAACTGGCGTTGATGGACATCGATGGGCCGGTCGATGCCGCCCGCGTAGCCCAGGGGTTGGCCAACCAGTCACGAGTCGATACCTTCGCGTTGAGTGATGCAGTGCTCGATGCCGACCGTGAGCGCGGCCTGTACCTGCTCTCGCGCCTGCGCGCCGAGGGCACCGAGCCGCTGTTGATCCTGTGGGTGATCGCCCGCGACCTGCGTGCCCTGGTGGCACTGGCAGGCAATGACCAGGCCGGTTTCAAGAAGACCCGGATCCCGGCCTTTCTCGCCCGGCGCTATCAGGCACGCGCCCGCATGCTTCCACCGGGTAACTGGCAGCGGTTGCTCGCCGGTTGCGCGGAGGTCGATCGCTGTATCAAGGGTCTGGGCGAGGGCTGCAACACCGCGGATGGCGGCGGCCGGGTCTGGGCCTTGCTCGACCGGGTGATTTTGCACGCGACCCGCCCCGGACGTTGAACCCCGCGAGTAGCCCAATAGAAGATACCGGGCCAGCGTCTCGAGCCGTAACCGAATCCATCACGAGCACGCCTCGGCGTCTCGTATCGAACCTGATCAGGAGATAGCGACCAATGGCCAACGACAAGAGCGTCACCGAGACCATTCAGGCGATGGGGCAGGCAGCCCGCCGCGCGGCGCGTGCGCTGTCGCGTGTCGACACGCAGAAGAAGAACGCCGCCTTACTGTCCATCGCCGATCAGCTGGTTCAACACACCGGCACCCTGATCGAGGCCAACAAGACGGATCTCGAGGCGGGCCGAGCCAACGGGCTCGACGAGGCGATGATTGATCGCCTGGCTTTCGATGCGGCCGGGATCGAGAAAATGGCCGAGGGGGTGCGCCAGATCGCCACCTTGCCGGACCCGGTCGGCGAGATCACCGACACGGTGTTCCGTCCGTCGGGCATTCAGGTCGGCCGCATGCGCGTGCCGCTGGGCGTGATTGGCATCATCTACGAGTCGCGTCCCAACGTGACCATCGATGCGGCCGCGCTGTGCCTAAAGTCGGGTAATGCCACCATCTTGCGCGGCGGCTCCGAGGCGATCCACAGTAACCAGGCGCTCGCCGCCTGCATCCGTGACGGGCTGGAGGCCGCCGGTCTACCCGCCGAGACCGTGCAGATCGTTGGCACCACCGACCGCGAGGCGGTCACCGCGATGCTCCACAGCCCGGAGGCGCTCGATGTCATCATCCCGCGCGGCGGCAAGGGGCTGGTCGCGCTGGTCTCGCGCGAAGCGCGCATGCCTGTAATCAAGCACCTCGACGGCGTCTGCCACGTCTACATCGATGGGGATGCCGATCTCGACAAGGCCAAGGCGATCGCGGTCAATGCCAAGACGCACCGCTACGGCGTCTGCAATGCCATGGAGACGCTCCTCGTCGACCAGTCGTTGGCCGAGACGGTATTGCCGGATCTGGCCAAGCGCTTCGCCGAGCTCGACGTTGAACTGCGCGGCTGCGAGCGCTCGCGCGCTATCGTGTCGTCGATGACAACGGCGACCGAGGCCGACTGGGGCGAGGAATACCTTGGGCCCATTCTCGCGGTGGCCGTGGTCGACGGACTGGATGCAGCGATCGAGCACATAGAGACTTTTGGTTCGCATCACACCGACTCGATCGTTACCGAGAACTACACCGCCGCGCGGCGTTTCCTGCGCGAGGTCGACTCGGCCTCGGTGATGATCAATGCCTCGACCCGGTTTGCCGATGGCATGGAGTACGGCCTAGGGGCTGAGATCGGCATTTCCACCGACAAGATCCACGCCCGTGGCCCCGTTGGGCTCGAGGGGCTGACCTCGCAGAAGTTCATCGTGCTGGGCAACGGCGAGACGCGGCACTGAGCGTTACCTCATGATTGGGATATTCGGCGGCACCTTCGACCCGGTCCACATTGGTCACCTACGTCTGGCGACCGAAGTGGCTGAGACGCTGGGGCTGCCCCGGGTTCACCTAGTGCCGGCGGCGATTCCGCCCCATCGGGGCGAGCCGCTGCTCGACCCGACCACGCGACTGGACCTGGTGGCTCGTTCGATCGCCGACGAACCGCGATTCGTCCTCGATGATCGCGAGCACAGGCGGGCGGGGCCGTCCTACACGGCTGACACCCTGTCCGAATTCGCCGCCGAATTCCCGGGTCGACCGCTGGTGCTTATGATGGGCATGGATGCCTTCAACGGCCTGCCGGGCTGGCACGAGGTCGAACGGATTCTCGACCTGGCGCACATTGTGGTTGCGACCCGGCCGGGGTCGCAGGCCGAGGGGGTGGCGGCTGAGTGGTTGGCCGAACGTCGAGTCGACCCGTCTATCCTGACCGATGCACCGGTCGGACGGATCGTGCCGGTGGCCATCACCCGGCTGGATATCTCGGCGACCACGCTGCGCGGGTTCATCGATCAGGGCCGGTCGCTACGCTACCTCGTGCCCGAGCCGGTGGTTCGTCATTTCAGGCGTGGTTGACCGCACCCTCGGTTGGGTCGACCATTGCCCCGTTTTCAACGCTGATTTCACCCCGATTTCATTCCGTTTCAACTTCATTGGTGGCCAGAGGCCGCCATGCAACAGGTTTCCTTCATGAGCGCGAATCAACCGCCATCCACCCGCACCGAACCGGTCGACCAGTCTCCGGCCATGCCCGCCGACGAGATCCTCAAGCATGCCGTCGAGGCCCTCGAGGGCATCAAGGCTGTTGACCTAGTCACGCTCGACGTGCGCGAGCGCTGCAATTTCACCGACTACATGGTGTTTGCCTCCGGCACCTCCGATCGCCACCTAAAGGCGATGGCACAGGAAGTGGTCAAGGCCCTCAAGGAGCGCGGCATGCGTCCGATGAACGTCGAGGGCGATGACACGCCGCAGACCGAGTGGGTGCTGGTCGACTTCATCGACGTGATCGTTCACCTGATGATGCCCGAGACCCGTGCGTTGTATCAGTTGGAAAAGCTCTGGTCCGCCCCGGCCGCGGATCCTGCTGCCCCAACGTCGTAACTCGGGGTGCGGATCGAACTGATCAGTGTCGGGCACAAGTTGCCCGACTGGGCGGAAGAGGGCACACAAACTTACCTCAAGCGCCTACCCGCTGGCTGCCCGCTGCGCCTGACCGAGATCCCTTCCGCCCCGCGTGGAAAGAACGCCGACATCGATCGCGTCAAGGCGATTGAGGCCGAGCGAATCGAGCGCG
The DNA here is from genome assembly GCA_041685825.1 of Guyparkeria sp. Taxonomy (GTDB): domain Bacteria; phylum Pseudomonadota; class Gammaproteobacteria; order Halothiobacillales; family Halothiobacillaceae; genus Guyparkeria. Next base: position 13,929 of record JAWLFB010000042.1, on the reverse strand, counting down.
CCATACCGACCGGGGCGCGGGTCATCCTGTTCGATGAACGCGGCCGTGATCTCGACACGCGCCAGTGGGCAGCCTCGCTGGGCGACTGGCTGGTCGAGGGTCGCGACGTCGCCTTGGTCATCGGCGGGCCGGACGGTGTGGCTAAATCCCTGCGTCAGCGAGCCGACGAGACCCGGCGGCTCTCGGCGTTGACCTTGCCGCATCCCTTGGTGCGCGTGCTGGTGGCCGAACAGATCTATCGCGCCTGGTCACTGCACCAGAATCACCCCTATCATCGCGAGTGACGAACGGGAAACGCGAACCCCAAGGACCGGATCGAATCGTTAGAATGAATCTATGAGACCCGCTTCCGTCTCGCGCCCCGCCTTGTGGTTGGCCAGCGGCTCACCCCGCCGCCGGGAATTGCTCGAACAGGCCGGTTTCGTCATTGCCGGGCGGGCCCATCCGTTTGAACTGGTGGACGAATCGCTCCTCCCGGGAGAGGTGGCCGATGCGGCCGTTATTCGTCTTGCCCGGGCGAAGCTTGAGGCCGCGCTGGCCGCACCGTCGCGTCCAGCCAGTGCGGTGCTGTTGGCGGCCGACACTTTGGTCACGGGTCCTGACGGACGGCCATTGGGGAAACCCGTCGATGCGGCCGATGCCGAGGCCATGCTTGCCACCTTGAGTGGACAGTGGCACCGGGTGATCACCGCGGTCGTCGTGGGAGATGGTCGGGCCCAGCGCGACATGGTGGTCGACTCACGGCTGCGATTTGCTCGTCTGTCAGCAGAGACGATCCGGGCCTATGTGGCAACCGGCGAGCCGCTGGACAAGGCGGGCGGGTATGGTCTGCAAGGGCGGGCCGGCCTCTTTGTCGAGGCGATCGATGGCGATTGCAGCGCAGTCATCGGCCTGCCGCTGGCGGCAACAAGCCGACTGCTCGCGATGTTCGGCATCCGGCCGGCCTGGATGAATCGGGGCGACAGGGACCGGGGCGACACGGAATAACAACGAGAATTGAGTCATGAGCGAAGAAGTCTTGATCAACATCACCCCGCAGGAGACCCGCATCGCGATGGTCGAAAACGGGGTGCTCCAGGAGATCAACATCGAGCGCTCACGCTCGCGTGGGATGGTGGGCAATATCTACCGTGGTCGCGTGACCCGAGTGCTGCCGGGCATGGAGGCGGCCTTCATCGACATCGGCGAAGAGCGCGCCGCCTTTCTTCACGTCTCGGATGTCGAGCTTAGCCTGGCCGCCGAGACCGCAACCGAGTTGGAGTCGGCGACGCCTTCCATCGAGACGCTGCTGCGTACCGGCCAGAACCTGTTGGTGCAGGTGATCAAGGACCCGATCGGTACCAAGGGCGCCCGCTTGACCACAGAGATCACCATCCCGTCGCGTTACCTTGTCTACGTGCCCAACGGGCGCAATATCGGTGTATCCAGCCGGATCGAGGACAAGACCGAGCGCGACCGTCTGAAGACCGGTCTGGCCGAGTTGATCCTCGCAGAGGAGGGTGCGCTCGAGGGCGTCGGTGGCCTGATCCTGCGCACCGCGGCCGAAGGTGTCGAGGAAGAACAATTGCGCCATGACTACCGTTTCCTGCGACGGCTGTGGGGCAATCTTGCCGAGCGTCGCCAGCAGATGACCGACCCGGGGCTGGTCTACGAGGACCTGCCACTGGCCCTGCGAACACTGCGGGACACGCTTGGCCAGTTCGTCGAGAAGATCCGCATTGACTCGCGCGAGACTTACCACCGCGCGATCGCGTTTGCCGAGGAGATGGTCCCGGACATCCTGCCGATCGTTGAGCACTACCCGGGTGAGCGGCCGATCTTCGAGTTGCACAACATCGAGGAAGAGATCCAGCGAGCGTTGGAGAAGCGTGTCGCGCTCAAGTCCGGCGGTTACATTGTCATCGATCAGACCGAGGCGATGACCACCATCGACGTCAACACCGGCGCGTTCGTCGGCCACAAGACGCTCGAGGAGACAATCTTCAAGACCAACCTCGAGGCGGCCGCAGCGATCGCGCGTCAACTGCGCCTACGCAATCTCGGCGGGATCATCATCATCGATTTCATCGACATGGCCGAGCCGGAGCATCGGGTCCAGGTGCACCAGGCGCTCAACCGGGCGCTCGAGCGCGATCATGCGCGCACGAAGGTCTGCGATGTCTCCACGCTCGGTCTGGTGGAGATGACCCGCAAGCGTACCCGCGAGTCGCTCGAGCACGTGCTCTGCGAGACCTGCCCGGTGTGCGCGGGCCGCGGGTCGGTCAAGACCGCCGAGACGGTCTGTTACGAGATTTTCCGCGAGGTCACCCGCGATGCCCGCCAGTACCGTCCCAAGTCGATGTTGGTGATCGCTAGCGCCTCGGTAATCGACCGGTTGCGCGAGGAGGATTCCACCTCGCTGGCCGAGTTGCAGGAATTCACCGACGTGCCCCTCAAGCTCCAGATTGACCTGCATTACCTGCCGGAGCAGTACGATATTGTTCTGATGTGACCGGGCACGCGGGAGAGGCCGGTGAGCAGTGAGAACAGCGTAAAGCGCGAACGACGCCTGCGGCAGGGGTTTCGACGCCTGTTGATGGCGGCTGCCGTGCTGCTGGTCTTGGTGGCCGCACTCAGCGCCGTCTCCCGTGCGCTCTTGCCCTGGGTGGAGCGCTACCAGCCGGACTTCGAGGCGGTCGTCAGCCAGGCGCTAGAGGTGCCTGTGCGCTTTGGCAGTATCGACCTGCGCTGGCAGGGTTACCAGCCACAGGTGGTCTTTCGCGAGGTGCGCATCGATGCCGGCCCGCGTGCCGACGCCTTGAGCCTGGGGCTGTCCTGGTGGCGCAGCCTGACCGAATGGCGCTTGGTTGCCGACAAGATCACACTCGATGCCCCGCGATTTACCCTGATTCGCGACCGCGAGGGCTGGTCTGTCGCCGATCTTTCCCTCGAGGGACGTGCTGGGGTTACCGCCCAGCGGGTTTCCTGGGGCGAGGTGGAGGACCAGCTGGCGCGCCTGGGGCACCTGTCGGTGCGCGACGCAGTGGTGGAGTTCCGGAATCCCAGTGGTCGTGGTGATCGGCTGACCTTAAGCCTGGCCGCCGAGCTTGACCGCGATCAGTGGCGTGCGTCGGGGGACGCTCGTCTCGCGGGGATCAGTGACGAGCCGATGCGGTTTGCCGGCGAGGGGCGCTTCGGTGAGCAGAGTAGGGTGTCGCTTTTCCTGCAAGTGAGCGAGTGGGATCTGCCCGAGGTTCAGCGACGGTTGGATCGATACGGCGGGGCGGCCGTGCAGCGCACGTTGGGCGGCTGTCCCGGCGACGGCAACCCGGCTCGGTGCGAGATCGGCATGCCGCGTATAGACTCCGGTCGCCTCGATGGCCAGTTGTGGCTCGATTGGCAGCAGACGCGGCTGACCGATCTCACGGTGCAGGCGGATGTGCGAAATCTCGCCGTCACGCGTCAGCAATTGCTGGGCCAGGACGGTGCGAGCCACGCGTCACTGGATGGCGTTTCGGCGACGCTCGCCTGGGCGCGCGATTCCGAGGGGTGGCATCTCGATGCCGAGGACGTCAAGCTCAGGCCGTCGCGCGAGGAGCCCCTGCCCACCGATTTCGTGCGCATGCGTGCTATCGGCGATGAGCTCTTTTTTGCCACTGACCACGCCGATCTTGGCCGTCTGGCTGTCTGGCTGGCCGCCGCGCCGTTGCCGACGGATTTTCTCGAGTTGCTCGACCAGAATGTGCCGCGCGGCCAGGCCCGCGACGTGCGCTTGCGCTTTGTTGGCGGTGAGTTGGTCGAGGGCTTTCTCGACCTCGTTGGCTTCGGGAACACCACCGGCATACCCCTGCGCCCGGTCATCGGTACCCGCGAGGGGCGAGGCGGGGCGGATCTGACTCTGTACCGTCAGCCGGGCGGTTGGCTTGCGCGGGTCGATCAGCAGGATCTGATCCTTGCGGTGCCGGGAATGTTCCGTGAGCCGGTGAGCATTGACCGCCTCGAGGGGGACCTCTACTGGTTCGATCAGACCGGTTTACCGGGAGGTGACGAGCAACCCGCTGGCCTGTCGCTGTTCAGTCCGAACCTGGTTCTCAGCTTTCCGGGACTGGACGTGGGCGGCCGGTTCTTCTACCGGCAGGCCAGTGGCGAGCAGCCCGGCTACCTTGGAGTCGATACTGGCTTTGCTGTCGACGACACGCGCGGGGTTCCGGGCTACCTGCCGCGCCACGTGATCGGTCCCCGCACCCTCGACTGGCTCGACGCCGCGCTGGAAGGTGAGGGCGCGCAGGGACGGATCGAAGGGGGGCATTTCCTCTTTCACGGCGACCCGGCCCGTGCACCCTTCACGGATGGCGGCGGCTACTTCTCGGTGGTGTTCGACTTCCACGACCTGACCTTGCCCTATCGTCCGGGCTGGCCGGCACTGACCGAGGCCAGCGGCAACATGGCCTTCGTCAACAAGCAGTACCACGTCGATGTCGAACAGGGACGGGTCGGGCCGGTGCCGGTCGGCGACTCGCGCGTGAGCATCTTCGATCTCGATGAGCCCAAGTTGCAGATCGCGGTCGACCGGCCGGTGGCGATCGATACGCTACTCGATGGACTCGGGCAGACCCCGCTAATCGATGCCGGTGCGCTTGCCGGTTTCTCGGGGCGCGGCGAAGGTCAGTTCGCCCTCGATGTGCTGATCGGTCTGACCTCGGGATCGCCGCCGCCGTCGGCGTCCGGTGCCTATCGGTTTGCCGGTCAACGACTGTCGGTCGCCGATGGTCGGTTCGTGTTCGAAGACGTCTCTGGACCGCTTCGTTTCAAGGACACGCGTTTTAGCGCCGATGCGCTTACGGGACGCTTCCTCGGCGAGTCGTTCCGTGCCCGGATCGATCCGCTCACCGATCGGGCCGCCACCCGGATCCAGGCCAATACCCGCTTTACGCCAGCGGGGCTCTCTAAGCTGCTGGGACCTGCCGGCCAAACGCCAGTTGCCGGTGCCCTGATCGACGGACTCGAGGGTGAGACGGATGTCGGCGTGCGCGCCGACATCCCTCATGGCGGGAATGGTGGCGTCGGGATCCGGGTGGAAAGCGGTCTGGCCGGTTGGCATAGCCGACTCCCGCCGCCACTGGAAAAGCCGGCGCCGGTCAGGTGGCCGCTGACGGTCGACCTGAGCGTGCGTAATGGGGGATTGCAAACCCTGACGACTCGTCTGGAAGGTATCCAGACATGGCGTGCCGAACTGGGCTTTGACGAAAACGGGGCGCTCGCCAGCACGCGGCTGGGCAATCGGTCGTTGGACAGCGAGCCGGCCGGCGAGGGAGCTGGGGCGGAGCATCGAGTGGGGCTGACGCTCCCAGAATTGGCGCTTGGCCCCTGGCTGGACTGGTGGGCGACGGTCGGCTCCAGTGCTGCTGCCGAAGGCGGTGGTGCCGTTCCCGGTGATCAATGGTGGGTGGATGCCCGTATTGACCGGTTGAGCCTGGGTGACTGGTGGCTGAATGCGGTGACGGCCGGCTGGGCGACCCGGGACAACGGCTGGTGGCTGGGAGTCTCCGGCGAGGAGAACCGCGGTGAATTGCGTTTTTTGGTGGGCGAGAGCGCGAGTGCTGACCGGATTGAGGGGCGTTTTGACCGGCTGTGGCTGCACCGCGAGTCGACGCCCGTGGAGACCAAGACGACCGCGCCGCAGGCCTGGGATCTGGCCGCTTTGCCGGTGGCGAGCCTTGCCGTCGACGCCCTGACGCTCGACAAGCTGAAACTGGGGCGCTTGAGCGTGGAGGCGCTACCGGAGAATAGTCATTACCGGATTGACCGGGTTGACTGGCAACCGGCACCGAGCCTGAGCGTATCGGGAAGCGGTCGGATCGAGGATGAGGTCAGTGAAGCCCCGCAGGGGCAGCGCACGCGATTCTCGCTGGCCATGGAGGGTGATGATCTGGGCGCGGCGATCGAGGCCATCAACGGTGGCTCACCCATCCAGGGGGGGTATGTCGAAGAGGGGCAACTCACCATCGCCTGGCCGGGCAGTCCGACCAGTTTTCATGCCGGACGGGCGGCCGGAAATGGTCGGTTCCTCGTCTCCGAGGGGCAGCTCAAGGGCATCGACCCCGGTGCCGGCCGATTGGTCGGCTTGATGAGTCTCGGGGCCCTCGCCGATCGATTGCGCCTGGATTTTCGCGACGTCACCCGCGAAGGCCTGTATTTTGATTCGCTGGCTGGGCAATGGCGGATGGACCGCGGGCGCTTGATCCTCGACCCACTCGAATTGACCAATCCTTCGTTGAGCGCCCTGATCGACGGGGAGTTGCAGTTGGTCGATCGGCGTCTTGACCTGACGGCGCGGATCTATGCCGATTTCGGGATGCTTTTGCCGCTAATCGGCACGGTCGCCGGCGGTCCGCTGGTGGGCGGGGCCGTCCTGGCCCTGCAGGAAACCTTCCGGCAGATGGATCAGGCCCCGGAGCCATCGGTCACCTACCTTATCGGGGGATCATTCGAACAGCCCGAGGTCACGCGAGGGGATACACAATGAGCGAACCGAAGCCGACCGTCGCCGTCGTGCAAATCAATGGTCGGGCCGACTGGAATGACAACCGCCCGGTCGTCGAGCGATTGATCCGACAAGCGGCGGACGGTGGCGCTTGCGTGGTCGTGTTCCCGGAAAACCTGCTCGCGATGCCGGCTGATCCGCGCGAGCTGATCGGGATGGCCACGGCCGATACCCCCCGGGCGGTGCGTGATCTCTCTGTGTGGGCAACCCAGTGGGGTGTCTGGCTGGTCGCCGGAACCTTGCCGTTTGTCCATGACAATCAGGCGGACCGCGATCGGGTCGCGGCGCGAACCCTGGTGATCAATGCCCAGGGCGAGGTGGTCGAGCACTACGACAAGATCCATCTGTTCGACGTCGTTCTGCCGAATGGCGAGAGCTATCGTGAGTCGAGCACCTTCGTTGCTGGTGAACGAACGGTGGTGGTCGATACCCCGGCCGGGCGGCTGGGGCTGGCGACCTGCTTCGATCTGCGTTTCCCGGAGCTGTTCAACCAGCTTGCCGAGGGTGGCGCGGACTGGTTCTGCCTGCCATCCGCCTTCACCCGGCCGACCGGCGAGGCACACTGGCACGTGTTGCTGCGGGCGCGAGCCATCGAGAATAGTGCCTGGGTGGTGGCTCCCGCTCAGATTGGGCGCCATGCGGACGGGCGCGAGACCTTTGGCCACAGCCTGATCGTCGACCCCTGGGGGCGGGTGTTGGAGGATGCCGGAGAAACGGCCGATTGCGTTCGGCTTGCCCGTTTCGACTACGCTTGGCTGCATGAACTGCGGCAACGGTTCCCTGTGCGAAAGCTGCACCGCCCGGCATTCTTCACCCGCAAGCGATAGACCCTCATCCCCATGGCGAAAATCTCGCTTGGCCTTTACCATGAAGCGTCTGAACTTCCGCCCGGCCATGCTGCCCGGGCGAACCTATCGACTAGTTGAGAAAAGATGACCGTACAGACCGACGACCTGCGTATCGAGGAGATCCACCAGTTGACCCCGCCCGAGGTTTTCCGGGCCGAGTACCTGCTCTCGGAACAGGGGGCCGAGACGGTCGACAACGCGCGTGGCACGATCCAGAACATTCTCGATCGTCGTGACGACCGGTTGATGGTGGTGATGGGGCCCTGTTCCATCCATGACGTCGACGCTGCGCGAGAATACGCATCCCGGTTGCGTGAACTGGCCGACGAAGTCAAGGAAGACGTCTTCCTGGTCATGCGGGTCTACTTCGAAAAGCCCCGCACCACCGTCGGCTGGAAGGGGCTGATCAACGATCCCGATCTCGACGGCAGCTTCAATATCAACAAGGGACTGGGCGTGGCCCGTCACCTGCTGGTCGACCTGGCCCAAATGGGCGTGCCGACGGCCACCGAATACCTCGACCTGATCAGCCCGCAGTACATCTCGGACTCCATCTCCTGGGGAGCGATCGGTGCGCGGACCACCGAGTCGCAAGTCCACCGTGAACTGGCCTCGGGGCTTTCCTGCCCGGTCGGGTTCAAGAACGGTACCGATGGTGGCCTGCGCGTGGCACTCGACGCGATTCGCGCCTCGGCTCGCCCGCACCACTTCCTTTCAGTGACCAAGGCAGGCCGGTCGGCGATTTTCGCCACCAGCGGCAACCCCGACTGTCACATCATTCTCCGTGGTGGGCGGAGCACGAACTACGATGCCGCAAGCGTCAGCGAGGCGCTCGAGCAGCTTCGACAGACCGAAATGCCTGAGCGGTTGATGATCGACTTCTCTCACGCCAACAGCCAGAAGCAGCATGCACGCCAGATCCAGGTGGCCGAAGATGTTGCCGGGCAGATCGCGGGCGGCAACGCCGGCATCGTCGGCGCGATGATCGAGAGCCACCTGACGGCCGGCCGCCAGGACGTGATCGCTGGCAAGCCAATGACCTACGGCCAGAGCATCACGGATGCCTGTATCGGCTGGGATGACAGCCGGGCTGTCATCCACCGACTGGCCGAGGCGGTGCGGATCCGTCGCGCCGGCGGTGGTGTGCTCGACGAGTTGCCGGACCATGGCTGAACAGGCGCTTGGTCGCCGTCCTGCCATCCGCGCTTGGCAACGCGTCGGTACCGGCGCGCTGCTGGGTTTTGCGGTGCCGCTGGGTTGGTCGACCGCCTTGCAGGCGGCGGTCTCGCCCGAGGTCGAGACGCTGATCGAGTCGGTCGATGACCGCGTCATGGCCATCGAGCAACTGACAGTGGCGCCGGCCGGGGCATGGGTGGTTCGGTCACTGACAGCCGAGTCGCTCAACCAAATCGATCATGCCGAGCCGACAGTTCTCCGCCGGGCGGCGTTGGAAGAGGGCGGTCGGCTCTGGATCGGCGGCTTGCCGGCGGGCCTCGATGGAGACTCGCTGCGCGTCGCAGGGCCAAAGGTCGATAGCGAGGCCGGCGTGCGGCTCGAGCGTGAGATCACGCGTGAGACACCACGTTACCAGCGCCTTTCCGATCGCCTCAAAGAGATGCAGGCCGAGGCCCGTGCACTGGCGGTGGAGTTGGAAGAGAACACATTACGTCGCCGGATCGCTCGCGATCAACTGGCTGCCTTGTCGGCCGCCGGCGAGGATCTCGCCTCCCTGTGGCGTGAAAACGGCCCCGTGGACGAGTTGATGACGCGGCTGACCGACGAGCGTCGAGTATTGCTTGATCGCCGGACGTCGATTGACGAGGACATCGAAGCATTGCGTGCTGCACTCGATGAATTGGTCGGGCAGGCGCCTGGCTGGCGAATCGGGGTGGCGCTCGATGAATCCGAACTCGATTCTGGTCTCGATCCGGACGACGAGGCAATGCGGGTGGAGTACCGCGTCCAGAATGCCGGTTGGGAGCCGGTCTACCGGGCGCGGCTCGATACCACCGAACGGCAAGTCGACTGGCGCATGACTGCCCGTGTTCACCAACAGACCGGCGAAGATTGGCCGGCGGTGCCGATGACCCTGATCACCAGTGATCAGCGTCGTTTCTACCCGGTGCCGGAGCTCTCGCCGTTGACCATCGGTTTTATCGACACGGACAAAGGTGCGCCGGTTCGCCCGATGGCCCAGAGTTCGATGATGCGCAGCGATGCAGCCGGCTTCGCCGAGGCGGGACGCGTTGAGGACGAGACCGGCTTCGCAACGCGCATTGCCGTGAACAAGCCGGCGGCGATTCCCAGCGGCGAGGGTGGCGTGAGCCTGGTGGTGCTGGAACAGCCGCTCGACGCCGAGATCTCGTTGCGGGTCGCCCCGCAAACCGACGTCGATGCGGTGGTGGTCGGTCGTTTCGCGCCCAGCATCGTCAATCCGTTGCCGGCCGGGCGGTGGGAAATCCACAGGGACGGACAGCAACAATCGGGTCTCCCCCGCTTGGCCCTCAAGCCCGACGAGCCGGTCGAGCTGAGCTTCGGTGTCGATCCTCGGGTGGTCGCCGACTACCAGGCGCCGCCGGACGAGCGAGCCGGTCATGGCCTGATCGGTAAGTTCCAACAGATCGAACGCCGCCGTCAGGTCACTGTCACCAGTCGTCACGAGACTGTCCTGCCGGTGGTCGTGCTGATGCGGATGCCCACGCCGCTGGACGCCGATATCGTGGTCGAGCCGCTCGGGAAGACGGACACGCCGGCCGAACGCCAGTTCGGCGACCAGAAGGGTGTATGGGCCTACGAGCGAAAGCTGGCGCCCGACGAGCCTTGGGAAATCGACTTCAGCTACCGGGTGCGTTGGCCCGAAGGCAAGCAGATCTCGCCTTTCTGATGCATCCGGAATGACGGGCCCGGGCCGATGTGTCGGTGTATCGGGCCGGTTCGCTATTACTGATTAAACCGCAATCCACGGAAAAGGACCCACCACGAACATGCTTGATCTCGTTCTGGCCGGTGGCGGCATGATGCTGCCCATCATTATTGCCTCTGTGATTGCCATGGCGATCATCTTCGAGCGTCTTTATACCCTTCGCCGTGGGCGCATCATGGGTGGAGATCCGGTCGGAATGGTCCGCTCGTGGCAAGGTCACGGCGGCATCACGGCAGCGCGGCTCGACGAACTGAGCCGTGTTTCGCCGCTGGGGCGTATTCTCGCCGAGGGCTTGGCCGGTAGCCATTCGGTCGATGGCATGCGGGTGCGCATCGAGGATGCCGGCCGTCACGTCGCCCACCAGATGGAGAGATACCTCAACACGCTGGGCACGATCGCCTTGATTTCCCCGTTGCTCGGTCTGCTGGGGACGGTGATTGGTATCATCGACGTGTTCCAGGCAATCACCTCCCACAGCGGGGCTGGTGCGGTCGCACCGGAACTGCTGGCTGGCGGCATCGCCAAGGCCCTGATTACAACTGCCGCCGGGATCATGGTCGCGGTACCGGCGTTCATCTTTCACCGCTATTTCCGTGGTCTGATCGACGAGTTGGTAATCGACATGGAGGTCGAGGCCATTCGCCTGGTCGATATGGTCCACCCGGCGGGGATGGGCCGGAGACAGGCGGTATGAATTTCCGTCAACGACCGCGCGAACCGCTCGAGCTCAACCTGATCCCGTTGATCGACGTGGTCTTCATGCTGTTGATCTTCTTCATGTTGACCACGACGTTCGTCCATGACCGCACCCTCAAGGTGGACTTGCCGTTATCCGAATCGGGCAGCAGCGAACGGGCCGAACTCGAGAATCACGTTATCGAACTCGATGCCCGCGGTGAGATCGCCATCGACGGCACGCGCCTCTCCGAGCAAGACTTGCCGCGCGTGCTGGCCGATATTGCCGATGACGGTCGACCGGTGGTGCTTTGGGCAGATGCCAACGTGGTTAACCAGCGGGTGGTGACGGTGCTTGACCAAGCCCGTCGCGCCGGCATCGAGAAAATCGGCATGGGGACGACACCGCCACGATGAATCCCGAATCGCTCAAGCAGAGAGCTCACGCCGTGGCCGGCTGGGAAACCTACCGGCGGCTACTGAACTACACCTGGCGTTACATGAAGGTGTTGGTAATCGCGATCATCGGTATGGTGGTTGCTGGACTCTCCGAGGTGGGTTTTGCCGCGCTGATGAAGCCGCTGCTCGACGGCAGCTTCGTCGAGCGTGACCCAACCCTGGTCACCTGGATGCCGCTGGCCTTGTTGGGGGTATTCGTTTTCCGTGTGATTGGTGAATTCGCCTCGAACTACGGCATGGCCTGGGTCGGGCGATCGGTCATCCGTGATCTACGACAGGATACCTTCGCCCAGGTATTGCACCTGCCGCCGCGCTACTTCGACCGGGTGCCGTCAACCGAGGTTCTCACCCGGCTGAACTACCAGAGTGAGCAGGTCTCCGAGGCTGCCTCCAAGGCGCTCACCATCCTGATCCGCGACAGTGTGACGGTGATCGGACTGTTGTTGTGGATGCTGTATCTTTCATGGCAATTGACGCTGTTCATCCTGGTCCTGCTGCCCATCCTAGTGGGCATGGTGGCCGGTATCTCGCGGGCCTTCCGTCGTTACGCCCGGCGCATCCAGGAGTCGATGGGCAAGGTCTCGCACGTCGCTGAGGAGACCATTAGCGGGCATCGCGTGGTCAAGCTCTACGGGGGCGAGGACTACGAGAGCGCCCGCTTCGATCGGCAGAACCAGTACAACTTCCGCGCCTTCATGAAGATGCAGGCGGTGCAGGCAGCGTCCTCTCCGTTGACCCAGTTCGTGCTCGCCATCGGCGTGGCCGGCGTGGTCTGGTTTGCCACCAGCGGCGAGCGCATGGACGACATCACGGTCGGCACGTTCGTGTCGTTCATCACGGCATTGGCGATGACGCTTGCGCCGGCCAAGCGCCTGATCAATCTTAACGCCATCATCCAGAAAGGCATCGCCGCCGGCGAGAGCCTGTTCGCCCTGCTCGACGAACCGCGGGAACCCGAGTCGGGCACCCGGTCGGTCGACCGGGTTTCGGGCCGGCTCGCGATGGAGGATGTCTGGTTGAGCTACCGTGAGCCGGCCCCCGCCGAGCGGAATGACCCGGATTGGGTGTTGCGCGGGGTCTCGCTCGAGATTGCCGCCGGCGAGACTGTGGCCTTCGTCGGCCAGTCCGGGGCCGGCAAGTCGAGCCTGATGGGGGCCTTGCCGCGTTTCGTCGAAATCCAGCACGGCGCCATCCGGTTGGATGAGTATCGCCACGACGAACTGCCGTTGGTCGACCTGCGCCGCCAGTTCGCCTACGTCTCGCAGGAGACCGTGCTGTTCAACACCACCATCGCCGCGAACATTGGTTACGCCGATGGGGCGGACTTCGACATGGACCGAGTGCGCGAGGCGGCGAAGGCCGCGTTCGCCGACCAGTTTATCGACCAGATGGCCGAGGGCTTCGAGACCAATATCGGTGAGAATGGCGTGCTGCTTTCCGGCGGCCAGCGTCAGCGGATCGCTATTGCCAGGGCCCTGTACCGCGATGCCCCGATCCTGCTGTTCGACGAGGCCACGTCGGCGCTGGATACCCGGTCGGAAGGCTTCATTCAGCGAGCGCTTGAAAACCTGACGCGCGGTCGGACCACTCTGGTCATTGCCCACCGTCTGTCGACTATCGAGCACGCCGATCGGATCGTGGTCATGGAAGGTGGCCGGATCGTCGAGCAGGGCCGCCACGACGAACTTCTGGCGGCCGATGGCGCCTATGCCGGCCTGTATCGGCTGCAATTCGCCGATCAGGCCGACTGATGCGCTATCCCGGCTTCTGGCAACGACGCGGCCTGCTGGCCCGGGCGCTCTGGCCCCTGGGGCGCCTGGTCTGTGCCGAGGCCGCCCGACGTCGCCATCGCGCGGCCGGCCGCGTGCCTGAGTGCCCGGTGATCGTGGTCGGCAACCTGACCGTCGGCGGCACGGGCAAGACACCGGTAGTGATCGCGCTGGTCGAGGCGTTGCGGGCTGCCGGTCACACCCCCGGCGTGATCAGTCGAGGGTTCGGCGTGAAGGTGGGCATCGAGCCGGTCGATCTCGCCGAGGCGGTCGACCCGTCGAGCTGCGGGGACGAGCCCTGGCTGATCCATCGACGGACCGGCGTGCCGGTGGTGGTTCACCCGTACCGACGCGAGGCCGCCCGACAGCTAAAGGCCCGCTACCCGGAGGTCGACGTGATCGTCAGCGACGACGGGCTGCAGCATCACCGTTTGGCGCGCACGATCGAATGGGTGGTGGTCGATGGCCAGCGCGGACTTGGCAACGGCTGGTGCCTGCCGGCCGGTCCGCTGCGCGAATCGCCCGCGGTGCTCGACGAGGTCGACGCGGTGCTGGTCAACGGCGACGAGCCGTTCCGTCATGGCGCGGGCGCACGAGAGGTGCCCGCCTGGCGAATCGATTTCCGCCCGCAGGGCCTGGTTGACCTGTTCGATCGAACCGAACGCCCGATTACGAACCTGGCCGGGCAAGCGTGCATCGCGCTCGCCGGCATCGGCAACCCGGCGCGTTTCT
>JAWLFB010000111.1:0-4424 GCA_041685825.1 Guyparkeria sp. | reverse complement strand
CCAAGGCAAACGCGTCGCCCTGCTGGTTGTCGACGGCTTCGAGCAGATCGAGCCAACCGAACCCAAGCGCGAGCTGGAACAAGCCGGCGCAACAGCCCAGATCGTCTCGCCGGCCGACGGCCGGGTAAAGGGCTGGCAGCACACCGACTGGGGTGATGCATTCAACGTCGACGTGCCGCTGGATTCGGTCAACGAGTCCGACTTCGATGCCCTCATGCTGCCCGGTGGGGTGATGAACCCCGATGCGTTGCGCCAAAACGAGCAAGCCGTCGCTTTCGTCCGGAGCTTCGTCGATCAGCTAAAGCCCGTGGCCGCGATCTGCCATGGCGGCTGGATGCTGGCCGAGGCCGACGTGCTGCAAGGCCGGGGGGTCACCTCCTATCCCAGCATCCAGACCGACCTTGAAAACGCCGGGGCGGTCTGGGTCGACGACAACGGCCTTATCACAAGCCGCAATCCCCACGACCTGCCGGCCTTCAACGCCAAACTGATAGAAACGATTGCGGCTGGCTGACGCCCTCGCTCCGTTTGTTTCCCGGCCTGAACCCACAAAAGCCCGACAAAACGTCGGGCTTTTGTGCATATCATCTCTATCCTACAGTGCCGGCTACGCCAGCCCCCGCTTTACCGCCTAATAGGGTTTTTCCAGCGCTTCACGATCCTTCTGTTCGGCAAAACTCAGCCAGGCCGCCCGCCGGATCATCTGGGCATGCCGCAATATCGCCGCCCGATCGGCCGATCGATACGCAAAGGCCGTGATCAACACTAGCGTCTCCATCAGCCGAATACTCACGGCCACGCTAGATCGCCCGTATTGCCGGATCTGATCGAACCCGGCGTCGAGCATCGCCGGAAAGCTGGACGACGGAGCAATCACCCGCAACTGCCCGTCGCTGTCATGGCGATACGGTGACAGCATTTCTCGCGTGGCCAGACGACATAGCGCCGAGCCGAGTCGATCGATACAGGCGATGGCGGTAAATGGATTGTTGATCCCCGGCGACAGCGCTCGCACGACAATTTCCACCAGTTCAAAAAGGGCAAACTCAATGTCCTGACCGGAGGTGCGCTGATTACCCAGAGCGAAGGCCGCATTGACCTCCTGGGCGAACTCGTCGTTTCGCTGGCCAGTGGGCCAGACCCGCAACAACGGGCCACCGGCAACCACGTAATGACCAGGATGAAACTCAAGGCGCATCACCACATCCTTGCGCTCGGCGAGCGCCATCAGGGCATTCGCATCGATGAATTGCAGGTAGCCGTCGCCCGAGGAGCACATTGGCTCGGCCTCGTGATCGAAACGCCGCAAGAAGGCAGGCCCCGGGCCCGGCGCGGAACCCCAGCCGGGGCGTCACCAATCGTTTCCAGGAACAGGCTTTCCAACACGTCGATCAGTTCGCGGCCGACTCGCGCGACGACCTGGTTCGCCTGGATGGCGATGACCACGTGATGGATGAAATAAATCAACACCCCCATGCTGATCACCGCTAACAGCACGCCCAGGGTGACCGACAGGTGCGGCACGAACGCCTCTTCATCACCGCGCCGAATCGTGAGCACCACCAGCACGCAATAGAGAAACGTGGCCACGAATGTCCCGAGCACGACCTAGGTAGGAGGGTCGCGCATGAAACTGCGCAGCAAACGCGGGGTCAACTGCGACGAGGCCAGGGAGAGAACCACAAGTGTCATGGAGAACACGACTCCGGCAATCGTGGTCATCGAAGCGGCGATGATTCTCAGCACCGCGCTGGCCCCGTCAGGGCCACCGGCAAACACCAGTCCCAGGCAATCCAACCCTCGCTCATCGCGAGATGATCTGCCTGAATCACCGCCGCCGAGAGCACCGCGGCCCCAAGGACCATGAGCGCCGGGATGAACCAGAAACTGGTGCGTAAGGACTCCCAGTACTTGAACAACTGCACTTTCAAGATGACGGCACCTCATCCTTTGCCGGCGGTTTCCCAGAACGCCCCGACCCAGAAGGTCCGGCCAGTCGACTCGCGCTCGGGCAACGATCGCCCTTGATGGCGCGGCTTAAACCTTGTTATAGCATCTGCTGGGCGACGGGCTGCATCCCCGCCGCAGCCAGAGCCTTGCTAAGGTGTGCCCAGCGACTTTTTCAGGAGCAACCGCATGACAAACCCCAAAAACGATCCGCGCCGCCGTCATTCCGCCCCCGTGGTAGACGGCATCAACAAGTCCGCCAGCCGGGCTATGCTGCGCGCGGTCGGCTTCACCGACGCCGATTTCGAAAAGCCGCAGGTTGGCATCGCCTCGACCTGGAGTCAGGTCACCCCCTGCAACGCCCACATCGACAAGCTCGCCGACGCCTCCCGCACCGGGGCAGACGCCGCCGGGGGTAAGGGCGTGATCTTCAACACCATCACCATCTCGGACGGCATCGCGAACGGCACGGAGGGCATGAAGTACTCGCTGGTCTCGCGCGAGGTAATCGCCGACTCGATCGAGACGGTCGCCGGCTGCGAAGGATTCGACGGGCTGGTGGCGATCGGCGGCTGCGACAAAAACATGCCGGGTTGCCTGATCGGCATGGCACGCCTCAACCGCCCGTCCGTGTTCGTCTACGGCGGCACCATCCTGCCGGGCAAGTGCCACACTGACATCGTCTCGGTTTTCGAGGCCGTCGGCGCCTACACCCAAGGCGAGATCGACCTGCCGCGCCTCGAGGACATCGAGAAGACCGCCATCCCTGGGCACGGCTCCTGTGGCGGCATGTACACCGCCAACACCATGGCCTCGGCAATCGAAGCACTGGGCATGAGTCTGCCGGGCAGTTCGGCACAGAACGCGATTTCCGAGGAAAAGCGCGCCGACAGCGAGGCGGCCGGCGCGACGGTGCTCGCTC
Source organism: Guyparkeria sp. (assembly GCA_041685825.1). Taxonomy (GTDB): domain Bacteria; phylum Pseudomonadota; class Gammaproteobacteria; order Halothiobacillales; family Halothiobacillaceae; genus Guyparkeria. Next base: position 1,555 of record JAWLFB010000111.1, on the reverse strand, counting down.
TGCTGGAAAAGGACATCAAGCCGCGCGACATCATGACCCGCAAAGCCTTCGAGAACGCCATCACGGTTACGATCGCCCTGGGCGGCTCGACCAACGCCGTGCTGCACCTGCTGGCGATGGCGAACGTGGTCGACGTGCCGCTCACGCTGGATGATTTCACCGAGATCGGCGGGCGCGTGCCGGTGCTCGCCGACCTGCGCCCCTCCGGGCACTACATGATGAGCGAGCTAGTCGAGATCGGCGGCATCCAGCCAATGATGAAGATGCTACTCGATGCGGGGCTATTGCACGGCGACTGCCTGACCGTCACCGGTCGAACGCTTGCGGAAAATCTGGCCGATGTCACGCCCTACCCCGACGACCAGCAGATCATCGCCGCGCTCGAGGCACCGCGGAAGGCCGACAGCCACCTGCGCGTACTCAAGGGCAATCTCGCGCCCGAGGGCGCGGTCGCCAAGATCACCGGCAAGGAAGGCACGCGCTTTTCCGGCACCGCGCGGGTTTTCGGCTCCGAGGAGGAAGCTCAGGGGCGCATTCTGGATGGCACTGTCGCCGCAGGCGACGTGGTGGTCATCCGCTATGAAGGCCCACGCGGCGGGCCTGGCATGCGCGAGATGCTCTCGCCCACCTCGGCGATCATGGGCCGCGGTCTGGGCAAGGAAGTGGCGTTGATCACCGACGGGCGCTTTTCCGGTGGCAGCCACGGTTTCGTCGTCGGCCACATCACCCCGGAGGCCTTCGACGGCGGGCCGATCGCGCTAGTCGAGGACGGCGACACCATCACCATTGACGCGGTGGCCGACACGATCGAGGTGCATATCGACCACGAAGAACTCGAACGCCGCCGAGCCAACTGGCAGCGCCCGGCTCCCAACTACCCACGAGGCGTGCTGGCGAAATACGCGAAGACCGTGAGCTCGGCCTCTACCGGCGCGGTCACCGACCTGCCCGAATGAACCGAATCAACGAGGAATAGCCATGAGCCTGACCGTCTACCTTTCCGGCGAGATCCACACCGACTGGCGGGAACAAATCGAGCAGGGCGCACACGATGCTGGTCTGGATATCATCTTCACCCGCCCTGTCACCGACCACGCCGCCTCCGATGCCGCCGGCGACCTGCTCGGCGAGGAGGAGAAAAAATTCTGGCGCGACCACAAGTCCGCCAAGGTCAACACGATCCGCATTAAAACCCTTATCGAGCAGGCCGACGTCGTGGTGGTGCGCTTCGGCGACAAGTACAAGCAGTGGAACGCGGCCTTCGAGGCCGGCTACACCGCGGCGCTGGGCACGCCCTACATCACACTGCACGACGAGGACATCATCCACCCGCTCAAGGAAGTTGACGCCGCTGCCGTGGCCTGGGCAACCACGCCCGAACAGGTGGTCGGGATTCTCAAGCACGTCATGCGCGACTGACGCTCCTGGCCCCACCCGTCGTAAAAAAGAAAACCCCGCACGAGGCGGGGCAACAAGGAGGGAGAAAAATCACCAAGCGAGAGCGGTCTTGATGGAGCGCCTGACGGAGGCAGGCATCCGCTCGTGGTTGTCGCTC
>JAWLFB010000041.1:0-18157 GCA_041685825.1 Guyparkeria sp. | reverse complement strand
CAAGGTCGCCATCGTGGTTCCCCGCTGCATGACCTTCGGCCGGTAGCCTGAGCCCAGACCAGTGGCCCGAATCGACGATCAGTCGTGCGACCTGACCGCGATCCGGCGGCGCTTAGGGAGCTTCCCGATAGGATCGAGTCGGCAACGGCAACCCGGTTGCGGCCATTGCGCTTGGCCTGGTAAAGGGTCTGGTTGGCGCGATGGATCAGGCTGTCGAGGAACCCATTCACACGGCGCTGCGCCACGCGCTGCTGACGGTCAATGCCTCCTCGTCCTCGGGCAGGTGATTGCCTCGGGCAACCGCGTGGAGGATGCGTTCGAGCGTAAGACGGGCATCGTTGGCATCCAGTAATATCAGGAACTGGTCAGAGCGGTCGCGATTGGCAGCTTGTTGCGTTGCATCATGGGGGGCGTTCTTGTCTGGGCTGGCGGGGCACGGCGGGGGTAGGCTTTACCCGTGATCGAGGTAGCGTTGGGCAAATGCACCTGCCGGTAGCGGGTGACTCTCGAGATAGCCCTGGTAGATGTCGCAGTGGTGCTGGCGCAGGAAGTCGAACTGGCCTTCGCGCTCGACGCCTTCGGCGAGCACCTTGAGGCCGAGCGTGTGTCCCAGGTCGATGATCATCCGCGCGATCTGGCCGCGGTCGCTGGGCTCCTCGATCAGGTCGATGAAGCGCTTGTCGATCTTAAGCACGTCGATGGCGAACTCGCGCAGCTGGCCCAGCGAGGAATAACCGGTACCAAAGTCATCCAGCGCGACGTGCACGCCCATTGCCCGCAGCCGATCGAGCAATTCGCGGGCCTCGGACTCGCGGCGCACGATCGCGCTCTCGGTCAGTTCCAGCTCCAGATGGTCGGCCGGGAAACCGGTCTCGTCGAGCACCCGTCGGACCAGTCGGTCGACTTCGCCGTGGCGCAGCTGATGGGGAGAGAGGTTGACCGCCAGTCGGCCGAAATCGTGCCCGGCTTCCAGCCATGCTTCGCCCTGCCGGCAGGCTTCGCGCAGCACCCATTCCCCCAGCGGCCAGATCAGACCGGTGGTCTCGGCCACCGGAATGAATCGATCGGGGGGAATCAGCCCCTCAGTTGGATGTTGCCAGCGCACCAGCACCTCGGCCCCGTGCAGGCCGTGATCGCCAACGCGTGTCTGGGGCTGGAACACCAGCCGCAGCTCGTCGTTGTCGATCGCCTGGCGCAATTGCAATTCCAGTGCGACCCGATCCCGGGCGGCATCGGTCATCTCGTCGGAGAAGAAGCGGAACGTGCCGCGCCCCTCGTCCTTGGCCCGGTAGAGAGCCGTGTCGGCCTGTTGGATCAATCCCAGTGGAGAGGCGGCATTGTCGGGGTGCAGCGAGATGCCCACGGAGGCGAGCACGCGCACCTGCTGCCCCTTGGCCAGTTCCCAGGGTTCACCCAGAGCGTTGATCACCTCGTCGGCCAGCTCACCGACGTCGGCGGCGTTCTCGATACCGGTCAGCGCCATGGCGAATTCGTCACCACCCAGTCGGGCGATGGTGTCGGCCTGGCCGAAGCGCTCGCGTAGGCGTTCGCTGACCTTGAGCAGCAGTTGGTCGCCCACGGCGTGGCCAAGGGAATCGTTGACGTCCTTGAAGCGATCGAGGTCGATCATCAGCACGGCAATGCTGCCGTCCTCCCGGCGAGCGACGTCGATCAACTGCTCGAGGCGCGCCATCATCAGCAGGCGGTTGGGTAGGCCGGTGAGCGGGTCGTGGTGGGCGAGGAAATCGAGCTTGGACTCGTTCTCCTTCTGCCGGCTGATGTCGACGAACAGACCCACGTAGTGCGTGATATTGCCGTCGCGATCGGAGACTGTGCTGATGCTGAGGATCTCCGGGAAGATCTCGCCGTTGCTCCGTCGGTTCCAGACCTCGCCCTGCCAGTGACCATCCCGCTCGAGGGCCTGCCACATGCGGTCGTAGAAGCTCATGTCGTGCTGGCCGGAGGCGAGCAGGTCGGGGGTCTTGCCGATCACTTCCTCTGCGCTATAACCCGTCAGGTCGCTGAAGGCCGGGTTGACCTCAAGGATGACCTGGTGGCGGTCGGTTATCAGCACGCCTTCGCGGGTGTTCTCGATCACTTTCGCCATCAGGCGCTCGCGCTGCTCGATCTCGTGGCGGTCGTGAATGTCGGTGACCACGCCGTCGAACCATAGGATGTCGCCTGCGGCATCGCGGTGCACCAGGGTGAGGTCCTCGAACCAGCGGTACTGGCCATCTGCCATGCGCAGTCGATATTCCTGACGGTATTGTTGCTGGCCGCCCACGACATACTCGTCGATTTCGGTGTTCATGTTGCGCAGGTCGTCGGGGTGGACGATGTCTGCAAAGCGGATTTGCCGCTCGCGCCACTGGGAACTGCTGTACCCCCAGCGGCTGACGTTGTCGGAGACGTAGGCGGCGGGCCAGCCCTCCTCCGGCAACCAGCGGAACAGCACGGCGGGGCTCGCCGCCACTGCTTCTTTCGCTCGTTCGAGATCGTCGAGGCGATCGAAGTAATCCAGGGCAAACGAGATGTCGGTGGCGAGTTCCTCTACCGTGCGGCAGATGGCTTGGTCGAAGAAGTCGCTGACCCCGGCGTACAGGGCCATCGCACCGATGACCCGACCACCACGGTGAATGGGGAAGGCTGCGACGGCATCGACGCGGGCCTCCACGGCCTTTTCGTGCCAGACGCCGGTCGACACCGCGGTCTGGAAGTGATTCACCACCACCAGTTTGTCCGAGCGGATCGAGCGACCGACCGGCCCCTGGCCGGCCGGCTTGTGCGGATGGATGCTGACCTCGAGATTGTCGACATAACCGACCTGGTCGCCGAATTGCTTGACGGGGTCGACCGCCCCGGTCTCCATATCGATCAGCCCGATCCACGCAAAGGTGAGGTGGCCATGCTCGACGGCCACGCGGCAGGCCGTCTCGAACAGCTCGTCGGCCGACCTGCAGCGGGTGATGGCCTGGTTGGTCTGCGAAAGCAGGTCGTAGAGATCCTTCTGGTGTTCGAGCGCGCGGTAGGCCTCACGTTCATTGGTGACGTCCTCGGCAATCGAGACCAGTCGTTCGGCGCTCCCGTCGTCCGACCGGGTCAGGCGGGTGTCGAAGCGCAGATGGGCGGTCGTGCCGTCGGGGCGGGTGAGGATGTATTCCTGGGCACAGTGATCGACGCGACCGTCGATGAGGTCTTTCATGGCGCTCTGCTCGTCGCCGTGCAGGGCACCGCCCAGCAATTCGTCCCAACTCCGGCCGACCAGCGCCTCGACCGGGTGCCCCATCATCCCGGCCAGTCTGGGATTGGCGTCGGTAATACGGCGGGTGGTCGGTGAACTGATCGCCATGCCGAAGAACGGCATGTCGTAGAACACGCGCAGCAACCGGTCCTGTTCGGCGGTGCGTGCCGTCCAGCGCAGCGCATCGCTCTCGCGGGTGCGGCGCCACAGCAGGGTAAGAATGACGGCCATGATCGCCAGCAGGAAGAACGCGACGACTGCGAGCAGCCATAACGTCTGGTCGAGCGGTTGCAGGACGCTCGCGCGTGTCTGGGTGGCGACTATGGCCCATTCTCGCCCCGGGATCGGGTGAATGGCGCCGACCACGCGAACACCCTCGACATTGTTACCCGCGATCGAGTGCGGTGCGGCATCGGCGGTGAAATCTTCCGGGTGCAGGCCGCTTTGTTCCCAGGGCAGGTATGGCCATGGGTCGTCAGCGGATTGTCGCGCGGTGTCGTCGAGCAGCAGCACGGTCTCGTCCTGGGCGCGTGCCAGGTGAATGGCCGTGTCGTCAATCGCCATTCCGTGGGGAATGGCAGGCACATCGGCGCGTAGCAATACGTGGGCGATCGGCTCGTGGTCGCCGATCGGCACCAGCCAATCGATGTGGGCGTGTCGGTCGGTATGCAGGTTCGGCGAGAGTTCAACGATCCGGCCATCGTTTGCGCGATCCACGGCCTGCGCCAGTTCATCCGGCCAGCGAGTCACGCCACGGTTGATTAGCGGGGTGGTGCCACTCGCGTCGAGCAGGGCGACGGCCTCGTAGTCGTAGGCGGCGCGCAGGGCCTCGAAGCGGCCGATGACCTGTTGGCGAGCCATCTCGGTTTCCGGACCGGTTGTCGGTGACCCGGTCAACCGGCGGATCGACGATTGCAATGTCCGCGATGATTGCAGCACCAGCGCATCACTGGTTCGTTCCTCGAGCCAGGCATCGATCAGATCCGCGCGCAACGCGGCGATATCGGCCAGCCGGGATTGGGCCGACTCGATCGTCAGGGGCGCTCGGTAGAGATAGGCGCCTGCTGTCACGATGGCGACTATCAGCAGGTTGGCGACAAAGACGATCAGTGGTCCGCTGCGACGGCGACGCGGCGTCTGAATAGTCGTGTCGGTCACTGTTGTCGTAGGTTGGCCAGATATCAGCCAGCGCAGCAACAAATAAAGGATCAGGCCAGTGACTGCGACGAAGCCCAGCCCCTTGATAATGCCTGCACGGGCGAGTTGCTCGGCCGGCACGAACAGGCCCAACAGCCAGTCGGAGGTCAGGATCCACAGGCTGGCGTAGACGACGTAGGAAATCGCCAGCACTAGGGGAGAAAACCACCGGTGGCGTCGAGCGGGATCGGCTTGGTGGTCTCGCGACGTCATGTCGTCCGGAAAATCCCTAGCGTAGTTCGCGGTGGCAAGTCGTTCGCGGTGGCTAGTCGGTTGAATCAACGCGGCCTAGCTTTCGTGCCGACCGGAGGTTCACCCTCAAGAATGGGCTAACCCGGTGGTTAAGTCCAGTGCGCGAAGGTGGCCTGGTCCGCCTCTCGGACCGGGGTTACGGGTTCCCCAGCAACAGCGGGTCGAGCAACAGTTCGCGGGCGTTTTCGCGGGCCAGCCGCCGGGCGACCGAGCCGGGCAACTGGTCCAGCCATCGGCGGATGGTGTCGGCCGCCTCGTCGAAGCGCTGCCAGCGCGCCAGGCTGTAGGTGTCCACCCCGACGACGAATCGGTTGGGGTGGTCGACGAACAGGGCGCGCCACTCGGGGAGCAGTTGGCCGTCGTTATCCATAAATCGTTCGTCTCGCACCGAGGTGTCGATGAACAGGTGCTCGGGGTGGCGGGCTAGGGCGGCGCGCAGGATGGTCGGGTCGGGCGTCTCGCCCAGGTGGGCCCAGAGCACGTCGACCTGCGGGGCGATCTCGAAGACGCGATCGATGATGGTACGGTCGCCGTGGATCATCAGCACCAGATCACGTTCGGCGGCGATCTCCACCAGCTGCTTGAGCGTCGGGCTGTCACGGTCCTCGCCGAAGATGTGCAACTCGCCGATGCCGCGGTAGTCGCCCTTATCCAGCCAGGTCTCCACACGGCCGGGCAAATCGGGCCGGTGCATCCAGTTTTCCTTGTCGGACTTGGCGCGATAGACGCCCAGGAACGGCACGATGCGATCGGGGGCCATTTCGCTGAGCAGGCGGGCGTTTTCCGGTGGGCGGCTGGTGACCACGGCGTGCTCGATGCCGCTGGACTCGAGGGTGTCGAGCACGGTCTGTGGATCGATGGCGGCTCGCTGCTCGGCGTTGTAGTGCAGGTGGGCATCGAACAGCGGCGTTTGTGCCATCCCGGGCGCGGCCCAGAGGGCGGTAAACCATATCAGGCCGGCCAGTGCCGGGGCGGTCTCAGTCGTCATCCGAATCGGCATGGCAGGAAGCGCCTCCGCGCGGAAACAGCACCAGGTGGGTGAACGCCGGGCGCAGGTTGACACGCACGCCCGGCGCGTAGTGGTCGTGACTCGGGGCCAGGCTCAGCAGTCGCGTTCCGCCCGGCAAGGCTAGTGTGTAGAGGAAGTTCGCGCCGCGAAAGACGCGCTCTTCAATCTCGGCCACCCCGGCGCCGTCGGCATCGATGATCACGTCATCGGGGCGGACCAGCACGTCGACCTCTGTGCCCGGCGGGTATTCGTGTGAGACCTGGCCTTCGAGCAGCCCCAGCTCGGTCTTGACGCGCCCTGGGCCCACCATGGTGCCGGCGATGCGTGTGCCCTGGCCGATGAAGTCGGCGACGAACGGCGTCTCGGGCCGGTGATAGAGATTATAGGCCGTGTCCCACTGGTGCAGCCGACCGGCCTGCATCACGCCGACGATGTCGGCCATGGCGAAGGCCTCCGCCTGGTCGTGGGTGACCAGCAGGGCCGTGGTCTCCGCCTCGCGCAGGATGTCGCGCAGTTCACGCGGCAGGGTGTCGCGCAGCTCCACGTCCAGGCTGGAGAACGGCTCGTCGAGCAGCAGGATTTCCGGGCGGGGCGCCAGCGCCCTTGCGATCGCCACGCGCTGCTGTTGCCCGCCGGACATGTGGTGCGGGTAGCGCTTGCCCATGCCCGGCAGGCCGACGAGCTCGAGCAGTTCGTCGATGCGTTTCTGCCGGTTCTCGGCGGGTTTTTTCGGCAGTCCGAAGCCGATGTTGTCGGCCACGGTCAGGTGCGGGAACAGGGCCAGGTCCTGGAAAATCATGCCCACCCGGCGTTGTTCGGGCGGGTGGCCCCAACCGGCGCCGGCCACCGTATTGCCGTGCAGGCGGACCACGCCGGCACTGGGCGATTCGAAGCCGGCCACCGTGCGGAGGATCGAGGTCTTGCCGCAGCCGGACGGGCCCAGCAGACAGCCGATCACACCAGTCGGCAGCTTGAGGTTGACGCCTTCGACGGCCGTGGTGCGACCGAAGCGGACGGTCAGGTCCACCAGACTCAGCCGTTCACTCATGAGTGAGCTCCACGGGAAGCTGCCGGCTTATTCATCGATCGGGTCACGGCTGGAGATGCTGCCTTCATTTCCCCTCGCGCGGGTGATCGAGCGACTGACCAGGATTACCGGGATAAGGCCGGCGGCCACAATGGCCAGGGCGGGTAGCGCGGCGTCGCGCAGTCGCTCGTCGGAGGCCAGTTCGAACGCTCTGACCGCCAGCGTATTGAAGTCGAATGGCCGCAAAACCAGTGTTGCAGGCAGCTCCTTGAGCACGTCGACGAACACCAGTAGCGCGGCGGTGAGAAGACTGCCACGAATCAGCGGGATATGCACCCGCCAGAGCGTGAGCCCGGCGTTCGCGCCCATCGACCGGGCGGCATCGTCCATGCTCGGGCGAATGCGCCCGAGTCCCGCTTCCACTGTGTTGAGGCTCACCGCGAGAAAGCGCACCAGATAGGCGAACACCAGCGCGGCGACCGTGCCCGAAAGCAGAAGCCCGCTGGAGACGCCAAACTGATCGCGTAGCCAAGTATCGAGGGTGTTGTCGAAGGCCGCGAACGGGATGATCACGCCCACGGCGATCACCGTGCCGGGCAGGGCATAGCCCATGCCGGCGATGCGGTTGATGGTGAAGGTTAGTCGTCCCGGCATCAGCCGATGGCCGTAGGCCAGGAACAGAGCCAGCAGCAACGCCAGGATGGCTGTCAGCCCGGCCAGGCCCACTGAGCGTGATGCCAGCACCGCGAACTCGCCCAGGTCCCGGGTCGGGGTAACCTCCAGACTCCAGGCCAGTAACTGAGCCGACGGCACAATAAAGCCCAGGCCAAGCGGAAGGGCACAGGCGATAAACGCCAGGGTGGCCTGTCCGCGGCGCAACTTGAACGACGGCCGGGCTTGCCAACTGCCGTGATGGTGGTAGCGGGCCTGTCGCCGGGAGAGCCGCTCGATGATGATCACCGTGAAGATGAACGTCAGCAACAAGGCCGAGAGTTGCGCGGCGGCAATGATGTCGTCCAGTCCGAACCAAGTGCGGAAGATGCCGGTGGTCAGCGTCGGTATACCGAAATACTGCACCGTGCCGTAGTCGGCCAGCGTTTCCATGATCGCCAGCGACAGGCCGGCGACGATCGATGGGCGGGCCAGCGGAAGGGCGACACGACGGAACATCGCCCAGGGCCCTAGCCCCAGCGAGCGGGCGACGTTCAGCGCACTGGAGGACTGCTCGAGAAAAGCCGCCCGGGTGAGCATGTAGACATACGGATAAAGCACCAGCGTGAGCATCAGGATGGCCCCGCCCAGCGAGCGGATTTCCGGGAACGGGTAGTCGCCAACCGACCAGCCGGTCAGCGCCCGCAGGCTCGATTGCACCGGCCCGGCTACGTCGAGCAGGCCGGTATAGGTGTAGGCGATGATGTAGGCCGGCATTGCGAGCGGGAGCAGGAGTGCCCACTCGAAGATACGCCGGCCGGGGAATTCGCACACCGAAAGTAACCAGGCCGTGCCGGTTCCGAGGATGAAGGTGCCAACCCCGACACCAATCGCCAGCAGGGCGGAGTTGATGACGTAGTCGGCAAGCACCGTGTCGGCCAGGTGCGACCAGGTCGCCTTGTCTGGCCAGAAGACGGACGCGACGATCACCGCGAGCGGAAGGGCCAGCAGCGCGGTAATCAGAATCATGCCCCCTTTCCACGCAGACAAGCCGCCCGCCCCTGTGGGGACGGCCGGCTTGTCGATCAGGACGTGGGGCTGTGCGTCTTGGCTTACTGCCATCCGGCCCGGTCCATGAGTTTCACGGCCGCTGGATTGAGCTCACCCAGAGTCGACAGATTGAGGTCGTCGGCCTTGAACTCGCCCCACTGGGCCAGCGTTTCGGACGCCCGTGCGCCGGGGAGTACCGGGAACTCGTTGTTCACTTGGGCGTACCATTCCTGGGATGCCTCGGTGGTCAAGAATTCGAGCAGTTGCGTGACCGCCTCCGTCTTGTCGCTCGCCGCCACCATGCCCGCGCCGGACACATTCACGTGCGCGCCACGGTCGTCCTGGTTCGGCCAGGCCAGACGCACGGCGTCGGCGGCTTTGCGGTCGGTGTCGCTGCCATTCTGCAGGGAACCATAGTAGTAGGTGTTCGCCACGGCGATGTCGCACTCGCCGGCAGCCACAGCGCGGATCTGATCAGTATCACCACCCTGCGGCTTGCGCGCCATGTTCTCGACCAGACCCGTGGCCCATTCCTCGGTCCACTCTTCACCGTGCTCGGCGATCAGGGAGGCGACCAGTGACTGGTTGTAGACGTTGTCCGAGGAGCGGATGCAGATCTTGCCTTTGAACTTCGGATCGGCGAGTTCGGCGTAGCTGGTGATCGCGCCTTCCTCGACGTTTTCCATGTGGGTGAAGATCACGCGGGCGCGCTGCGACAGGCCGAACCACTGGTTGTCGACGTCACGCAGGTTGGCCGGAATGCGGTCGGTCAGCGCGTCGGACTCGATCGGCTGGAACACGTCGGCTTCCTTGGCACGCTGCAGGTTGCCGGCATCGACGGTGATCAGCACGTCGGCCGGGGTGTTGCGGCCTTCGCTTTCCAGTCGGGAGAGTAGCGCGCCGGCCTTGGCGGTCAGAAGTTGTACTTCGATACCGGTTTCGTCGGTGAAACGATCCAGCAGCGGGGCGATCAGGTCTTCCTTGCGCGCGGAGTACACGCTCAGGGTAGTCGCGCCCTGGTCGGCGGTGGTGTCGCCGTTCTGTTCGGCGTTTTCACTGCAACCGGCCAGACCTAGGCCAGCAGTGGCGAGGGCCAGAGTGGCCAACGGGAAGATTCGGGACATGATCGAGACCTCTTGGCTCGTGTATGACAGGCGGTATTTGCTGATTTTTCGATCGAAAGCGAGATCACGATAGCCAAGCTTTTTTCGGCTGTCAAATGAGAATCATTCCTAGTCCAACTTCGATTGGTATCCGAGTTTTCCTCTCGGTATTCTCTCGCGGGCCGTGGCCCGCATCGGCGGGCATCGCCCGGCATGATCGGCTTTCTCCGAGCATGCTCAAGAAGCGGTCGGTTCCTGGCCCGCGATCGGCAGGTGGTGATCCCAGTAGGGTTCGCCGGCGAAACGCTTTGCCAGAAAGTCGATGAACGCCCGTACCCGCGCCGACAAGTGACGCGTCTGAGGGTAGACCGCGTAGGCGCCGATCTCCGGCCAGGGCACGTCGGTGAGGATGGGCACCAGCCGTCCCTCGGCGATCGCGCGATGCAGCAGGAAGGTCGGTTCGATCACGATGCCCGCGCCGCGAATCGCCGCCTCGCGCAGGAAATCGCCGTTGTTCACCCGCAGGCGCCGCCGGCCGTGCACCGGCTGCCAGCGCCCCTGACCGTCGGTGTAGCCCCAGACGTGGGTTTCCGGGACGTTGCTGTAGATCAGACAGTCGTGACCGGCGAGATCCGCGGGGTGGTGCGGCGTACCGTGACGGGCCAGGTAGTCGGGGCTGGCGACGGCCAGGTTGCGGATCGGGGCGAGCCGGCGGGCCATCAGGGTGGAGTCCGGTAGGCTCGCCAGCCTTACGCCCAAGTCGTAGCCTTCGGCGACCAGGTCGACCTCGTCGTCGTCGAGGTTCAGGTCAAAGCTCACCCCGGGGTGGGTGGCCATGAAGGCGGTGATCGCCGGCTGGAGGTGAATCAGCCCGAACGAGAGCGGCGCGGCGATGCGCAGCACGCCGGAGAGTTCGCCGTGTTGGCGGGTGACCGCCTCCTCGGCCTCGTCGAGATCGGCCAGTAGGCGGCTAGCGCGGTGGTAGAAGTCCTCGCCCGACGGGGTCAGCGCCAGGTGTCGGGTGGTGCGATGCACCAGCTCGACACCGAGCTGGTTTTCCAGCTCACGCAGTCGTCGACTGACCGCCGACTTGGCGAGCCCCAGCCGGTCGGCCGCCGCGCTGATCGAGCCGGTATCCGCCACGCAGACGAAGGTCGCCAAGGCCGTGAATCGGTCCATATCGTTCTCATTTCGGCAACAGTCTTTTCCGAGATTAGTAATTTAAAAACACCCACGCAACGGCCATGCTCTCTTTGGAATCGAGGGACACCGCGATAGGGCTGGCGACGCAAGGGGGGCATCGATGCAGTGGCGCAACCGCGAAACGGGGTACGGTCTTGTAGCCATCAGCTTTCACTGGCTGGTGGCGTTCGCCGTGATTGGCCTGTTCGCGCTGGGCTGGTGGATGGTAGAGCTGACCTACTACGACCCTTGGTATCGCCAGGCGCCGAACATGCACAAAGCGATCGGCGTGCTGCTCTTCTTGGTGCTGACTGCGCGCTTGCTCTGGCGATGGTTCAACCCATCCCCCTGCCCTTTAGGTAAACCATGGGAGCGACGGGCCGCACGAGTGGTGCATGGGGCGTTTTACGTGTTGCTGTTCGCCCTGATGACCGCCGGGTACCTGATTTCCACCGCCGACGGCAGCGCCATCGACGTATTTGGCCTGTTCTCGGTGTCCGCCACCATCAGCGACCTGCCGGAGCAGGAAGACATCGCCGGAGACGTGCACCGCTGGCTTGCCTGGACCGTGATCGGCCTGACCGCGCTGCACGCGCTCGCGGCCGTCAAACACCACATCTTCGACCGGGACGACACCCTGCGCCGGATGCTCCGGCCTTCCACGTCCCGGCGTTGAAACCAACCGACCGATAAAAAGGAGACGACCCATGCTCACCCGACGCCTTTCTGCCGCCCTGCTTGCCGGCACCATCGCCGCACCCATCTTGGCGCTTCCCGTAACCGCCCAAGCGGCCGAGTACAAGTTCGACATCGAAGGCCAACACGCCTTTATCGAGTGGCGCATCAACCACCTCGGCTTTTCCTGGCTGTACGGCCGCTTCAACGATTTCGAGGGCAGCTTCGAGTACGAGGACGGTGCCATTGAAGATGCCAGCGTCGACGTGACAATCGACATGGCCAGCCTCGACTCCAACCACGCTGAGCGCGACAAGCACCTGCGCGAGGCGGATTTTTTCCACGTCAAGGAATACCCGCAAGCCAACTTCAAGAGCACCGGCATCGAGTCGACCGACGACGGCTTCTTCATTACCGGCGATCTGACCATGCGCGGCGTAACAAAGGAGATCGAGATCAAGGCCGAGAAGATCGGCGAGGGGGACGATCCCTGGGGCGGCTACCGCGCTGGCTTTTTGGGCACCACCACGCTGACGCTCAAGGACTTCGGCATTGACTACGACCTGGGGCCGGCGGCGACCACCGCCGAGGTAACGCTCTCAGTGGAGGGTGTGCGCCAGTAGGTCGATGCCCGATCCGTAAAAACTGAACGCCCCGACAGATCCCGTCGGGGCGTTTTTATTTGCAACCCGCTATCCGGTGTCGTGCATTCCGCGACCTCGATGCGATAGGGAACCACTTCAAGGCCACTCCGCGCCACAGCCGGGCGACACCCTCCGCAGAGGTTCTAGATAGTTGGGCTGAGCCCGACACAAAATGACACTCCGCTTCCACAAGACAAAACCCTCGGCAAATTGACTGTTGCCGAGGGTCTTTGGTCTTAATTGGCATCGCCGCTCGATCAGAAGTCGAACTGCGCCCCGACCATCAGGGTACGCGGCTTGCCGACCCGGAAGCCGGCCGGACGAATTGCGGCGACGTAGTTCTCGTCGGTAAGGTTTTCCACCTCGGCGAACAGCTTGGCGTGCTTGGTCATGCGGTAGTTGGCTGAGAGATCGACGATGGTGCGGGCATCGACTTTCTCACTGGGCTGGATCGAACCGCTGCCGGCCACGGCACGGGTCTCGCCGACGTAGTTGGCGGTGGCGTGAACGCCGAAGCGATCACCGACCATACCGGCAGAGACGGAGAGTTGGTGCTCGGGGGTGTTGGGCAATTCGTCGCCCTGGTTCACGTCGCCCCAGGTGCCGTAGTTCGAGTCGAAGCTGTTCTGGAACTCGGTGTCGGTCCAGGTGTAGGCCACGCGCAGCGGTACGTTGATGGCCCAGTCGCGTCCGGCGGACAGGTCGTACAGGGCGAGTGCCTCGATGCCGCGGACCTCGACCTCACCGCCGTCGAAGGTGTCGCCGATATCACAGCCGCCGCCAGTCGAGGCGGTGCACTGGCCGACCAGGTTCTCGTAGTCGTTGAGAAAGCCGATCAGCTCGGACTGGAACGCGCCGTTCTGGTAGCGCAAGCCGGCCTCCCAGTTGATGGCCTCTTCCTCGTCGGCCTCGCCCACGCCGGTCGGCGCGAAGCCCTTGTAGACGCCGCCGAGCAGCTGCCAGTTTTCGTTGACCTCGAAGGTCGCGCCCAGCCCCGGGATCAGAACGTTGTAGTCGGCCGACTCATCGTCGCGCGAGACGGTACTGCGATCGGCATCGGAATAACGCGTGCGGTCGATGGAAATCGACTCGTAGCGCAGGCCCGGTGTGATGGCCAGGTTGCCGTAGTCCATGCGGTCCTGGACGAAGGCGGAGATGGTCTTCGCCTCGGTGACGCGGTTGCCGGCATCGCCCAGCGCGCCGCGTTCGCTCAGCACCAGCGAGCCGTCGACCATGTCGTAGTCGTCCTGCCACTGGAAGCGGTCGATCTCGTCTTCGTGGTAGCGCAGGCCGACTTTCAGGTGGTGATCGATGTCCCCGGTAGTGATGTGCCAGTTGGTGCGTGACTCGATGCCCTGCGAGACGTACTCGCGGTTGTTGGCCTTGATGGTTCCGCGCAAATCGTCGCTGTTGGCGCCGGTGATCCAGCTCATCTCGCCCGCGTTGGCGTCCGGGTCGGCGAGGATGCCGGAAATGCCGTTGCCGTCGACGCTGGCGAGCTTGTACCAGTTACGGTGGAACTCGTTGCGATACAACGTGGTGGTGACGTCCAGATCCGGGTTGACCTCGATGAAGTGGCGCAGCTGGTACTGCGTGTGCTCGGTGTTCATGACATCGTTACCCGAGCCGGCGTAGCGGCGGAACGGGTCGGCCTCGTAGTCCTCGCGGGTCAGGCCGAGATAGGTCTCGTCGATGGTCTTGTCGTCACGGGCGAGTTTGAGTTCCAGTTCCTGGTAGCGCTCGGCGCTGGCCGGGGTGTTGAGGCGGAACTTGCCCAGGTAGTTCTGGATGTCGTAGCCCGGCTGGTCCGTGCTGCGCTGGGGGGTGTCGATGTCACGAAAGCCGTCGGTGCGGTCTTGGTAGGTCTCGAGCAGGTAACCGAAGGTCTCCTCGCTGTCGCCGTACCAGGCATGCAGCCGCTTGCCGTCGCGCTCGCCAGCGGTGAGACGCACGCGGCCATGTGCCTCGCCCGGTATGGGGGTGGAGGTCATATTCAGCGCCCCGCCGATGGTGTAGGGACCGTACTCGATCGACGACGAGCCCTTCCTTACCTCGACCGAGTCCATGCGGGCGATGTTGGGGAAGTAGTAGGCGGCCGGCGCGGCGTAGGGCGCCGGCGCGATCATTACGCCGTCCTCCATCACCGTGATGCGGCTGTTGCGGTCCTGGTTCGCGCCACGGATGGAGATGTTGGGGAACAGGCCGTGGCCTTCCTCCTCGGTGACGTAGACGCCGGGCACCTGGCGCAGCACCTTCATCGGGTCGTTGCCGGGAACGGTCTCCAGGGTGTCTTGGTCAAGCACGTGCGCCGAGCCGGCGACGTCGCGGATGGCCTCCGAGCCGCCGACGATCGAGATCCGGTCTAGGACCGGGCTTGCCGTGACCGGCAAGGCCTGGGTGGTATCCCGGGAGGCTTCCTGGGCGAACGCGGGGGCGCTCAGTACGGTGGCGATGGCAGTGGCCAGCGCAGCACTTGGCGTGGGTCGGAAGTTCATGTCAGCTCTCCTGTCGTGTCGTTTATATGCCGGTTGGAACCGGCCGATTGGCAGTGCTGGCTGGCTTGACCTCCCGACCAGGTGGGGTAGGGGTCTGGCTGGCTTGCGGTTAGGGAAGTCTTACCTCGATTACTTGGTGAGAATCAGCTTGTTGGCGGCGGTGACGCGCAGTTGGTATTGCTGGCCGTCGTGGCAGATCCAGCATTGGCCGTCTCTCGACATCAAGTCGCGGCTTTCGATGCAGTGGCCTCGCCCGTCGATCTGGTTGTTGCCCGTCGCTTTGCGCTCGTGGTGTTTGCTGGATTCGTTCATGGCGTTCCCGGCTCCGAGACGAAACCAAGGCGTTCGATGCCGGCGGTCTTGACCGTGGCCATGGCGCGGGCAACCAGGCGATACGGCACGGACTCGTCGGCGCGCAAGTAGACGGCCAGTTTGTCGTTGTCGCGTCGGGCCTGAACGAGCACGCTTTCCAGCCTCTGTTCCGAGACTGGGTTGTCATCGAGGTGGAGCTGGCCCTCGCTGTCGAGCGAGAGGGTCACTGATTCGGGGTCCTCGGCCTGTCGCTCGCTGCTCGCCCTGGGCAGGTCGAGGGTGACCGAGTGGGTGATCACCGGGGCGGCGATGATGAACACGACCAGTAGCACCAGCATCACGTCGACCAGTGGGATGACATTCATCTCCGCCATTGGCTCATCGTGATCGTCGATTCGACCGAATGCCATGGCTCACACCTCCGCCGGTCGGCTGTCCGACGCGATGGATGCCGGTTGTGCGGCGGTTCTGTGAGGCTGCCGTGCCCACTCGGCCAGGCTCGGGTCGTGCATCAGTAGCGAGTGCACGTCATGCGCGGCGGCGTCGAGCGTCTGCCGGTAGAGGCGATGGCTGCGGTTGAACAGGTTGAAGAACAGCACCGCCGGGATCGCGGCGGCGAGACCCGCGGCGGTGGCCACCAGGGCCTCGCCCAGCGGGCCGGCGACCAGGCTCATCGAGACGCTTTCCGCCGAGGACAGGTCGATCAAGGCGCCGTAGATGCCCCAGACCGTGCCGAACAAGCCGACAAAGGGCGCGAGCGAGCCGACGGTGGCGAACAGAAGTTGACCGGCCTGAATGCGGCTCTCTTGGCGGTCGAGGGCCTGGCGGATGCCGCGGATCAGCGCGTCATCGAGCCGCTGGCGGGCCTGGGCATCGCCGTCGAGCGGGCCGCGGTGGTCACGCACCGCTTGCAGTCCGGCCCGGGCGAGGGCAGCCGGCGGATCGTTGCGGTCGGTCAGGCGGCTTTCCAGTTCGGCTGCCCGATCGCTGTGGGCGATGGCAGCCATGCTGTGACGGGTCGCTCGCCGGCGCTGGATCAGGGCGAACAGCTTGGTGGCGGCAACTGTCCAGGTGGCCAGCGACATGATCAGCAGCGTGATGAACACGCCGACGAGAACGCCGTCGCCGTGGTCAAAGACAAGAAAGACATCCATCGCGTGAGCCCCTGGCTGTTGTCGTGAGATCGCGAATGAGCCGGCATGATAATCAAAGCGAAAGCAAATGCAAACCGTTCGCAATCGTGTTTATTTAGGCTAGCGTAGCTGGAACCGCATCGGCACGACGACCTCGCCGTCGACGGCCTTGCTGCCACGAGTTGCCGGTTCGAAGCGCCATTGGGCCACAGCATCCATCGCGGCGCGATCCAGCCGTTCGTGCCCACTGGACTGCGATACCGACCAATCCACCGGTTTGCCATCGGCGTCCACAACCACGCGCAGGCGCACCTCGCCTTCCTGGCGAAGCCGCTGGGCCGCGCGCGGGTAGGCCGGCGGTGGATTGTTCAGGTAGTTGGCCGAGAAGCCCGGATCGCTGGTCGGCGTGTCGTCGTCCGCCCTCGACTCGGCCTGGGCGTCGCTGGCTTCCTTGTCGGCGGTCGGTTCCGAGGACTCGGATTCGCGCTGTTCGTGACCCGTGCCGTCATCCCGTGATGCCGGTTCGGGTGTCGGCTCCGGCGTCGGTTCGGTCTTTGTTTCTGGCTCTGGCTCTGGCTCCGGTTCTGGCTCCGGTTCTGGCTCCGGTTCTGGCTCCGGTTCTGGCTCCGGTTCTGGCTCCGGTTCCGGAGCCGGAACGGGGACGTGCTTGGGCGGTCCCGGGTCCGCCGGGGCTGGCTCTTGGGCGCTCTCCACGTCAGGCGAGTCGGTCTCGCTGAGGTTGACCCATTGCGCCTCGACCGGCTGTCCGGCTCCCCGGTTCAGGGCACTCATGGTCTCTTCGGGCCGGGTCCATGCCAGCAGCGCCCAGGCGATGGCGGCATGCAGGACCAGGCTTGCTACCGCGCCGACCAACCAGAGTAGGCCGCGCGATCGAGGGAGGGGTTGAGAGGTTTTATGAGCGGGCATGGTGACTCGGCAACCGTATTGGCCGAGCAGAGTAGGGAATAATTAAAGCGGATGCAAACCGTAATGATTCGCAACACTGATTATGGGTAGTAACAGTCCTCGCTACACTGAAGGAAGCAACCGTTCTGCAGTAAAGTGGCGCCGGAAACGATCATTGATGGACTCGATGCCGAGTTCGACGCGAGGAGTTTGAGATGTTGATGCCTGTGTTGGCCGTGCTGGCGGGTCTGCTGCTATTGGTCTGGAGTGCCGATCGATTCGTGGAGGGCGCGGCCGCCACGGCGAAGCACCTAGGTATGTCGCCGCTGTTGATCGGGATGGTGATCATCGGCTTTGGCACCTCGGCACCCGAGCTGGTGGTCTCGGTAATGGCGTCGGTGGATGGCAACCCCGGTATCGCGTTGGGCAATGCCTATGGCTCGAACATCGCCAATATCGCGCTGATCCTCGGCTTGACAGCGGTGATCGCGCCGATCGCGGTACACTCGCAGGTCATTCGGCGCGAGTTGCCCATCTTGCTTGCGGTGACGGCCGTGGCTGCCTTGCAAGTTTATGATGGCGAGGTGACCCGCATGGAGGCCATCGTTTTGCTGGCACTGCTCGTCGGGCTAATGGGCTGGAATATCTACCAGGGTCGCCGCGGGCAGGTCGATGCGCTGGGTGGCGAGGTCGCGCAGGAACTAGTCGCGGATCCCATTCCGATGAGGAAGGCCTTGTTCTGGTTGGCAATCGGCCTGTTGTTTCTGGTCGCCAGTTCGCGTCTGCTGGTCTGGGGCGCGGTCGATATCGCGCAGTTCTTCGGCGTCTCGGATCTCGTCATCGGTCTGACTGTGGTGGCGATCGGCACCTCCCTGCCCGAATTGGCCTCCTCGATTGCCGCGATCCGCAAGAACGAGCACGACATGGCGCTGGGCAACGTCATCGGCTCGAACCTGTTCAATACCTTGGGCGTCGTCGGTCTGGCCGGTGTGATTCACCCGGTTATTGCTGAGCCGGAGGTGTTCACGCGCGACATGCTGGTGATGGGCGTTCTCACCGTAGCCTTGTTTTTCTTCGCCTACGGCTTTCGCGGACCCGGGCGCATCACCCGCATTGAGGGGGCGGCACTACTGACGGTCTTCGTTGGCTACACCGCCTACCTGTTGAGCACCACGTTCGTCGGCTGACATGCACGCGGTCTGCCCGCTCTGCGCGGACTCGTTGTCGTCTTTCGTGACCGTGGCTATCGGCAGGAAGACCGGCCGGCGACCACTGGCCTT
>JAWLFB010000110.1:0-4505 GCA_041685825.1 Guyparkeria sp. | reverse complement strand
CGCGAGGTGATCTTTCCCGACAAGGTGCGGATCAATCGCGAGTATGTGCAGCAGTGGTCGTTGCGGAAGGATCTTGGGTATATCTGGCGTACGGTGTTTCGGTAGGGGCGTGGCGGCTTTGGGCGGTGGGGCTGGTTCGGCTCTGATCGCCCAGGGGGCTGGGCTCCTACAGTGGCATGGTTCCCGGACGTGTAGGAGCCGAGCCTCTCGGCGATGGGCATAGGAACGGCCCGATCGGCCAGGGGCTGGCCTCCTGCAGGTAACCCGTGGTTTTGTGAGGCTAACATATGTAGACATATGTAAGCCTTTGGCCTACCGTTTCATGAGTACCGATTCTTGTGAGGGGCTTTGTATGCGAATCGTATCCATCTTCCGAAATGGCAGGAATCAGGCCGTGCGGCTTCCTCGGGACCTGGAGTTCCAGGGGGTGACGGAGCTGGAGATCATGAAGCACGGTGATTCGATCACGCTGCGCCCGGCGCGTCCCGACTGGCTCTCCTTCGCCGAGGTTGGGAAGGCCGCCCCCGACTTTCTGCGGGAGCGGCCGGATGTGGTCGAGGACGAGGGGCGCTTCACGCTGTGAGGGAGTACATGCTCGACACATGCATTTGCTCGTTCATCATGCGCGAACGGCCCCTGGCGGTGTTGAAGCGGCTCGAGGGTGAAGTGGAGCAGGGCCACCGGATCGTGATCTCCGCCGTGACCTATGCCGAGATGCGATATGGCCAGATCGGCAAGAAGGCTTCGCCTCGTCTGGGAGAAATCATTACGGCATTCGTTCAGCGCCTGGACGGGATCCTGCCGTGGGATGCCGTCGCGATCGACAAGGCCATCGAGGTTCGCAGCCGATTGGCGGCGGCGGGTACGCCCGTCGGGGGCAATGACGCCGCTATTGCGGCTCACGCCATGGCGACCGATTGCATACTGGTTTCCAAAAATACTCGCGAGTTCTGCCGGATCGAAGGCCTGCGCTACGAAGACTGGGTGCATTGAGGCCCCGGAAAGGGGCATCCCCTTAATCCGGCGATGGGAGGCTGCTGGCGGGGGTGGATGAACCGGAGCGATACAACCGCGAGGTGATCTTTCGCGACAAGGTGCGGATCAACGCGAGTACGTGCAGCAGTGGTCGTTGCGGAAGGATCTTGGGTATATCTGGCGTACGGTGTTCCGGTAGGGGCGTGGCGGCTTTGAGCGATGGGGTTGGTTCGGCTCTGGTCGCCCAGGGGGCTGGGCTCCTACAGTGGCATGGTTCCCGGACGTGTAGGAGCCGAGCCCTCTCGGCGATTGGGGCGTTTGGGCCGTGCGGTCGGTGGTTGCCGGGTTTCGGGGATGGTTCAATGACGTGGCAGTCGTGAATTTGTGCGCTTTGTGGTCGTGGTCCAAGATAAATGCGGGAACCGGCCGGGTGAAGCACCGAGGTGAGCAGGTGAAAGTGAGAAAGCGAGATGCCGGTAGGGTAGTGCTGGCGGCCGGTTCGGTGATGGAAGTCTGGCCGGCACATGACTACTCGGCCTTTATGCCTTCCGGTTCGTTGCAGCAGCGAGTCGCCGGTCATTGGGTCAACGTTGGTGAACGGTTGCGTGAAGGGATCAATCGCGCGCAGTCCGACCAGGGAATGGAGAAGAACGATGAGCGAAAGGCCAACGGAGGGCCTGCCTGACAACGGGTCGGATACGGCCGATAGCCAAGGCGGTACATTCGAGGAGCTGGTGGGCCGGCTGGAAGGCGGTGCCCTGTCGCCGGAAGACTAGAGTCGGCTTGCGGGGCTTCTTGACGCCCAAGCTTCGGAGCTGGTGATGGCGGCGATGCGCCACGAGTCGTACAGCGGGCCGTTGCCGCACCGCGATCATCTAATCGTTTCGATGATGAGACCCGCCGCGCAATTGTGCAGATGGCCGTGGATGAGCAGGTGCATGCTCATCGCATGCGGGAACGCGGACTGGAAGGTGCTATTGCAAAAGACCGTCGGGGGCAGGGCTACGGTCTGATGATTGCGGTTGCGGGTTTGGCGGCGGCGGTGGCGATTGCACCTTTCAGTGCCGTTGCGGCCGGCATCATCGGGACCCTCGACCTGTTCGGGATGGTGGCGCTGTTCGTGGCTCCGCGAATCCTGGAGCGAATGCGTTCCAGTGGTGCCCCTTCGGCCGAATAGGCCAAGAGCCTTTTCGGGTCTCTATCCTGTTTCTGTTGGTGGGCGGTTTTGCAGGTTGGCCGTCAGTCGGATCAATTTCCCTAGGTGGTGTGACGGTGGTGAAGAGTTTATGGCCGCGGTTCGATGATGACGAACTCGAGGCCGTGCAGGCGGTTCTGCGTTCCGGACGGGTGAATTACTGGAACGGTGATGAAGGGCGCGCGTTCGAGCGCGAGTTTGCGGCGTTTCATGGGGCGTCGTACGGGATTGCCGTGGCGAACGGTACGCTGGCGCTGGAACTGGCGTTGATGGCACTGGGCGTGGGCGAGGGCGACGAGGTGGTGGTGACGCCGCGGACGTTCCTGGCCTCGGCTTCGGCGATCGTGATGCGCGGGGCGCGGCCGGTGTTTGCGGAGGTGGACCGCGAGTCGGGCAACATTACGCCGGATACGGTGCGCGCGGTGCTGACGCCGCGAACGCGGGCGGTGATCGCCGTGCATCTGGCGGGCTGGCCGTGCGATATGCGTGGAATGAGGGCGTGGGCGGACGAGCAGGGGCTGTTTCTGATCGAGGACTGCGCCCAGGCGCATGGGGCGACCCTGGAGGGGCAGCCGGTTGGGTCGTTCGGCGATGCGGCGGCGTTTTCCTTTTGCACGGACAAGATCATGTCCACCGGCGGCGAGGGCGGGATGCTGCTGGTGCGGGACGAGGCCGTATGGCGCCGGGCCTGGAGCTACAAGGACCACGGCAAGGATTGGGATGCGGTGTACCACCGCGAGCATGCGGCGGGGTTTCGCTGGTTGCACGAGTCGTTCGGCACCAACTGGCGGCTGACCGAGATGCAATCCGCCATCGGTCGGGCGCAGCTGCGGAAGCTGCCGGACTGGCTGGCGCAGCGTAACGCCAATGCCGGGGTGCTGCTGGAGCGGCTGTCTGGGGTGCGGGGGCTGCGCGTGCCAGTGCCGCCAGAGGGTGTGGGGCATGCCTGGTACAAGTTCTACGCCTACGTGGATCCGGCGTGCCTGGCGGACGGTTGGGATCGTGATGCGGTGGTGGAGGCGATACAGGCGCGTGGCGTGCCTTGCCTGCACGGCAGCTGCAGCGAAGTGTATCTGGAACAGGCGTTTGACGGCACCGATTACCGACCGGCGCAGCGTCTGCCCATCGCCCGCGAGCTGGGGGAGACCAGCGTGATGTTCCTGGTGGATCACACGCTGAGCGAGACGGATATGCACGCCGTGGCCGATGCCGTGGTGGACGTGATGGGCCGTGCGACTGGCGTGGAAGGAGCGTCTCAGGCCGGGGACATATCGCACAACCGTTCGGCGGGCTGAGTCTGCGGGCCTTGGTCGCTTCCGGGGCTGTCGTTGTCCTCGTGAGCCGCTTGGTCTGATCTGGACTCGGGCAGGCCGGGAGGCAGGCGGGTGCTTTCGCTGGATGAGGGGTTGAGGCGGGCTGTTGCGCCGTTACGGCGGTAGCGTTGGTGGTGTTCTGGCTTTGGCGGGGCTTCGCGGCCAAGGCGGCTCCTACGGGGGATGCGGAAGTTCCTTGCATCGCTCGGGTCAGTGCGAGGCCAGTTCGGCGAAGTAGCTCGGGTTGGTCTGGATCGTTGCCAGTACCTTGGCTGCCAGGCCGGTGGGGTTGCGCCGTTTGGCTTCCCAGCTTTTGATGGTGTCGACGCTCGTTCCCATGGCTTTGGCAAATTCCGCCTGGGAAACGTGCAAGCTGGCCCGAATCGCCTTCACGTCCGCCACTTCGTGGCGGGTGACGCGGCTAGCCTTTGCCTTGCCCTGTTTGATATCGACTGCTTCCTGCAGTGATGTCTGGAGTTCGTCGTAGATATTCATCAGGAGGCTTCCTCCCTCAACTGGTCGGTGAGTATTTTTAATGTAGCCCTTTCGGCAGGCGTCAGGTTCTCTTTCGCGCTCTTGGGGTAGGCCAGTATCAGATAGATGGTCTCTGCGCTGGCCAGGAAGTAGATGACGCGAGCGCCGCCACGCTTTCCCTGATGGCCTAACCCCATACGGATCTTGCGCAGCCCACCGGTTCCCTGGATCACGTTGCCTTTATCGGGTTGGGCGATGAGCACGCGCTGGAGTTCTTTCAGTTCATCATCTGTGGCGATCGCCTGGAATTGTCGGGTGAAGGTTGGGGTCTCGATAAATTCAATGGCATGGCTCACTTGAGGCATATCCTTATGCCGGTTCTCGCTAGTGTACAGGGTACGCGTGGGGCCGCTTCCAGCGCAAGACGAAGCTGGATGAGCTGCCGCAGTTGTGGAATGTGTTGAAGGGCGAAATGAGCCTGGTCGGGCCGCGGCCCTGTCTGGTGAGTCAGGTGGAGTTGATCGCGGCGCGCGAGGCACGCGGGGTGT
>JAWLFB010000040.1:0-18451 GCA_041685825.1 Guyparkeria sp. | reverse complement strand
GCAGCCGACGACGAACACGCCCTGATCGACGAGCACGAACAAGGCACCGTCACCTGGATCGACGCCGAGGGCATCCGCCGACAGGCGACTGTGCCTACCGTGATCTTCGCCCGCTGAACACGGCGCGAAACGACGCCATAAGCCACCGAGACCCCGCCCAGCCGGGACACGCGCCTTCGGCGCGTTTCGCGCGGCCCGGCAAGCTCGTACAGCGCATCTCGTGGCACCGTACCCCGTGCGAGCTTGCCCCGCCCGCGAAGGCGGCGACAGCCGCCGTCCCCACTTCCGCCGCCGATTCATCGCAACGTCGACAGGCTGCTAGAATCGGGCGACAGGCGAAACGAGGAGGAATCGCGATGGGACTGCCGCTGCGGGACGAGGAATTTCACACCTATGGCGATTACCGTCACTGGGGCGACGAGCGGCGCTACGAATTGATCGACGGCGTGGCCTATGCCATGTCCCCGTCGCCGACCCGGCATCACCAGGAAGTGACCGGCGAGATCTATTACCAGGCAAGACAGGGGCTGGATCCGGAGAGCGAATGCCGCATCATGATCGCCCCGCTGGACGTGCGCCTGCCGCGCGGCGACGAGGCCGACGACCAGATCGAC
The DNA here is from genome assembly GCA_041685825.1 of Guyparkeria sp. Lineage (GTDB taxonomy): Bacteria > Pseudomonadota > Gammaproteobacteria > Halothiobacillales > Halothiobacillaceae > Guyparkeria. Next base: position 17,837 of record JAWLFB010000040.1, on the reverse strand, counting down.
ACGGTACTGCAACCGGACGTGCTGGCCGTCTGCGACCCGGACAAGCTCGACGATCGGGGCGTGCGCGGCGCGCCGGACTGGGTGGTGGAGGTGGTCTCTCCGAGCACCGCCAGCCATGACCACATCCACAAGCGACGCGTCTACGAGCGTCACGGGGTGACCGAGCTGTGGCTGGTGCATCCCACCGACCGGCTGCTGACCATCTACTGGCTCGAGGGCGAGGAGTACGGCAAGCCCGAGGTCGTCGAACTGGCCGGCGAGACCGAGGTCCGGGCCCTGCCCGGCGTGCGCATCGCCTGGGACGCGCTGGTCGAGCGCCTGCCGCCGCAGGATCCGTAACGAATCCCCCGCCGGCGAACGGCGGCCGCCCTCCTCGGTCGCGATTCATGCCACCATGGACGTCTTCATGGCCCACGCCGTCAGCACACGCGCCGATGACCACAAGCGATTCCCCGACCAACCCTGCCGACCAGCGTCTTTCCTTGGTGCTGATCGCTCTATTCAAGGGCGTGCTCTACCGCGATACCGACGTGCGCCTGTGGGAGGCATTGCTCGCGCTGGAAGCGCGCGTGCGCGACTATGTCGAGGTCCTCGGGCTGATGCTGATCGTCGATGAGGCCGAGGGGCATGCCTACCTGCGCCAGAGCCCGGAAGAAGACGAGGGCACGCCGCTGCCCCGGCTGGTGCGTCGTCGGCCGTTGAGCTACCCGGTCAGCCTACTGCTCGCGCTGATCCGCAAGAAGCTTGCCGAGCACGATGCCGCCGGCGGCGACCCGCGACTGATCCTCTCGCGCGAACAGCTCGTCGACATGGTGCGCGTATTCCTGCCCGAGACGGCCAACGAGGCGCGGCTGATGGACCGGATCGACAGCCACATCAACAAGGTGGTCGAACTGGGGTTCCTGCGCCGCCTGCGCGGTGACGGCGACCGCTTCGAGGTCCGGCGGATCATCACCGGCTTTATCGACGCCGACTGGCTGGCCGATCTCGACCGGCGGCTGGCCGAGTACGCCGCGCATCTCGACGACTCCGCCGACGAGCTCTCCCCTGACCCACGCCGGCAGTCTGACTCATGATGCATGCCCCGATGCTCGACTTCGCCGCCTCCGACGAGCAGGCCGGCTTTCGCCTGCACGGTTTCGAGGTGCTCAACTGGGGTACCTTCGACCGTCGGGTCTGGCGGCTGGAGCCGGGTGGCGAGAACGTGCTTGTCACCGGCGACATCGGCTCGGGCAAGTCCACCCTGGTCGACGCGATCACCACCCTGCTGGTGCCCGCCCAGCGCATCACCTACAACAAGGCCGCCGGCGCCGAGGCGCGCGAGCGCTCGCTCAAGTCCTACGTGCTGGGTCACTACAAGACCGAGCGCAGCGCCGAGGGGCTGGCCGCCCGGCCGAAGGCCCTGCGCGGCGACGACAGCTACTCGGTGATCCTCGGGCGCTTTCACAACGACGGCTTCGGCCAGGACGTCACCCTCGCCCAGGTGTTCTGGGTCAAGGACCCGCAGGCCCAGCCGGCCCGCTTCTTCGTGGTCGCCGACCGGCCGCTGGCGATCGCGACCGACTTCGCCGACTTCGGCGCGGACATCCTCGACCTGAAAAAGCGCCTGCGCCGGGCCGAGGGGGTGGAGGTTCTCGACACCTTCCCGCCCTACGAGCACGCCTTCCGCCGGCGCTTCGGCATCGACAACCCGCAGGCCCTCGAACTGTTCCACCAGACGGTGTCGATGAAGTCGGTGGGCAACCTCACCGAGTTCGTCCGCGCGCACATGCTCGAACCCTTCCCGGTCGAGGACCGCATCACCGCGCTCATCGAGCACTTCGACAACCTCTCCCGCGCCCACGACGCAGTGGTGCGCGCCCGCCGCCAGGTCGAGAAACTCGAACCACTGGTGGCCGAGGCCGAAGCGCACGGCCGGCTCGCCACCGAGGCCAACGAGCTGCGCGAGGCGCGCGAGGCACTGCGCGGCTGGTTCGCCGGGATCAAGCGCGACCTGCTCGCCGAGCGCCGCGAGAAACTGGAGACCCGCCGGGCGAAGGCCGAGTCGCGCATCCGCACGATCGACGCGACGCTCGGCCAGCAGCAGGCCGAACGCGAACAGCTGCACGAGGCGATCCGCGAGAACGGTGGCGACCGGCTCGAGGCGATCCGCCGCGAGATCGACCGCCAGCGCGGCCTGCGCGACGAGCGGCGCCGACGCGCCGACGACTACGCTCAACTGGCCGAGGCCGTCGACCTGCGCCCGGCCGCCGAGGCGAGCGTCTTCCTCGACAACCGCCGGACCATCGACGCCCGCCGGTCGGCCCTCGACGACGAGATGGCCGCACTGGATAACAGGCTGACCGACCATGGCGTGAGCCTGCGCGAAACGAAGCGCGAGCACGACGAGCTGACCGAGGAGATCACCTCGCTGCGCCAGCGGCGCTCGAACATCCCCGCGCGGGTGCTGGCGATGCGCGAACGCCTCTGCACCGCCCTCGACCTGGCCGAGGACGACCTGCCGTTCGCCGGCGAACTGATCCAGGTCCACGAGAACGAGCGCGACTGGGAAGGCGCCGCCGAGCGCCTGCTGCACAACTTCGGCCTCTCGCTGCTGGTCCCCGAGGCCCACTACGCCGCGGTGGCCGAATGGGTGGACGCAACCCAACTGCGCGGCCGGCTGGTCTACTACCGGGTACGCCCGCCGCGCGGCGCGCCGCCCGAACCGCACCCGCACTCGCTGGTGCGAAAGCTGGCCATCCGCCCAGATTCGGCCTTCTATCCCTGGCTGGAAGTCGAGCTCGCCCGACGCTTCGACTACGCCTGCTGCGAGGACCTGGCCGATTTCCGCCGCGAGAAGCGCGCCATCACCCGGGCCGGGCAGATCAAGGCCGGCGGCGACCGGCACGAGAAGGACGACCGGCACCGGCTCGACGACCGCTCGCGCTATGTGCTCGGCTGGAGCAACGCCGACAAGATCGCCGCCCTCGAGCAGCGGCAGGCCGAACGCCAGACGCGCATGCAGACGCTCGCCGAGGCGATCGCCGCCGACCAGGCCGCTCGCCAGCAGGGCGATCGACAGCGCGAGGCTTTCGGCAAGCTGGAGATGTTCCGCGAGTTCGCCGAGCTCGACTGGCAGACGCCCACCGCCGAAATCGAGCGCCTCGACGGCGAGCGCCGGGCCCTGGAGGCCAGTTCGGACATCCTGCACACCCTGCAGCAGCAACTGGCCGAACTCCAGGAGTCCCTGCACGCCACCGGCGAACAGCGCGATGCCGCCCGCGATGAACTGGCCAAGGCCGGAACCCTTATCGACGGGGTCGAACGCGAATCCGCGGCGCTGGTGGAAACTATCGAGGCGGTGGACGAGTCGGTGCGCGAACGCATCTACCCGCAACTGGTGGCCATGCGCCCCGAGGCCCTCGGCGAACGCAACCTGACGGTGGAGAGCTGCGACAACCGCCAGCAGGACATGCGCGAATGGCTCCAGGCGCGGATCGACAGCTCCCAGAAGCAACTCACTCGACTGGCCGAGCGCGTGGTGCGCGCCATGAACGACTTTCGTCGCGACTACCCGCAGGAAACCCGCGAGATGGACGCCAGCCTGGCCGCGACCGGCGAGTTTGCCGCCATGCTCGAGCGCCTGCGCGCCGACGACCTGCCGCGCTTCGAGAAGCGTTTCCGCACCCTGTTGCGCGAAAACACCATCAACGAGATCGCCAACTTCCAGGCGCAACTCAACCGGGAGCGCGAGGCCATCCGCGAGCGGATCGAGACCATCAACCGCTCGCTGTTCGACATCGACTACAACGAAGGCCGCTACATCACCCTGCTCGCCGAACCGGCGCCGGACACCGAGGTGCGCGACTTCCAGCGCGACCTGCGCGCCTGCACGGAAGGCACGGTCTCGGGGGCCGAGGAAGAGCAGTACACGGAATCGCGCTTCCTCCAGGTCAAGGCCATCGTCGAACGCTTCAAGGGACGCGAGGGCACCACCGAGATCGACCGACGCTGGACAACAAGGGTCACCGACGTGCGCAACTGGTTCGTGTTCTCCGCCTCGGAGCGCTGGCGCGAGGACGACCATGAATACGAGCACTACACCGACTCCGGCGGCAAGTCCGGCGGGCAGAAGGAAAAGCTCGCCTACACCGTGCTCGCCGCCAGCCTCGCCTACCAGTTCGGCCTGGAATGGGGCGAGCAGCGGTCGCGCTCGTTCCGCTTCGTGGTCATCGACGAGGCCTTCGGCCGCGGCTCCGACGAATCCGCCCGCTTCGGGCTGACGCTGTTCGAGCGGCTCAACCTGCAATTGTTGATCGTCACGCCGTTGCAGAAGATCCACGTGATCGAGCCCTTCGTCGCCGCCGTAGGCTTTGTCCACAGCGAGGCGGGCATGTACTCAAAGCTGCGCAACCTGACCATCGAGGAATACCGCGCCGAGAAGGCCGCGCGCGGCCGAGTCGACCGATGAGCTGGGGCGGGCCGGCCGACATTCGCGCGAAACTCCTGCGCCGCTGGGAACGCGGCGAACTGCTGGCTGCCCGGCTGCGCGCCGAGTCGCCCACCCAGTCACTATTCCCGCTGACCATTCCCCTGAAAAAGCCCAGCTCGCGCGCTTTGACCGAGGACTTCGCCGCGGTGCGGTGCTGGGTGGAGGAGTTGCAAGCCGGCAGCCGCGAGGCACGCGGCTTCGGCTACACGATCGAATGGCAGGAGGTCCGCCACCGCGTCCACGGCCGCAACCGCCTGCCGGCGCGGGTCGTCGTACCCAGCGAAAACGACGCCCTGAAAATGATCGGACACCTGCAGGCCGCCGACCGAGTCGACCGGCTCGCCGCCGAAACCCGCCAGCGTGTGCCCGCACTCGGTGACTGGATCTCCCGCCAGCCAATGAAGCTCCTGGCGCATGCCGACGATTGGGAGCGGGTACTGGCGGTGGTCGAGCACTTGTGCAGCCATCCCCGTCCGGGCACCTACCGGCGCGAACTGGAAATCCCCGGTGTGGACACGAAGTTCATCGAGGCCCGGCGCGGCCTGCTCGCCGAACTGCTCGACATCGCCCTGCCCGAGTCGGCCATCGACCGCTCGGCCACCGGCGCACGCGGCTTCGATCGCCGCTTCGGCCTGCGCGAGGAGCCGGCACTGATCCGCTTTCGCACCCTCGACCGGCGCCTGAAGATCGCCGGACTGAGCGATCTCACGGTGCCCGTCAATCAGTTCGCCACGCTGAACCTGCCGGTCGAGCGGGTATTCATCACCGAGAACAAGACCAACGGCCTGGCTTTCCCCGACTCGCCCGACTCGATCGTGATCATGGGGCTGGGCTACGGGCTCGACCGGCTGGCCACCATACCCTGGCTGCCTGAAGAGGGGCTGATCTACTGGGGCGACATCGACACCCACGGCTTCGCCATCCTCAACCGCCTGCGCCACCACTTCCCCGCCAGCCGTTCACTACTGATGGACCGCGCCACGCTCGTGGCCCATCGCCCGCTCTGGACGCAGGAAGCGGTAAACCAACGATTCTCCGGGGAGCTTGACCGGCTGACCGACGCGGAATCGCAGTTATACGACGACCTGCGTCGCGACCGTCTTGGGGAACGGGTGCGCCTCGAACAGGAACGGGTGGATTTCGGATGGCTGAAGGAAAGGATGGAGCAATAGCTGCAAGCGGGCCCTGGTGATCATCAGGGGGCGTTTTCCCCTCGAGCCCGACGAAAACACGGCAAACCCGGTTTCTGATTTCTCAGATCTGACTTCTTCCAGCTCTTCTCAGTCCCACAACCGCCGCCGCACCAGAGCAACGGCGAGGTAGTAGGCAACCACGGCAAAACCGGCCAGCACGGCCAGGTGGGCGACCAGATGCTCGACCGGCTCACCGACGACCAGGGGGCGGATGACCTCGATCGCGTGCGTCAGAGGCAGGATCAGTACCGCTGTCTGCATCCAGTCGGGCAGGGTCTCGATCGGGAAGAACACCCCGGAGAGCATGAACATCGGGGTCACCACCAGCACGAAGTAGTAGTTGAAGAAATCGTAGTTACCAGCGATCGCCGTCATCACGATTGCCGGCCCGGCGAAGGCCAGCCCGAGCAGGAACACCACCGGCAACGCCCAAAGCGCCATCCAGCCACCGGGCATCGCACCCAGCAGGGCGGCGACGATCAGGATCGCCACCGCGCTTAACAACCCCTTGAAGGCCGCCCACACGATTTCGCCGAGGATGATGTCGTCGATATCCAGCGGCGTGGCCATGATGGCGTCGAAGGTCTTCTGCGGCACCATCCGCGTGTAGACGGAGTACATGCCCTCGAAACTGACCGAGATCATCGCCGAGGACGCGATGATCCCCGAGGCGAGGAAAACAAGATACGGCAGGCCGCCGATGTCGCCCACCAGTGCCCCCAGACCGATGCCCAGGCCCAGCAGGTAGATTACCGGCTCACCAAAGTTGAGCACGATCGCCGGCCCGATCAGCTTCCGCCAGACCAGAAAGTTGCGGGCGAACACGGAAAACGCCGCCATCCTTGCCCGCGGCAACTGCCAGATCGACCGCTTCATAGGCACCTCATTCGCGCAACTCCCGCCCGGTCAGGTGCAGGAACACGTCCTCGAGCCCGGCGCGACGATGGATCACCGTCAGGCCATCGGGCTGACCCAGAAAATCGAGTATCGGCCCCGGTGCCCCGGTGTAGACGTAGACGGCAGTACCGTGGCGCTCGACGCGCAAGGCCATCGAGGTCAAGGTGGCGAATACGCCATCGCTGACTGAGCCACGTAATTCGATCACGTCGCGCTCGACATGACGTTGAATCAGTTGACCCGGGCTGCCCTGGTCGAGAATACGGCCGTGGTCCATAACCACCAGCTCGTCACAGAGCCGCTCCGCCTCTTCCATGTAATGGGTCGTCAGCACCAGGGTCACGCCCCGGGCACGCAATTCGGCCAACCGTCCCCAGATGACGTGACGTACCTGCGGATCGAGTCCCGAGGTCGGCTCATCCAGGATGACGACCTCGGGGTCATTGACCAGAGCGCGAGCGATGGTCAGGCGGCGCTGCATGCCTCCGCTCAGCTGGTCGACCCGGGCATCGGCCTTTTGCATCAGGTTGGCGAAGTCGAGAAGTGAGTCCACCCGCTCGGCCACCTGTGATCGCGACAGGCCAAAAAAGCGGGCGTACATGAACAGGTTTTCGCGAACCGTGAAATCCGGGTCGAGGTTGTCCCCCTGGGGAACCAGCCCCACGCGGGCGCGGATGGCGCGCGCCTCGGCCGGCAAGGCGTGTCCGAGCACCGAGAGTTTGCCTGCATCGAAATCGGCCAGCCCCATCAGCATCTTCAGGGTGGTGGTCTTGCCGGCGCCATTAGGGCCCAGGAAACCGAAACAGCGACCGGTGGGGATGTCGAAATCGACCGCGTCGACGGCACGCAGCGCCCCGAAGCACTTGATCAGGCCTCGAGCCTGAACGACCGGCGAGGCGGTCGCTTGGCGGCGGGCAGAGGGCGGATCAGGCAGGCTCACGCGCGGGTCCTCGAATATCGACGGGCCGAGATGATGGTCGACGGCATCGGGGTTTGCAAGCACGGCCCGTCCGATTCAGGCCTAGGCCTTGCGCTCATCCTCAAGCCCAACGGCCACACCGGCGATCAGGGCAAACTCACCGCTTTCGTCACGGATCGGGGTGAGCGTGGTGTACCACTGCCCTTGGCCAGCCGGCAGGTCGAGGGTCTCTTGATAGCGAATTGCCTGCCCCGCCTCGAGGCAGGCACGGTACTGGCGCTTTACGTGCGCAGCAGAAGCGGGCGGCAGGATCTCGTCGGGCGTCGCGCCGGCCAATTGCTCGCGTGACAGACCGGTGGCGTGTTCGTGAGCCAGATTGCTGGTGATAAATCGAAAGACGCCACCGGGCTCAACCCCAACCACGAAGATCGCCTCCTCGACCCCCTCGACAACCGAACGATACAACCGTTCGCTCTCGGCCAACCGCGCTTCGAGCATCACCGTCTCGCGGGAGTCGATCAGCGCCCCCACGATCCGCTCCGGGCGACCCTCCGCATCGCGGAGCAGTCGGGCGTGGTCCGTCACCCAAAGTGGCGAACCGTCCGGTCGCAACAGCCGGTAACGACTGCGCTTGCGATCACCTTGCCAGTGGGTGAAGTCACCCTCCTCCAGTGCGCGCTCACGGTCGTCGGGGTGCAGGGTCTGCTCCCACCAGTCCGGGCCATCGATCAGGGCATCCGGGGTGTAGCCAAGTATCTCGCGAATATTGGCACTGACGTACTCCAGCCGGTCGGGACGATCGGCGCGGAAGGTGTAGATCACCGCTGGGCTCGCCGCGAGGAAGGCGTCGAGGCGATCCCGTTCGGCCTGCGCCACGGCGGCGGCCCGACGTTCGCGATCGACATCGTGGAAGAACCACCACAGACGGGCCGGGCGCCCGGTCTCGTCGGCAATCGGCACCACCTGCACCCGGAACCAGCCCGATCCGCCCTGCAACGCCGGCAGGCGCAACGCGCCGTTCCAGCGCTCCCCGCGAGCAATGGCCCGCTCGAAGGCCTCGAGCTGCAACCCTTCGAGTCCGCGAGCCAACCAACCAACCCCATCGACGGGGTCGGCGGCACCGAAGCTGCGCCGGAAGGCGTCGTTGGCCAACAGCGACCGCCCCTGCATGTCGGTCAACTCCAGTGGCTGGGGACTGAGTTCGAACAGCGCATCGCGTTCGGCTTCGGCCCGATCGATGACCACCATCCAGCGGGTGCGCTGCCAGCGGGAAAGCAACCAGAGCGCCAGCGAGGTCAACAGGAAGGCAACGATCACTGCGGCGACCAGTGCCGCCATGCGCGCCCGCATGGCCGCATAGAGGTCCGTGATCGGTTCGACGGCCACGAGTTGGGCCGGTGATCTGCTTTCCTGGGTTAGGATGGGCACCGGCCGCGAGACAGCCAACCACTCCTCTTTTCCGGCGGAAAAACGCCATTGCGTGGGCGGATCCCCCTCCAGTTGACGCAGAGCGGCAGCCAGGCCACCCCCTTCCACCTTCGGCCCATCGACGTAGTAATCACCACTACCCACGGGCGCAATGCGTCGGCGCTCGCGCATTTCAGCCCAGATGTTCTCCTCGGCGATTTCCGCCGGCAGCAAGAGAGTGGCGCGAGCGCCGAGGCTTTCCTCGAGATAGCTGTCGACCGGCGTCACCCCGGTACCCACCTCAACGGTGGCGATCACACGATCCGAGCCGCCGCTTGCCCCGCCGGGGTTCGGCGCCCAGACCGGCTGGACGGCCCGAAAACCGGAAAACACGCGGCCGACCTCGAACCCGATTGCCCCTTGACCGGTCCGGTACACATCCCCCAGCAAGGGCCGGAGCCCGGCCAGTTCATCGCCAAAACGATCCGGGGCATGCACCCGCAGAAAACTGACCGCCTCCGGACCGAGGTGAAACTGCAATACCCGGTCCTGACCGTGGATCAGCTCGGTGGCGATCGGTGTCACCGCACGCGCGAGCTCACGCCTCAATCGCGCTGCGCCCTCCCCACCCCCACCGCTACCCTCGAGTTCGACCATGGCACGTGCCTGCGACAGGGTCTCGCGCACCCGCTCATCGAGGGCGAGAATCCGGGCAATCCGCGCCAGTTCGGCCTGCCGGCTCGACAAGGCGTACTCGGTCGTATCGAGCAAGCGATCAGCCCGTCCGTCGATCTCGGTCGCGAACTCGCGTTCGATTATCACGCCTCCCAGAGCCCCGAGCAGCAACCAACCCAGCAGCACCAGCAGCCAGATAGCACGAAGCCCCGGGCGTTGGCGGTCAGCCGACGCCCGGGGCTTATGTTCGTCCATGTGTTTGTCGCGTTCCATCGAGGGATTATCACGCATTTGACCGAGCAAACCTACGCCTGTCACCGATGAACCCGCATACAAAAAACCCCGCCAGTCGGCGGGGTTCTCGATGCAGCCTTTACCGGGCCCTCACCCGGAACGGCAGAAGATCAGCGGATCTTCTGCTTGAGGCTGCCGGACTCGTAACGCTTGTACATTTCTTCCAGGGAGATCGGACGGATCTTGGAAGCCATGCCAGCCGAGCCGAATGCCTCGAAGCGCGCCTTGCAGATCGCCTGCATGCCGGCGGTCGCTTCCTTGAGGAATTTGCGCGGGTCGAAGTTGGACTTGTTTTCTTCGAGGTGCTTGCGAACGGCACCGGTGGACGCCATGCGCAGGTCGGTGTCGATGTTGACCTTGCGCACGCCGTGCTTGATGCCTTCGACGATCTCTTCAACTGGCACGCCGTAGGTCTGACCCATGTCGCCGCCGTAGTTGTTGATGATCTCGAGCCACTCTTCCGGAACAGAGGACGAACCATGCATGACCAGGTGAGTGTCCGGAATCCGCTGGTGGATCTCCTTGACTCGGTCGATGCGCAGGATCTGGCCGGTCGGCTTCTGCGTGAACTTGTAGGCACCGTGGCTGGTGCCGATGGCGATCGCCAGGGCATCACAGTCTGTCTTCTTGACGAAGTCGGCGGCTTCTTCCGGGTCCGTTAGCAGCATGTCCATGTCAAGCTTGCCTTCCGCACCGTGGCCGTCTTCCTCGCCCATCTCGCCGGTTTCCAGCGAACCGAGGCAGCCCAACTCACCTTCGACGGATACGCCACCGGCGTGAGCCATCTCCGTTACCTTGGCGGTCACGTCGACGTTGTACTCGTAGTCGGACGGGGTCTTCATGTCGGGCATCAGGGAGCCGTCCATCATGACCGAGGAGAAGCCCGACTGGATTGCGCGCAGGCAGACGCCCGGATCGGAACCGTGGTCCTGGTGCATGACGATCGGGATGTGCGGATACATCTCGGTGGCCGCCTCGACGAGGTGGCGCAGGAACGGCTCGCCGGCGTATTTGCGCGCACCGGCTGAGCCCTGCAGGATCACTGGGCTGTCGACTTCGTCGGCGGCCTGCATGATCGCGTGGATCTGCTCCATGTTGTTGACGTTGAACGCCGGCATGCCGTAGCTGTGTTCAGCGGCATGATCCAGCAGCTGGCGAAGCGAAATGAGCGCCATAGTGCCTCTCCTCAAGTTGAAACGTAGTTGCGAAACCGTGGTGGCGACCGGACCGCACCGACCCGGTCGCCGAAAATTCAATCAGCGCGACAGCATACCCAGCGCACCCGGATATCCAAAATCACGCCAGGACCTGACCTCCCCGCGTCAGTCGACGGAGATCACGTCCCCGACCCGAACGATCTTCATGGCGTTCGTGCCGCCCATCTGACCCATCAGGTCGCCCTTGGTGATGATCACCAGATCGCCCTCGTCGAGCTTCTCCATTTGCTGAAGGCTCTCGATCACCATCCGGTTGACCTCGGCATGGTCGGTCGACGGCACCGGGAAATGCACCGCCTGCACGCCACGGTAGAGACTCACGCGTCGCGCGGTCTCCTCCGAACGGGTAAACGTGTAGATCGGTATGTCGGTATCGACCCGCGACATCCACAGCGGCGTCGCCCCCGACTCGGACAGCGCGACGATGGCCGCGACCGAGAGGTGGTTTGCCGTGTAGATCGCCGAGTAGGCGATCGCCTGATCGATCCGCTCGAAGGGCACGTCCAGCGGCGGCGCACTCTTCTTGGCTTCGATCTGGTACTCCGCCCGGTGGCAGACCCGCGACATGGTCTCGACCACCCTCACCGGGTATTTCCCGGCGGCGGTCTCGGCCGAGAGCATCACCGCGTCCGTACCGTCGAGCACCGCATTGGCCACGTCGAACACCTCGGCCCGCGTCGGGATCGGGTTGTCGATCATGGTCTCCATCATCTGGGTCGCGGTGATGACGGGACGATTGAGCTCCTGGGCCATCTTGATGAAGGCCTTCTGCACCGCCGGGAGCTCGGCATCGCCGATCTCCACGCCAAGGTCGCCGCGGGCAATCATGATCGAATCGGAGGCCTGGATGATCTCGCGAATGCAGTCGACCGCCTCGGCGCGCTCGATCTTGGAGACGATGTGCGCTCGGCAGCCGGCTTCCTGGAGCAGGCGACGGGCCTCGTGGATATCCTCGCCCGAACGCGGGAACGAGACGGCGATGTAATCCACACCGATCTGGGCGGCCGTCTTGATGTCGGCCCGATCCTTGTCGGTGATCGCCGGTGCGGACAGGCCACCGCCCTGACGGTTAATGCCCTTGTTGTTGGACAGCATGCCGCCGACGGCCACCGTGGTGCGCACTTGGTTGCCCTGAACCTCGTCGACCTTTAGAACGATACGGCCGTCGTCAAGCAAGAGGACGTCACCCGGGCGCGAATCGGAGACGAGCGCCTTGTAGGTAATACCCACCTGGTTCTCGTCGCCGCCATCCGGGTCAAGGTCGGCATCGAGCGTGAACGACTTCCCCTCATCGAGCTCGACCTTGCCGCCCTTGAAACGGTCGATGCGGATCTTCGGCCCTTGCAGGTCACCTAGGATGGCGACGTAACGCCCCTCGGCGGCCGCGGCCTCGCGCACCATGTCGGCACGCCGCTGGTGGTCGGCGGCCTTCCCGTGCGAAAAGTTCATGCGCACGACATCAATGCCCGCCCTTACCAGGTCGGTGATGGTCGCCAAGTCGTCACTAGCCGGGCCGAGCGTCGCGACGATCTTGGTACGCCGCTGCGCCGGAAGATGATCAGTGGAGCCGTGCATGTTTGCCATCAGCCTTTCGCCCGCTCTTCGAGCATGGCGACCGCCGGCAGGGGCTTGCCTTCCAGGAACTCGAGGAACGCGCCACCAGCGGTCGAGATGTAACTGACCTTGTCGTAGATGTCGTATTTCTGGATCGCAGCGATGGTGTCGCCGCCACCGGCCAGGGTGAAGGCCTTAGTGTCGGCAATCGCCTGGGAGATGTGCTTGGTGCCGTCACCGAACTGGTCGAACTCAAACACGCCGACCGGGCCGTTCCAGACGACGGTTCCCGCGTTCTCGATAACCTTGGCTAGGGCCTCGGCGCTCTCCGGACCGATATCGAAGATCATGTCGTCATCCGCAACGTCCTCGACGCGCTTGAGGACCGCCGGCTCGTTTTCGTCGAACTGCTTGCCGACGACCACGTCAGTCGGCAACGGGATGTTGGCACCATTGCTCTTGAGCTTGTCCATCAGGGCCTTGGCAGTCGGGACGAGGTCGTCCTCGCAGAGCGACTTGCCGACACCGTGACCGGCGGCCTTAACGAAGGTGTTGGCGATGCCGCCACCGACAATCAATTGGTCGACCTTGGCGGCCAGCGCCTCAAGCACGGTCAGCTTGGTGGAAACCTTGGAGCCGCCGACGATCGCGACCATCGGGCGGGCCGGGTTGGCCAGCGCCTTGGTCAGCGCCTCGAGCTCTTCGGTGAGCAGGGTGCCGGCGCAGGCGACCGGAGCGAACTTGGCCACGCCGTGCGTGGAGGCCTGAGCACGGTGAGCGGTGCCGAAGGCATCCATCACGAAGACGTCGCACAGGGCGGCGTACTGCTTCGAGAGCGCCTCGTCGTTCTTCTTCTCTCCCTTGTTGAAGCGCACGTTCTCCAGCATGACCACCTCGCCGGCGCCGACCTCGACGTCACCGCTCAGGTAATCGCGCTCCAGGCGCACCTCACGGCCGAGCTTGTCGCTCAGGTCCTTGGCCACCGGGGCGAGGGAATCACCCTCGGAGAACTCGCCCTCGGTCGGACGGCCCAAGTGCGAGGTGACCATCACGTGGGCGCCCTGGTCGAGCGCGGCCCTGATGGTGCCCAGCGAGGCGCTGATGCGCGCATCGGAGGTGACCTTGCCGTCCTTGACCGGCACGTTCAGGTCGGCGCGGATCAACACGCGCTTGCCGGCAAGATCGAGATCAGTCATGCGGATGACGTTCGCCATGGAAAACTCCTCAATGAGACAGATAAAAAGCGGTAAGGAATGGGAGGCGACTCGTTTGCGCCCAGTCCTTACGGCTTTCGCGTGGTGCGAAGCTCAGTTCGAAAAACGGGTGGGAAAGCCCACCCGTTCCGGTCAGTCGATTTACTTGCCGACGTGCTGCACCACGCGCAGCATGTTGCAGGTGTAACCGAACTCGTTGTCGTACCAGGCGACCACCTTAACGAAGGTGTCGTCCAGGGCGATGCCGGCCTTGGCATCAAACACGGATGGCTCCGGGTGACCACGGAAGTCGGTGGAAACGACCGCTTCCTCGGTGTAACCCAGCACGCCCTTGAGCTCGCCCTGGGAGGCTTCCTTCATGGCCGCCTTGATGTCGTCCATGGAGGCCCCCTTATCCAACTCGGCGGTCAGGTCGACCACGGAGACGTCCGACGTCGGGACGCGGAACGCCATACCGGTCAGCTTGCCGTTCAGTGCCGGGAGGACCTTGCCAACGGCCTTGGCCGCGCCGGTGGAGGACGGGATGATGTTCTCCAGGATGCCGCGGCCGCCGCGCCAGTCCTTCTGGGAGGGACCGTCGACGGTCTTCTGGGTGGCGGTGGCGGCGTGAACGGTGCTCATCAGGCCACGCTTGATGCCGAACTTGTCGTTCAGGACCTTGGCCACCGGCGCCAGGCAGTTGGTGGTGCAGGAAGCAGCGGAAACGATCGGCTGACCGGCGTAATCGTTGTGATTGACGCCATAGACGAACATCGGGGTGGCGTCCTTGGACGGGGCCGACTGAACGACCTTCTTGGCGCCAGCATCGATGTGCTTCTGGCAGGTTTCCTCGGTGAGGAACAGGCCGGTGGACTCGACCACGACGTCAACGCCCAGGTCGCCCCATTTAAGCTGGGACGGGTCCTTCTCGGCGGTTAGCCGGATCGTCTTGCCGTTGACGACCAGGTTGTTGCCTTCAACCGACACGTCACCGTCGAAACGGCCGTGCACGGAGTCGTACTTGAGCATGTACGCCAGGTACTCCGGCTCGAGCAGGTCATTGATGCCAACGATTTCCAGCTCCGGGAATTCCTGGGTCGCCGCACGGAACACCATGCGACCAATACGGCCAAAGCCGTTGATACCGACACGAATAGCCATGGGTTTTCTCCTAATCGATACGTGGATACAAATTGGTCAGGGCGCATGCGATTGAAGACACACGCGCCCGAAATCGGTTGACGCGACCGCCGATCAGCCCAGCTTGCGGGCTTCCTCGACAACGCGATCGACGGTGAAGCCGAAGTGCTCAAACAGGTCACCACCCGGGGCGGACTCGCCGAAGGTGTCCAAGCCAAACACCTTGCCCTGGCTGCCGACGTACTTGTACCAGCCCTGGGTGACACCGGCTTCGATCGCCATGCGCGCGGTGACGCCGCTCGGCAGCACCGAATCGCGGTAAGCGTCGTCTTGGGCATTGAAGGCCTCGACACACGGCATGGAGACCACGCGAACCTTCTTGTCGGCCAGCTTCTCGGCCGCGTCCATCGCCAGGCCAACCTCGGAGCCAGTGGCGATCAGGATCAGGTCCGGCGTGCCGTCGCAATCCTTGAGGATGTAACCGCCCTTTTCGATGTTGGCGATCTGCTCGGCGGCACGGGTCTGGTGCGGCAGACCCTGACGCGAGAAGACCAGCGAGGTCGGCGCGTCACGACGGACGACCGCCTGCTTCCAGGCCACCGCGGTCTCGACCGCGTCACACGGACGCCAGGTCTGCATGCCCGGGATCAGGCGCATCGTGGCGATCTGCTCGACCGGCTGGTGAGTCGGACCGTCTTCGCCCAAGCCAATGGAGTCGTGGGTGTAGACGAAGATCGAGCCGATCTTCATCAGGCTGGACATCCGCAGGGCGTTGCGGGCGTATTCGGAGAACATCAGGAAGGTGCCCGCGAACGGCAGCAGGCCGCCGTGCAGCACCATGCCGTTCATGATGGCGCTCATGCCGAACTCGCGCACGCCGTAGTGGATGTAGTTGGCATCCGACTCGGTGGCGGTCAGCGCGGTGCAACCCTTCCAGGTGGTCAGGTTGGACGGCGCCAGGTCGGCCGAACCGCCGACCAGTTCCGGCAAAATGTCCGCCAAGCCAGTGATCACGGCTTGAGAGGCCTTGCGCGAGGCCACGCTCTCGCCCTTGGCGTCGACCTCCTTGATCAGCGCGTCCATCTTCTGGCTGAAATCAGCCGGCAGATCGCCATTGAGGCGACGCTTGAGCTCGGCGGCTTCGGCCGGGAATGCCTTCTCGTAGGCGGCAAAGGTCTCGTTCCACTCGGCCTCGGCCTTCGCGCCCTTTTCGGTGGCGTCCCAGCCGGCGTAGACCTCGTCCGGAATAACGAACGGCTCGTGGCTCCAGCCGATGTTTTCGCGGGTGGCCTTGACCTCGGCATCACCCAGGGCGGCGCCGTGACAGTCGTGGGTGCCGCAGAGATTCGGCGCGCCAAAGCCGATCACGGTCTTGGTGCAGATCATGGTCGGCTTGTCGTTGACCGAGCGCGCCTCGCGGATGGCCGCATCGATGGCGTCGGCATCGTGGCCGTCGACGTCACGGACAACGTGCCAGCCGTAAGACTCGAAACGCTTGGGCGTGTCGTCAGTGAACCAGCCCTCGACGTGACCGTCGATGGAGATGCCGTTGTCGTCATAGAAGGCAACCAGCTTGCCCAGCCCCAGTGTCCCTGCCAGAGAGCAGGCTTCGTGGGAGATACCTTCCATCAGGCAGCCGTCACCCAAAAAGCAGTAGGTGTAGTGGTCGACGACCTTGTGGCCCGGCTTGTTGAACTGACCGGCGAGCATCTTCTCCGCGATCGCCATGCCAACGGCGTTGGTGAGACCCTGGCCGAGCGGACCGGTGGTGGTCTCGACGCCCGCGGTGTAACCATATTCCGGGTGACCCGGAGTCTTGGAGTGCAACTGACGGAAGTTCTTCAGCTCTTCCATCGGCAGTTCGTAACCGGTCAGGTGGAGCAGAGAGTAGATCAGCATCGACCCGTGGCCGTTGGAGAGCACGAAACGGTCACGATTGGGCCAATCCGGGTTTTTCGGGTTGTGGTGCATGTGGTCGTTCCACAGCACTTCGGCGATGTCCGCCATGCCCATGGGGGCGCCCGGGTGACCCGAATTCGCCTTCTGAACGGCGTCCATGCTCAACGCGCGAATCGCGTTGGCAAGCTCTCTACGTGTCGACATAAAACACTCCAAAGGGTTGAAAAAGAAGCAGTTCTGGGCGCCGTGTGCTTTGCGCACGCAGACGACGGCACCTAGCCTTGGGGCAGGCGCGGAAGTTGCGCGACATTGTCCCCAAAACCCTCACACAAGGCAACCACCCTGTTTTTCAATTACTTAGAAACGACAGGCATCGTCTGATCGGCAGAGGGAAACAGCCTGTCACGCCAGGCAAATCAGGTCTGGCGCCACTTGATCGAACAGCCCATGGAGGGCACCTGCTCCTCGGGGCCTCGACCGGTCTCGGCCACCTGCTTCATCGCCTCAAACAGCTCGCGCGGCGCATCCGGCTCAGCCTCCTTGCGCGATGCATCCAGACGGCCACGGTACTGCAACTCGAGTTCCGCGTTGTAGCCGAAGAAGTCCGGCGTGCAGACCGCACCATAGGCCTTGGCCACCGCCTGGGATTCGTCGATCAGGTAGGGGAAGGAAAACTTGTGCGCCTCGGCGACCCGCTTCATGTTCTTAGGCGAATCCTCCGGATAATCGCTGGGATCGTTGGACATGATCGCCACCGTGTTGACCCGCAGTCCCTTGAGCTCGCGCGCATCGCGAACTATGCGATCGAGCACCGCCTTGACGTAAGGGCAGTGGTTACAGATAAACATCACCAGCGTGCCATTCTTACCCTGCACGTCGCCCAGGCGCCAGATGCGCCCCTCGACGTCCGGCAGGGCAAAATCCACGGCGGGACGACCAAAATCGCAGACCGGGGTTTCGGTACGAGCCATGAGCGAA